>CAMAXP010000001.1 GCA_945862265.1 Bordetella parapertussis
CGCCCTTGATGAGGCCGGTGGCGGCCACGGTGATGTTCAATGCCGTCGCCCCGGCCCAGGAGCCCGTGACCGTTACGGTCTGGGTGGCGCTGCCGGTCGCGAGGCTGCCCGTCGGCAGGAAGCGGATCGGCGCCGCCGGGCCGACCACGCTTGCGGTGCCCGTGGGGACCGGGTCGCTGATCATGATCGGGTTCGGGAGCGCGGTGGTGGACGCATCGCAGAGGTTGTCGGCATCCAGGTCGTAGCACACCAGCCAGCCGTTGGTAGCCCAGTTGGTGATCGAAGTGGTGGCGCATCCGGTGCGGGCAGCGTTGGCCGAGCAGACCAGCACCCCCTGGTTGGATTTGACGGCCTCGCTGCGCCCCTGTTGCAGGGCGGAGAGGACGGCGCCGCTGGCGGCGTTGACCTTGACCTTGTTCAGGAAACTGGACAGGTTCGGCACGCCGTACGCGGCGATCACGGCGACGATCGCCACCGCCACCATGATTTCGACCATCGTGAAGCCGAGTTGTGCGGCCGGACGGCGGGTTGGGAACGTATATTTACGCATGGGACGAGAATAGCGTCCCGGAGTCAAAAGTAAACTTACGTCGACGTGCGGGGCCTGGCGGTGGATGTACGGTTTCCAGGCGGGGTGAATCCGTGAACCACTTCACGGAATGGGCTGTACGAGCCCCGTCCCGAGAAGGTCAGTTGCAGTTCTCCCGTGCAATCTGCTCGGCTTTTGTCCTCTCGTCGGCTATGGCCGCCGCGTCAGGAAAGTAGCGCTCGCCTTTCGCATCGACCCGCGCGATTCGCTGACCACTCTCGAAGACACGCACTGCCTCCTGGGCACGCTGGCAATTGCCTGCCTTCGCCTCCGCGTCCTTGGCTTCGAGCGCCTGCTTCTCCGCCTTGGCCTGGGCTTCGCGCTGCCGCTTGCGATATTCGATTTCGGCGTCCGCAGGCGTGGCCGGCGCTACCCCGGCTGCGGGGGCCGGGCCGGGGCCTGAGGGCGGCGGCGCGAGCCGGGTGGCCTTTACGCCAGGCGGGGCGACGTCGCCGTATCTCACCCCGCCGTCAGGGTCGGTCCACTTGAACTGCTGGGCAAATGCGACGTTCGCGCACCCCAGGACAAGGCCCAGGACAAGGCCCAGGGCGAGGGCGACCGGTGTTTTCATGGGAGTCCTCCTGCAGCACGGGACATATATTGGCCGGTAGTTTTGTCGAATTGTACTGTTCCGGGGCCTGCGGATACTTACGTTGGCGGGGAACACCGCGCCAGACTATAATCCCCGACTTGCTTCATCCGGGCCGGTGTAGCTCAGTTGGTAGAGCAGCGCATTCGTAATGCGAAGGTCGGAGGTTCGACTCCTCTCCCCGGCACCAAATTCCCTTACCGGATATGCGACCCGTCTGATGCCCAAGTCCATCCTGGTAGTCGACGACGACCAAAGCCTGCGCGAATTGCTGCGCCTGCATTTGTCGGCTGCAGGCTACGCCGTCAGCACTGCGTCCGACGGGATCGAGGCAGGCTATGCCGTGCTGAAAAGCCTGCCGGACCTGATCATTACCGACGTCAACATGCCTCACATGGACGGCTACCAGTTCGTCGAGGCGCTGAAGGCCGACAAAAGCCTGCCGAAAATCCCGGTGATCTTCCTGACCTCGATGGACGAGTTCGACCGCGGGCAGCAACTGGGCGCAGTCGGCTACATCACCAAGCCGGTACGCGCCGACAAGCTGCTTGCCGTCGTTGCCGAGCACCTGCCCGGCGGGACCTACCCCATCGGTTAAGGCGTTCGGGCCGGCTTCAGGTCGGCTCCCGGGGCGCATTCGCGCACTTCGCTGCCGGCAAAACCCTGCGCGGTTTCACGCAGCTTGGCTGCCAGGGTGTCCTCGATGCCCCGCACCTGGTAGTAGGTCTTCTGCAGCTGGGTTTCGCGCTTGCCCACCTGCGCGGTCCGGACATCCTTGGCGCGCAGCGCTTCGAGACGGCTCTGCGCGGCCGCTTCGGTCTTGAACACGCCGAGGGACAGGGCGTACTGGAAAGGCCCCACGTCCGGGACGATGAAATACTCCTCCACCCCGCGGGACTTGAGTTCCTCGACCTTCTTCAGCGCATCGGCCCTGTTCGGGCGGGTCGGGATGTACACCCACCAGCCGGCGGAGTCGTCCACCTGGCGTTGCGACAGGCGGGCGCCCAGGGCCAATGGGGCAAGGGCTTCGCCGGCGCGCGCCGCATCCGCCGGCGCAAACCCGCCCCATTCCAGGCAGGCGATGCGGCCGGCGGTTTCAGGCGGCGGTTTGGTCGTAGCCACTTCGGCGGCCTTGGTGGCCAGATCGGTGGGGAGGATGCGCAGCTTTTCCGGCGCCACCTGGCGGGCGATCGGGCGGGGGTCCGACTGCGTGTCCAGGTCGCCGATGAAATTCGCCCACGCAAAGAAGGCGAGGTTGGCGAGCACCACCAGGAGAAAGAGCGTTCTCAAGAGTTCGCTATCTGCGCGAGGCCTTCGAGCACCAGGTTGTCGACGTAGCGGCAGTGGATGCCGGCGAGCTGGTCAACCAGCAGCCGCCCGGCGCCGCCGCTGACGATGACGAGACCGCCCGGGCCCAGCCGGCGCGCCATGCGCTCCACTGCGCCAGCCTGCGCCTGCCAGCAGCCGGTCGCTATGGCATCCACGGTATTGCGGGGGGCTTCGCGAAAGCGCCCCTCCTGGAGTGGCAGGCGGCCGGTGTGCTCATGCAGGACAAAGCGCATGAGGTCCACGCCGGGCAGGATCAGGCCACCCTCGAACATGCCCTGGGCCGACAGGGTGTCGATCGTCGTCGCAGTGCCTGAATTGACAACGAGGCACGGGCCGGGGTGCAGGGCCCGCGCTGCGACCAGCGCGGCCCAGCGGTCCGGGCCGAGCTGGTCGGGTGTTTCATAGCCGTTCTTCACGCCGCAGCGTTCGGCCTCGCCGTGGAGCCAGTGGGCCTCGGCTTCGAAGATGCTGGTCCAGTTGACGATCAGCTGGTGGGCCGCCTCGCCGGCGACGTTGGAGATGATGATCTTCTCCGGGTTGGCATGGGTTGCGGCGAACGGGTTGATGTCATGGTTCGCCGCGGCAAATTCGATGATCGACACCGTGGCGAGGCTGGTCCACCCCTTGCCGTCGTGCCAGCCCCACTTCACGCGCGAATTGCCGGCGTCGATGGTGAGGATCATGCCGCCCGCCCGCGCACTACGCTGCCGCTGTGGATGGCGAGGACGCCACGCCGGGTGCGCAGCAGCAGCCCGCCGTCGGGCGCGAGCCCGTCGGCTACGCCGGAGACGACGCGACCGTCCGACATGCGTACTTTCATCGTCTCACCCTGGTTGGCATGCATGGATTCCCATTCCGGCCGGAATGTCTCGAAGCCCGCATTCTCGAAAGACTCGAGCGCGCCCGCAAGCCCGGCTGCGACATGGATCGCAATTTCGTTGCGCGCGGGCAGCGGATCCATGAGCTCATCCAGGGCTGCGACCCGTCGCCTGAGCCGCCCGTCGAGTCCTTCGGTCCGCCGGCAATTGAGGCCGACCCCGACCACGACCGAGACCTGCCCGCCTGACGCGCGCGTTTCGACCAGGATGCCCCCCAGTTTCCCGCCGCCCAGCCGGGCTGGTGCCAGCAGGTCGTTGGGCCATTTGAGTCCCACGCCGTTTGCGCCCAGCGCTTGCAGGGCTCGCGCGACGCCTACACCTGCAGCAAGGGACAACCCGCCCAGCCGCCCGACGGTGCCGCTGAAGTGCCGGCGCAGCGAGAACATCAGCGCGGCGCCGCGCTCCGAGTGCCAGCGCCGGCCGCGCCGACCGCGTCCCGCTGTCTGTTCCTCGGCAAAGAGGAGCGCAGGCACGCCTTCAGCGCTGCGTTCAAGGAGGAGGGTATTCGTCGAGGTGCAGCGCTCGCATACTTCGACCGCAAGCTGAACGCCCAGGGACTCGAGGCCCCTGCGGATCGAAACGGCATCGAGCGCGTCCGGGGCGACAGCGCCTGGCATTTTCAGAATGCCTTGCCGTTGGGCTTTAACCGGATCCCGCGCGCGAGGCGCTTCCATGGAAATTCGCTTGGGTCGGCGATCATCGGTCCCGGCGCCTTGGCGACGAGGATCTGCTCCGCGATCGGTGCGAAGTCGGCGCGAAAGTGCACCGAACTCTTGTTCACCAGGATGGCCTGCGCGGTCGGCTCGATGCCCACGAAGCGATACAGTTCCTGGTCGGCGAGCTGGGTTTTCTTGCTGGCGAGGACAATGCGCACGCCTTCGATCGACAGGCAGGCCGAAAGCCCGAGTTCCATCTTCGCGCCGCGATAGAACGGCCCCTTGCAGAGCAGCCGGCCGTCGGAGAGCGCGTCGACGCGGAACTGCGCGCGCAGGGGTGCGTCGCCGGGCACGCCGGATTTCCCGCCGAGGGACAACTCGAGCGTGCTGCCGATCCCGGCGCGGTGCGCGGCTTGCGCGGCCGCCGGGTCGACCATCACGCCGAGCGCTGCGCGTTGCACGTTGTTGGCAAGCAGCGCGCGCAGCATCCCGGTGGTGTCCGAATCGCCGCCCGCGCCGGGGTTGTCCTGCGTGTCGGCAATCACCACGGGCCGGGTCGCCTTTGCGGCAATCGCCATCGCAAGCTTCACGGCTTCATCTGCGGCATACACCGGCGCATCGAACTCGGCCTCGATCGATTCGATGTGGCGGGCAAGGGCGTCGGCCGCCTGCGCCGCCGCGCCGGGGCTGGTCCCGTAGGCGAGGACCACCGGGCCGCATTCGGGGAAGTCCGCGGCCGGGAACCCGGGCGTGAACGACAGCGTCGGCACGTCGCGCGTCTCCATCCCGGCGAGGTCGGCAAAGAGCTTCTTCGAGGGTTCGAGGTCGGTGCACTGCGCCGAAAGCGGGATGAGGAACGGGATGCGCCGCAGCGCGGCGTGCGGGCGCGCCATGCCGTCCAGGCGCTGCGCGAGCAGAAAGGCCGTGCGCGCCCCGGTGTCGGCCATGTCGACGTGCGGATAGGTGCGGTATCCGACCAGCGCATCCGCACAGTCGACCATCGTCCGGGTGACATTGGCATGCAGGTCGAGGCTGGCCATGATCGGCACGTCCTCGCCCACCGCGCGTCGCACGCGCGCGAGGATCTCGCCTTCGCCGTCATCCAGGTGTTCGGTGACCATCGCGCCATGCAGGTCCAGGTAGACCGCATCGGGTTTCGCGTCCCGGATGCCGTCGACGATCATCGCCGCGATCCGCTCGAAGGCGTCTTCGGTGACATGCGCGGACGGCTCGGCCGCCGCCCAGGCCGTCGGCACCAGCGTGTGACGCGTGCCCTTCATCTGCTCGATGAACCCGGCGATGGGCAGGTTCCTCGCCACCATGGTTTCGAGCATTTCGCCGCCGCGCTGCAACCCGGGCCACCCCTTGGCGCGCTCGAAGTTCAAGTAAGTCGCTTTGCTGGGTGCGAAGGTGTTGGTCTCGTGTTGGAAGCCGCCGATGGCGATGCGCATCACGCGTGTCCGCTGGAAAAGGCGAAGTTGCGGCCCGGGGCCGCGGCGAACAGCGCCCGCGTGTACTCATGCTGCGGGCGCAGGAACACCTCGGTGGCCGCGCCGTATTCGACTACGCGCCCCTGCGACATCACCGCGACGTGGTCGCAGATCTGCGCCGCAACGCGCAGGTCGTGGGTGATGAACAGCATCGCGAGGTTGAGCCGGCCGCGGATCTCCTCCAGCAGCGCCAGCACCTGCGCCTGCACCGAGACGTCCAGCGCCGATACGGCTTCGTCCGCAATGAGCAGTTCGGGTTCCATGGCCAGCGCCCGCGCGATGCAGATGCGCTGCCGCTGTCCGCCGGAGAACTGGTGCGGGTAGCGTTCGAGCGAAGCGGGGTCCATGCGCACCAGGTCCATGAGCTTGCGCGCTCGCTCGATGGCTTCGCTGCGCCCTGTGCCGTAGTTGAGCGGGCCTTCGATGATCGCCTCGCCGACCTTGCGGCGCGGGTTGAGCGAACGGTACGGGTCCTGGAAGATGATCTGGACCTTGCGCCGCAGCGGCCGCAACTGGCCGGGCGACAAGGTGGCGATGTCCTCGCCCGAGAGAAGGACCTCGCCCGAGGTCGGGTCGATCAGGCGGACGACGCAGCGCGCGACGGTCGATTTCCCGGACCCGGATTCGCCGACGATGCCCAGGGTCTGCCCGCGCCGGATTTCGAGGTTCACGTCGCTGGCGGCATGGACTTCGCGCTTTTTCGACAGCCAGCCGCGGTCGATGTAGGTCTTGGACAGGTGCTTGAGTTCAAGCACCACGGGAGCGCCTGCATCCGCGACACGGTCCACCGGTGCAAGGGTCGGCACCGCACGGATCAGCATCTTCGTGTACTCGTGCTGCGGGTTCTTCAGGACCTCGTCACGCGCGCCGAATTCGACCAGCTCGCCCAGGCGCAGCACCGCGACCCGCTGGGCAATCTCCGCCACGACGCCGAAGTCGTGCGTGATGAACAATACGCCGGTCCCGTGCCGTGCCTGCAGGTCGCGGATCAATTGCAGGATCTGCGCCTGCGTCGTGACGTCGAGCGCGGTGGTGGGCTCGTCCGCTATGATCAGCGCCGGGTCGAGGATCAGCGCCATGGCGATCACGATGCGCTGGCGCTGGCCACCGGAGAGCTGGTGCGGGTAGGACGCGTAGATGCGCTCGGGCTCCGGCAGGCTGACTTCGCGGATGGTGGCGAGGATCTTCGCGCGGCGCTCGGTGGGGGACAGTTGCGTGTGTTCAGAGAGGACCTCGTCGATCTGCTCGCCGCAGGTCATGACCGGATTCAGCGCAGTCATCGGTTCCTGGAACACCATCGACATGCGCGTGGCGCGCAGTTCGCGCAGCCGGGAGACCGGCGCGTGGGTGATGTCTTCGCCCTGCAGCAGGATTGCCCCCCCCGCCACCTTCAGCGTTCGCGGCAGCAGCCCCATGATGCTTTGCGCGATGACCGATTTGCCGGAACCCGACTCGCCCACGAGGCAGACGATTTCGCCGCGATTGACGGTAAACGAAACGTCGGAGACGGCGTTCGTGCGGTCGCCGCCTTCGGGCAGGGAGATTGACAGCCCGCGGACCTCGAGCACCGGGCCGGACGGGGCGGGTGCGGTCACGAGCGTCGGGCCATCTTGGGGTCCAGCGTGTCGCGCAGGCCGTCGCCGAGGATGTTCACCGCCAGCACCGTGAGCGCGAGGAAGATCCCGGGGAAGAGCACGTTGTGCGGGAAGGTGACGAACTGCACGCGGCCTTCGGCCATGATGTTGCCCCAGGTCGGGATGTCCGGCGGCAGCCCGACGCCGAGGAAGGACAGGATCGCCTCGACGAGGATGCCGGCGGCGCAGATGTAGGTGCCCTGCACGAGCAGCGGTGCCACCGTATTGGGCAGGATGTGGAACAGCATGATTTTCCAGGCGGGGGTGCCCAGCGAAATCGCAGCCTCGACGTAGGGCTCTTCGCGGATCGTGAGCACCAGGGAGCGTACCAGCCGCGTCACCCGCGGGATTTCGGGGATGGCGATCGCGATGATCACCGACAGCAGGCTCGCCCGCCACATCGCGACCAGTGCGATCGCGATCAGGATGGCAGGGATCGCCATCACGCCGTCCATGACGCGCATCAGCGGGCCGTCCAGCCAGCGCAGGTAGCCCGACAGGAGGCCGAGCAGGATGCCGAAGACAAGCGCCACGACCGCCGAGAACGCCCCGACCATCAGGGACACGCGCGTGCCGTAAAGCACCCGGCTGTAGATGTCGCGGCCGAAGCTGTCCGAGCCCATGATGAAGGTGTGCTTGATCGAGTCGCCGTCGAGCGTGATGATTTCGCCCGACTGTCCCGGGGTCAGGTCGCGGCTGCCGGCATCGAACAGGGTCGGGTCGACGGTCCCGAGCAGCGGCGCAGCCAAGGCGATGAAGATAAGCGCAAGCAGCACGACGCCGCCGATGCGCACCGACCAGTTGCGACGCAGGCGCTGCATCGCGCTTTCCTGCCGGACGACGGCGGCGGATTCCGTCGAGAGTGCCTCGGCTGCGCTGTCGGTCGCCATCAGTAGCGGATCCGCGGATCGAAGAACACGTAGGACAAGTCCACCAGCAGGTTGATCATCACGTAGATCACCGAGAAGAACAGGATCACGCCCTGGATCGTGGGGAAGTCGCGCGCCAGCACGGCATCGACCGTCAGGCGGCCGAGGCCGGGGATCGCATAGACCGACTCGGTCACCACGACACCGCCGATCAGCAGCGCGATGCCGATGCCGATGACCGTGACGATAGGCACCGCTGCGTTGGTCAGCGCATGCCGGATCAGCACGCGCGATTCGGGCAGGCCCTTGGCGCGCGCGGTGCGGATGTAGTCCTCGCCGAGCGCTTCAAGCACGGAAGCGCGCGTCACGCGAGCGATCAGCGCGATGTAGATCACCGACAGCGTGATCGCGGGGAGGATCAGGTGCCGGATGAAAGGCCCGAACCCTTCGGCGATCGGCTTGTATCCCTGCACCGGCAGCCAGCCGAGCTTGAGCGAGACTATCCAGATCAGGATGTAGGCGAGCACGAACACCGGCACCGAGAAGCCCATGACCGAAAATCCCATCAGGATCCGGTCGAACCAGCCGCCGAAGCGCCAGGCCGCAAGGACGCCGAGCGGGACTGCGGTAAACACCGCGAAGATGATGGTCAGCGTGGCGAGTGACAGAGTGGCTTCGAGCCGCTGGCCGATCAGGGCCGTCACCTTCATTTTGAAGTAGAACGACTCCCCGAGGTCGCCTGACAGGATGCTCTTCGCCCAGATCGCGAACTGCACCGGCAGGGGGCGATCGAGGCCGAGGCCCTCCCGGATCCGCGCGATCTGCTCCGTGTTCGCCGCGTCGCCCGCGAGGATCGCGGCCGGGTCGCCGGGCGTCAGCCGGAGCATCAGGAAGACGAGCACAGCCACGATCGCGAGTACCGGGATCGTGGACAGCAGCCTGCGGGCGAGGAATTTGTACATGTCTAGACGAAAACGGCCCCGGCGCGTGCCGGAGCCGTCGGCCGGTGCGCCGGGATCAGTTCTTCTTCAGGTTCCAATAGAGGTTGCCATTGGTCGTGAAGAAGCCCGAGATGTTCTTGCGCGCCGCGACGGGCTGGACATACTCGCCCAGCGGTGCGTGCGTGCCGATCTCGAAGGCGCGGGCCTGCACGGCTTCGGCGAGCTGTTTCTTTTTCGCATCGTCCGTCTCGCGCATGAACTGGGCGCGCAGGTCGTTCAGCTTGTCGTCGCTGGCCCAGCCGAACCAGCCGGATTTTTCGCCCCGTGCGTCCAGCGCCGCATTGGCGATCGGATTCCAGATGTCGTGCGCCTGCCAGGCGGTCAGGAACATGTGCCAGCCCCCCTTGTCCGGGGCGTCCTTCTTCGAGCGTCGCCCGACCAGGGTCTGCCAGTCCATGGCCTGCAGGTCGACTTTGAAGCCCGCCTGGCGGAGCAGTTGTGCCGCGACGTCCGGGAGTTTCTGGATCGACGCGAGGTCGGTGGGCTTCATGATCAGGACAGGGGTGCCGTCGTAGCCCGAGGACTTGAGCAGTTCCTGCGCCTTCTTCATGTTCGATTTCGACTGAATGTCGCTTCCTGCCGGGCTGCCGTAAGGCGTCCCGCAGGTGAACATCGACGCGCAGGGGCGGTAGTACTCCTTCAGGCCGACCTGGGCCTTGAGGAACGGCTCCTGCGAGAACGCGGCCAGGGCGGCGCGTCGCACCGCGGGGTTGTCGAAAGGCTTGTGGAGGTGGTTGAACCGCGCCATGTACTGCAGGCCGGCCGGCGCGGGATTCAGGATCTGGACGTTGGCCGCCTTTTTCAGCCCTTCGACGCTTTCGAATGCCGGGGCTTCGAGGACGTCGACTTCGCCGTTGACCAGGGCGTTCGCCTGCGCTTGTGCGTCACGAAGCGCGAGGTTCCACTCGACGCGGTCGACGTAGACGTTCTTGCCGCCCGCGCTGCCGGACGGCCCTTCCTTGCGCGGCACGTACTTGGCATTGCGGAGGTACACGGCCTTGTCACCGGGCTTGAACTCGTCGCGCTTGAAAATGTAGGGACCCGAGCCTGTGTAGTCGTCGATCTGCTTGAAGGCGTCGGTATCGGCAACCCGTTTTGGCATGATGAAAAGCACGTTCGAGGACGGTTTGCCCAGCGCCTCGAGCAGGAACCCGCAGGCCTCCCGCAGGAAGATGCGGAAGGTGTCCGGCGCGGGCGTGTCCATCCGGTCCACGAAGGTCATCAGGGCCGTGCCCATCGCGTCGCGCTTGCCCCAGCGCGCGATCGACGCCACGACGTCCTCGCTGGTGACCGGTTTGCCGTCATGAAACTCGAGCCCCTTGCGCAGCTTGAAGGTCCACAGCCGCTTGTCCGGCGAGGCTGTCCACTCCTCCACCATCTGCGGCTTGATCTGGTTCTTCTCGTCGGTGCCGAAGAGGGTGTCGTAGATCATGTAGCCGTGGTTGCGGCTCATGTAGGCGGTGGTCCAGATCGGGTCGAGGATCGCCAGGTTCGAGTGCGGCACGATGCGCAGCACCTTTTCCTGGGCGAGGGCGACGCTTGCCGCGGCAAGCGTCGCGAAGGCTGCAAATGCGGCCAGCTTCCTAGAGAACGCCATGAACTGCCTCCGAATCGGTAAGGGCCGCGCCAAGATAGCCGAAGGGACGGGCCGCAGCAAGCGAGCGGTGCCCGTCGATCAGTCCTTGCGGATGCCCCAGTAGAAGTCGCCCGGGCCGATCACCAGGCCCTTGATGCCCTTGCGGACGGCCGCAGGGGCGACGTACTCGCCGACCGGGGCGTGGGTGCCGATCTCGAAACCGCGCACCTGCAGGTTCTCGGCGATCTTCTTTTTCGCGCCCTCGTCCGTGGAGCGGGCGAATTCGTTCCGCAATTCCTCGAGTTTCGCGTCGCAGGGCCAGCCCTGCCAGGCCTTCTCGCAGGCGCCGTTGAGGCCGAAGTTGGCGATCGGGTTCCACATGTCGGGGGCGACAAACGCGGTGAAGAAAAGGTTCCAGCCGCCCTTCTCCGGCAGGTCCTTCTTCGTGCGACGCCCGACCATCGTCTGCCAGTCCATCGCCTGCACGTCGACCTTGAACCCGGCCTGGCGCAGCAGCTGCGCGCCTACGTCGGGGAGCTTGTTGATGGTGGCGATGTCGGTGGGCTTGAGGATCACCACGGTGGTCCCGTCGTAGCCGGACTCCTTCAGCAGGGCCTGGGCCTTTCTCATGTTCGACTTCGACTGGATCTCGGTGCCGACAGGCGTGGCGTACGTGGTACCGCAGGTGTACATGGAGGGGCAGGTGCGGTACAGGTCCTTCACGCCGATCTGCGCCTTGAGGAAGGCTTCCTGGTCGAACGCGGCGATCGCCGCACGGCGCACCTTCACGTTGTTGAACGGGGGGTGCAGGTGGTTGAAGCGCCCGATGTACTGGAACCCGGTCGGGTCCTTCTTGACCAGCTCGATGGTCTTGTCCGCGCGCAACGGAATGATCTGCTCGAACGGCACGCGCTCGAGCATGTCGATCTCGCCTTTTTGCAGCGCGATCACCTGCGTTTGCGCGTCCCGCAGCGCAAGGATCCACTCGACGCGATCGACGTAGACCTGCTTGCTGCCGGTGGTGCCCGAGGGCGGCTCCTTGCGGGCAACGTATTTGGCGTTGCGCGTGTAGACCGCGATCGCGCCCGGCTTGAACTCGTCCCGCTTGAAGACATAGGGGCCCGAGCCGATGTGCTCCTCGATCTGCTTGAACGCATCCGTTTCGGCGATGCGCTTGGGCATGATGAAAGGCACGTTGGCCGAGGGCTTGCCCAGGGCCTCGAGCACGAAGCCGCAGGGCTCGCGCAGGAAGAGGCGGAAGGAATCGGGCGCCGGGGCGTCCATGCGCTCGATGAAGGTGGCGAGGATCTGGCCCATGGAGTCGCGCTTCGACCAGCGGTTGATCGAGGCGACCACGTCCTCGCCGGTGACGGGCTTGCCGTCGTGGAACTCGAGGCCTTTGCGCAGCTTGAATGTCCACAGGCGGTGGTCGGGCGACTCGGTCCAGGACTCGACCATCTGCGGCTTGATCTGGTTCTTCTCGTCGGTGCCGAACAGGGTGTCGTAGATCATGTAGCCGTGGTTGCGGCTCATGTACGCGGTGGTCCAGATCGGGTCGAGCACCGCGAGGTTGGAGTGCGGGACGGCGCGCAGGACCTTGTCCTGGGCACCCGCGGTCGATGCTAGAAGCGCGAGGAAGACGGCAACAATACGAAGACCGAGCATGGCAAAACCTCCTTGGAATACTTGAATACTTGTTGTTATGCAGCCAAGATAGTCCACGTTTTGCGGCGCGGCAAGGGTCTTGTCCGCGACAGGCGTAGATTGTCGGAAACTGCACGGAGCCCCGGACCCTTATGTCTTCCGAAGACGACAGCGGCAGCACCACTTCGCGCCCCGTGCGGCTGGCGACGCTCTACCTCATGCTCGCCGACGGGGAGGTGCACAGGGCCACGTAGCCTGTGCGTCCACGCGAAATGACCAGTTCGCGCATACCTTCCTCGGCCGGACGGCCGATCAGCGGATGCTGTTCCAATACGGTCATGCCGTGCACGATGACCCGAACCGCAGCTTCGGCCCATTCCGGATCGTGTTCGGCGAGAAAATCCTGTAATCGCTCCAGGTCGAGAGTCGCCCGGGGGGAATAGGTGAGGCGCGCCACGCGCTATTTGACGAGCTTTCTGGCCCGGGGGCGAACTGCCTTGCCGTTCGCTGCTCGCGCGAGCAGCCAACTGTGAACATCCGCGGCTTCCATGACCTCGCCGTATTTTGCGACTTCCTGGCGGGCTTCGAGGGCGGACGCGACGCAGGCGTTGCGGCTTTCCTCCCGGCCGATCTGCGTAGTGAGCGCATCGACCATGAACGCATGCGGCGATTTACCGCTCGCGGCGATTTACCGCTCGCGGCGGCGAGGTCGTTGATGCGCGCTTTGAGTTCTTCCGGGAGTTTCAGTGTGACGGCAGGCATTGGCGTCGCTGTCGGACAAGAAGTAACACCATGGTAGTACCGTCGCGGAGAGGGGTCAACCGCAACCCTATTTCGGTATGCGCTTGGCAACAGTTTGGCTGAAAACCGGCTCCTGGTGCGGACTCCGACCAAAAAGTGGCAACAATTAAGTCTCTATTTCTTGTCCAGGTTCCAGTAGACGTAGACCGGTGCGTTGAGCAGCCCGGTGATGTTTTTCCGCGTGGCCACCGGCTGGAAATATTCGCCAAGGGCCGCATGCGTCCCGATCTCCAGCGCGCGCTGCTGCGCGGCGTCAGCGACCTTCTTGCGGTCCGCGTCCGTCGCGGCGTGCAGGAAGTCCTCGCGCAGTTTCTCCAGCGGCGGGTCGCACGGCCAGCCGGGCCACGCCTTGTCGCAGGACGCGTTCATCGGCAGGCTCACCGCCGGGTTGGCCACGTCGAGGCCGTTCAGCGTGGTCATGAAGATGCTCCAGCCGCCTTGCGCTGGCGGGTCCCTCTTGGCGCGGCGCGAAAGCAGCGCGTTCCAGTCCATCGCCAGCAGGTCGACTTTGAAGCCGGCCTGGCGCAGTTGCTGGGCGGCGACGGTCGGCAGCTTGGCGATGGTGGCGAGATCGGTGGGCTGGAGGATCACGATGGGCGTGCCGTCGTAGCCTGCGTCCTTCAGTAGTTCGCGGGCGCGTTTGATGTCGCCGCGCAGGAGCCCTTCCATGCCGGCCTTGGTCTCGTACGGCATGCCGCAGGTGTAGAGCGAGGGACACAACCGGTACAGGTCGGGCGAGACGTACTGCGCCTTGAGGAAGGGCTCGGGCGACAGCGCGACCAGCGCTGCGCGGCGGATGCGCGCGTCGTTGAACGGCGGGTGCAGGTGGTTGAAGCGCAGCACCACCTGGGCGCCGGATTTATTGTCGTGGACCGTGATGTCGGGGTTGGCGCGCAACGCCGGGTAGTGCTCGTGCGCCGGCTGCTCGACGAGGTCGATCTCGCCTGCGACGAGCGCATTCACCTGGGTCTGAGCGTCGCGCAGGATCTGCCACTCGACGCGATCGACGAATACGCGCTTGCCGCCCGCCGTGCCCGAGGGAGGCTCCGCGCGCGGCCGGTACTTGGCGTTCTTCACGTATACGGCGAGGCTGCCGGGCTTCCATTCGTCGCGTTTGAAGATGTAGGGGCCGCTGCCGGTGGGGTCCTCGATCTGCTTGTCGGCGGAGGTGGTGGCGATCCGCTTCGGCAGGATGAACGGCACGTTGGCGCCGGGCTTGCCCAGGGCTTCCAGCACCATGCCGAAAGGCTCTTTCAGCACCAGCCGGAAAGTGCGCGCGTCGACCATCTCCCAGCGTTCGGCCGCGGCCGCGAGGCGCTGGCCGAGGCTGTCCTTCTTCGCCCAGCGCTCGAGGGAGGCGATCACGTCCTCGCTCGTCACCGGCTGGCCGTCGTGGAACTCGAGACCGGTGCGCAGCGTAAACGTCCATGTCTTGCGATCCGCGCTGACCGTCCACTTGTCCACCATCTGCGGCTGCACGCGGCTCGACGCATCCGTGCCGAACAGGGTGTCGTAGACCATGTAGCCGTGGCTGCGCGTGACCGTCGCAGTGGTGAAGTGCGGGTCGAGCACCGTCAGGTTCGATTGGGGGGCGATGCGGATCACTTTTTGCGCGCATGCTCCGCCGGTCGCGAGCGCCAGCACCAAGATCGCGACGACGCGCTTCATTGCGGCGTGGGCCAGTCAGGTTGCGGGGGGCGGAGCTTTTCGATGAGGCGCGCGAGTCGCAGCACGCCCGCATCGTCGAAGCGCCGGCCGATCACCTGGACGCCGATCGGCAGCCCGTCCCGGCTCTGTGCCCAGTTGACTGAGGCGGCCGGTTGCTCGGACATGTTGTACGGCACCGTAAAGGCGATATGCGGCAGGGCATTGCGCGGGTCGTTTCCCGGGCACGCCAGGGTGGCCTCATACGGCAGGATGGGAGAGGTCGGCGAAATCACGAAGTCGTAGGGCTGGCAGGCGTTTACTGCCGCCTCGCGCATGGCCATGTACTGGCCGAAGGCGGCCATGACGTCGCTCCCGGAAAAGTTCGCGGCGCGCCAGGTGCACCATTCGGCGATGAAGGGCAGCACTTTCGCCTGCCGGTCGGGCGGGAGTTGGACGAAGTCGTTGTGCGAGCGGGCCTCGAAGAATCGCGACATGCCCTCGAGCATGGCCTCGTTCATGAACGACCCCATCTCCTCCACGATCGCCCCCGCATCCGCGAGGGCCTTGGCGGCTGCTGTGGCCGCCGCCAGGACTTCGGGGTGGACTGCCAGGCCGGCCTTCATGTCGGCGAGAAAGCCGATCCGCAGGCCGCGCGGGTCGAGGCTCTCGAGGCCCGCGCTGTAGTCCCTCGCCTCGTAGGGCAGGTTCATGTAGTCGCGCGCATCCGGGCGGCTGAGGGCGTTCATCAGCAGCGCTGCGTCGCGGACCGTGCGGGTCATCGGGCCGGTGACGCGGCCTAGATACGGCGGGCTCACCGGCACGCGCCCGAGGCTGGGCTTGAGCGCAAAGATCCCGCAGTGGGTCGCGGGCAGGCGCACCGAGCCGCCGATATCGGTGCCCAGGTTCAGCGGCGCATACCCGGCAGCCGTCGCGGCCCCGGCCCCGGAACTCGAACCGGAGGTGTTTCGATCGAGGCGCCACGGATTGCGAGTGATGCCGTGAATGGAAGACAGGCCCGAGGAGAGCATTCCGTAATCGGGCATCGTCGATTTGCCCAGGATCACGCAGCCCGCCTCGCGCACGCGCGCCGCAGGAGGGGCGTCGGCTATAGCCGGTGGTCCGCCCTCATTGGCCGCCGTGCCGATCGGCGCAAGGTCACCCTGGGTATGGATGTTTTCCTTGATGGTTACCGGGACACCGTCAAGGGCTGACAGCGGCAGCCCGGCCTGCCAACGGGCCTCGGAGGCGCGCGCCTGCGCCATCGCCGCGTCGGCCTGCACCAGGTACATGGCATTCAGGTGCGGTTCCCAGAGGGCGATCCTTTTCAGGGCGGCCTCAGCCACCTCGACGGGCGACAGCCGGCGCGCCGCGAATGCGGCGCACAAGTCCGCGGCAGACAGCAAGTGGAGTTCATTGTTCATGGGGCCAATGATAGCGCCATCCCATCCGAGGCTTGCTTCGTCTGCCGCTTTGCGCGCGTACGAGGGGTGGCGGTGGGGGATATACTGGCCCGCGATCCGCCTGGAGGACTTCTTTTGCGCCCGATTTTTCTGACCCTTGCATTGCTCATCAGCGCAGCCGCCCAGGCGGCTCCCACCGAAATCCAGTTCTGGCATGCCATGGGCGGCCCCCTCGGCGACCAGGTCGAGGCGATCGCAAAGCGCTTCAACGCGTCCCAGAAGGACTACGTCGTTGCCACGGCCTACAAGGGCAATTACGACGAGACCATGTCGGCTGCCTTCATCGCGCATCGCGCCGGGTCTGCGCCCCACATCGTGCAGGTGTATGAGTTGGGCACCGCCGACATGATGGTCGCCCACCATGCCGTGCGGCACGTGTGGGAGGTAATGGCCGAAGCCGGCGTGCGCCTGGATGCGAAGGCGTTTGTCCCTGCAGTGGCGAGCTATTTCTCCGATGCGCAGGGCCGGCTCGAGGGATTGCCGTTCAATACTTCGACGCCGGTGATGTTCTATAACAAGGATGCATTTCGCGCGGCGCAACTCGACCCCGAAAAGCCCCCGAAGACCTGGTATGAAATGGTGCCCATCCTGGGCGAGCTGAAGGACAAGGGCAACATGCCCTGCGGCTATGTGACGTCCTGGCCCTCATGGGTGCTGCTGGAGAACACCAGCGCCTGGCACAATCAGGAATTTGCGACCAAGGGCAACGGCATGGGCGGGCTGGACACGAAACTGGTGTTCAACACGCACCTGATGATGCGGCACGTTTCCACGCTGGCGTCCTGGGTCAAGGCGGAGTACTTCACCTACACCGGCCGGCGCGACGAGGCGGAGGTGCGTTTCACGCGCGGCGCGTGCTCGATCCTGACCGCGTCTTCGGCCACCTACGCTGAACTGCGCGAAGCGGCGAAGTTTGACTTCGGCGTTGCGCCGCTCCCGTATTACGACGACATAAAGGGCGCGCCGCAGAACACGCTGATCGGCGGAGGCGGGCTCTGGGTGATGAACGGGCACAAGAAGCCGGAATATGCAGGCGTGGCGAAATTCCTCGCTTACCTGTCGCAGCCGGAAGTGCAGGCCGAGTGGCACCAGAAGACCGGCTATGTGCCCACCACGATTGCTGCGTACGAACTGACGAAAAAGCAGGGCTTCTACGAGAAGAACCCCGGCCACGAAATCGCTATCCGGCAACTCCTTCTGAAGAACCCGAGCAGCGAAACGAAGGGCATCCGGCTGGGGTCCTTCCCGCAGATCCGGGCGATCATCGAAGAGGAACTGGAGCAGGTGTGGAACCTCTCGAAGACGCCCAAGCAGGCCCTCGACGAGGCCGCCGAGCGGGGCAACCAGGTCCTGCGAAAGTTCGAGGCGGCGAACAAGGCCGGTGTACGGACTCCAGGCCAGGCGCCGGCGGCGGCAAAGAAGGCCGCGAAGCCAGCCGCGACCGTCTCCGCACCGAAGAAGCAATAATTCTGTAGTATTTCCGAAACGCGGCGGGCATAGACTCGCCCGGTTCCCGGATTGACCCAATGAGGAGGTTCCGATGCGTATCAATACCTTAGCTGCCGCCCTGGCCGCTGCCAGCCTGTTTGCGACCAGCGCCCAGGCCCAGACCGAGATCCAGTGGTGGCATTCAATGGGCGGCGCCCTTGGCGAGAAGCTCAACGAAGTCGCCGGCAAGTTCAACGCCAGCCAGAAGGAATACAAGATCAACGCGGTGTTCAAAGGCTCCTATCCCGAGTCCATGACCGCGGCGATTGCAGCATTCCGCGCCGGTGGCGCGCCGCACATCCTGCAGGTGTTCGAGGTCGGCACAGCGACGATGATGGGTGCCAAAGGCGCCATCGTACCGATCACGAAAGTCATGGCCGATGCCAAGGAGCCGTTCGAGCCGAAGGCTTACCTGCCGGCGGTGGCGGGCTACTACACCGACAGCAAGGGCAACATGCTGTCGTTCCCGTTCAACAGTTCGACGGTGCTCTTCTACATCAACAAGGATGCGTTCAAGAAGGCCGGGCTTGATCCGGAGAAGGCGCCGAAGACCTGGAAGGAGTTCGGGATCGCGGCCGGCAAGCTGAAAGCGTCCGGGCAGTCGTGCGTTTACACGACCAGCTGGCCGTCGTGGATGCACATCGAGAACTTCAGCGCCTGGCATGACGTGCCGATCGGCACCAAGCAGAACGGCATGGGCGGGATGGACGCGCAATTCACCATCAACTCGCCGCTCCATGTGCGTCATATAAGCATGCTGGCCGACTTCGCCAAGAACGGCTGGTTCACCTACGCCGGGCGCACCAACCAGGGCGATGCCAAGTTCTCGAGCGGCGAGTGCGCGATGTTCACGGGAAGCTCCGGCGCCCAGGCGGGCATCAAGAAGGCAGCGAAGTTCGAATGGTCGGTGAATTTCATGCCGTACCACGACGACGTGAAGGGCGCGCCGCAGAACTCGATCATCGGCGGCGCCTCCCTTTGGGTGATGGGCGGCAAGAAGCCGGCCGAGTACAAGGGCGTGGCGAAATTCATGGCCTACCTGTCCCAGCCGGAGGTGCAGATGGAGTGGCATACCGCCACCGGTTACGTGCCCATCACGATGGTGTCGTACGACATGACACGAAAGTCCGGGTTCTACGACAAGAATCCCGGCGCGGACATGGCGGTCAAGCAGCTCAACAACAAGGCCCCGACAGCGAATTCCAAGGGCCTGCGTTTCGGTAATTTCGTGCAGGGGCGCGAAGTGATCGAAGAGGAACTTGAGGCGATCTTTGCCGGCAAGAAGGACGCCAAGGCGGGCCTCGACGAGGCGGTCAAACGCGGCAACGAGATCCTGCGCAAGTTCCAGGCGGCGAACAAGTAGAGGCCTCGAAAGGAGGGGGCGCCGCCCCCTCCTGCAGATCCGCCCCCGACGATTAGATGGAAAAGCGCGTCGTCTTCCGGTCTGCGTGGCTCCCCTACGCCCTGCTGGCGCCGCAGATCCTCGTAACGGTGGTGTTCTTCTTCCTGCCGGCGTTCCAGGCGGTGTGGTTTTCGTTCCAGTTACAGGACGCCTTCGGGCTCAATACGGAATTCGTCGGGCTGCAGAATTTCGACGAATTATTCCGGGATTCGCGCTACCTGGAATCGTTCAAGGTCACTGCCTTGTTCAGCGTGCTGGTGGCCTTCTTCGGGCTCGTCATATCCCTGGTGCTTGCGACAATGGCCGACCGTGTGCTGCGCGGCGCGCTGGCCTACAAGACGCTGCTGATCTGGCCTTACGCAGTGGCGCCCGCCATCGCCGGGGTGCTGTGGGCGTTCCTTTTCGCGCCTTCGATCGGCATCATCACCTACGTGCTGAAAGGCATGGGCATCGACTGGAACTGGATCATCCACGGCGACCAGGCGATGCTGCTCGTGGTCATCGCCTCGGTCTGGAAGCAGATCAGCTACAACTTCCTGTTCTTCCTCGCGGGCCTGCAGTCCATCCCGAAGTCGCTCATCGAGGCGGCGGCGATCGACGGCGCCGGCCCTGTGCGACGGTTCTGGACCATCGTGTTCCCCCTGCTTTCGCCGACGACGTTCTTCCTGCTGGTGGTGAACATCGTCTATGCCTTCTTCGACACCTTCGGCGTGATCGATGCGACGACCCAGGGCGGCCCCGCGCAGGCGACCCAGATCCTGGTGTACAAGGTCTATCACGATGGCGTGAAATCGGCGGACCTTGGCGGGTCCTCCGCGCAGTCGGTCGTGCTGATGCTGATCGTCATCATGCTGACGGTGGTGCAGTTCCGATTCGTCGAACGCAAGGTCAACTACTGACGGGCATGCCATGGTAGAGAACCGGCCGCTCCTCACCTTCTTTTCGCACGCGACGCTGATACTCGGCGTCGTGGCGGTGGCGTTCCCGTTGTACGTGACATTCGTCGCGTCCACCCTGACGTTGGAACAGATCCTCGCGGTGCCCATGCCGCTCCTGCCCGGCGACCAGTTCATCGCGAACTATTCACAGGTCCTGCTGGCCGGGTCGACGAAGGGATCGGCCGCCCCGGTGTCGACGATGATGATGAACAGCCTGCTGATGGCGCTCATGATCTCGATCGGCAAGATTTCGATTTCGATCATCGCGTCCTTCGCGATCGTGTATTTCCGGTTCCCGCTGCGCAATTTCTTCTTCTGGATGATCTTCATCACTTTGATGCTGCCGGTCGAGGTGCGCATCATCCCGACCTTCAAGGTGGTGTCCGACCTGGGAATGCTCAACTCGTACGCCGGGCTCACGATCCCGCTGATCGCCTCCGCAACCGCGACGTTCCTGTTCCGGCAGTTCTTCCTGACCATCCCCGATGAGTTGGCCGAGGCGGCGCGCATCGACGGCGCAGGGCCCATGCGGTTTTTCTTCGACGTGGTGCTGCCTCTTTCGAAGACCAGCATTGCGGCGCTGTTCGTGATCCAGTTCATCTACGGGTGGAACCAGTACCTGTGGCCCCTGCTGATCACCAGCGACGAATCCATGTACACCACCGTGATCGGCATCAAGCGCATGATCGTGGGCAGCGATGCGGCGAACGAATGGCACTTGGTGATGGCCACGGCGATCCTCGCGTTGCTGCCACCCGCGCTGGTCGTGGTGCTGATGCAGAAGTGGTTCGTCAAGGGCCTCGTGGAGACCGAAAAATAATGGCAAAGGTGCTGCTGCGCGACGTGCGCAAATCCTATGGCGAACTGCAGGTCATCCATGGCGTGTCGATGGACGTTGCCGACGGCGAGTTCGTCGTCATCGTCGGCCCGTCCGGGTGCGGGAAGTCCACCCTGCTGCGGATGGTGGCCGGCCTCGAAATCATCACGGGGGGGGAGGTGGTGATCGGTGACCGGGTGGTCAACCAGCTGGAGCCCAAGGATCGCGATATTGCGATGGTGTTCCAGAACTACGCGCTGTACCCGCACATGTCCGTGCGCGAGAACATGGCCTATGGCCTGAAGATCCGCGGGTTCGAGAAATCCGACATCGAGTCTCGTGTGCAGCGCGCGGCCGGCATTCTCGAACTCGGTGCATTGCTCGACCGTACGCCGCGCCAGCTCTCCGGCGGGCAGCGGCAGCGCGTGGCCATGGGGCGGGCAATCGTGCGCGAGCCCGCGGTGTTCCTGTTCGATGAACCGCTCTCGAACCTGGATGCCAAGCTGAGGGTGCAGATGCGTGCCGAGCTGCAGGCCCTGCACAAGCGCTTGTCCACCACCAGCCTGTACGTCACGCACGACCAGGTCGAGGCCATGACGCTTGCGAATCGCATGATCGTGATGAACGGCGGGCGCGCCGAGCAGATCGGTGCGCCGCTCGAGGTGTACGCGAAGCCGGCGAGCACGTTCGTGGCCTCGTTCATCGGGTCGCCGCCGATGAACCTGATTCCCGTGGAGCGCGCGGGTCGTTCCATGCTTCAAGGCGTACGCCCTGAGCACCTGGAACCCTGCGCCGAGAGCGAGGCGATGCTCCGGGCGCAGATCGACCTCGTGGAGCCGCTGGGGGCCGACACGCTGGCGCATGGCGTGGTGAATGGGGCGCGCATCATTGTCAGGTTGCCTGCCGCCACGACCGTTCGCGAGGGCAGCCTTGCGCTGCGGTTTGATCCCGCAAAAGAGCATTTTTTCGACGCTTCGACCGGCCAGCGGGTCGATTGAGCCGGATGCCACGATGACCTCGAGCCGCTGGCCTTATCCCAGGGTTGTGGCCCATCGAGGAGGGGGCACGCTCGCGCCGGAAAACACGCTGGGCGCATTGCGTCTCGGCGCCTCTATGGGATTTCGCGGCGTGGAATTCGACGTAATGCTTGCGGGCGACGCGACGCCCGTCCTGATCCACGACGAGACACTGGATCGCACGACCTCGGGCCGGGGCCGAGTGCCGTCGCGGCCGTATGCAGAAATAGAAGCGCTGGATGCGGGCGCCTGGCACAGCGAGCGCTTCCGCGGTGAGAAGGTTCCGACCTTTGTTTCCGCTGCGATCGTGTGCCGGGAGTTGGGGTTGTGGCCGAACGTGGAGATCAAGCCGGCCAAGGGGTTCGAGGTCCAGACCGCCCGGGCGGTGGCCCAGCTGACGCTGGACCTCTGGCGTGGCGCTGCGCTGGCGCCCGTGCTTTCGTCGTTTTCCATCGAGGCCCTTGCGGCGGCGAAGGAAGTGGCGCCAAGCCTCCCGCGCGGGATGCTGGTCAGCCGCATCCCTTCAGACTGGCAGGCGCGCATGGAAAAGCTCGGCTGCGTGGCGCTGCATTGCAATTACAAGGAACTGACGCAATCCCTGGCGTCGGACATCCACGCGGCCGGCTACGCGGTCCTGTGCTGGACCGTCAACGATCCGGGCGTGGCTGCACGGTTGTTCGGCTGGGGCGTGGATTGCGTTGTGACCGACCGCCTTGACCTGATCGGCCCGGAGTTCGGCGCCTGATACACGCCCACGATGACCCAACGGATCGCCCTGCACTCCCGCGAGGGTTGATCAGCGCGTTGCCGAAAGGCGGCGCCTGAGCATCCGGAGCAAGGCCCCGAGTACGGGCACCTGCTCGTAGAGTTCTCCCGCGACATCCCAGTAGTCACAGTGAAAGCAGACCTTGCCTGTTTCGTCGAAGCGCAGGTGGCTGGAGCCGCGGACCGTGATCACCGGCGCGCCCGGCTTTGGGCGAAACGTGAAATCCCAGGCGAGGAACGCGCTGCCTCCGGCACGGAACCGATCGGTGACCTTGAAGCGCGGCTCGTGCACCTGCACGAACATGTGCTCGAAGACGCGTGTGATTCCCGCTATGCCGCGCACTTCGTTGAACGGGTCCCTGAAATACGCGTCCTCGGCGTAGTACTCACCGATGTGCTGCACGCTGTCCGGCGTGAGTGATTCGAAGAATGCGACCAGGCGTTCGAGGTCTTTCACCGTGGACTCACAATCCAGTGAACCTGTGCACGCACCAGAAGTACATGCGGTAGGGGAGGAGGTTGATTGCCTTCAGCAGGCGGGAGAACGTGCGCGGGAAATGGATTTCGAAGTCGCCCCGGGCGATGCCGGAAACGATCTCGGAAGCGGCCTTGTCTGCGCTGATCAGGAACGGCATGGGAAATTCATTCTTTGCCGTCAGGGGGGTCGCCACGAATCCCGGCGTGATCAGGTATACGGCAAGGCCCCGCTTGCGCAGGTCGAGGTAAAGGGACTCGGCAAGGTTGATGCACGCGGCCTTGGAGGCGCCATAGGCGAGGCTGTTGGGCAGGCCGCCGTAGCCCGCCACGCTGGCAACAATCCCGAACCCGCCGGCCCCCTGCTTCATCAGGGTGGGCCTTACTGCTGCGAAGAGGTTCATGACGCCGGTGAAATTGACATCGACGATCCGGCCGGCCTCGGGCAGGTCGATTTCCCATGCGCGCATGGCCTTGTAGGTGCCTGCAACCGAAAGTACAAGGTCGACGCCTCCCCACTCGGCGACAAGTTTCTCTGCCGCCCTGCGCGTGGCTTCGGCGTCGGTGACGTCAAGCGGCAGGACGACTGCGCCCGCACCGAACTGCGCTTCAAGCGAAGCGGCTGTGCGCGCGGAGACCGCGACCTTCGCACCGAGCGCGAGCAACCGCCCTGCCGTCGCCGCGCCGATCCCGGTCGACGCGCCGACGACCCAGACGCGCAGCCCCTTGAAGGAGGAGATGGGCGGATTCAGCGGTTGGAACAGGGGCATCAGGAACGCTTCCTGAACGAGAGGGTGAGATCGCCCAGCCGGATCCCGAACTTGCTCATCGTGGACCGGTTGAGCATCACCGATTCGTCCTGCAGGTACATCCAGTCGTCGAAGTCCACATGATAGGTCCGGCCGTCTACGTCCAGGGAGAGAACGTAGGTCCAGCGCAGTGCATTGCCACCGGTTTCGCCTAGGGCCGTGCCTATGACATCCGGCGCCGTGCCGGAGAAGCGCCCGCCCGGGGCCCGGACAATGGTCCAGGTTCGCTGCGAAGTGGTGCCGTCCGAATAGCGAAAATCCTCGTCGAGCGTGAGGGTCTCCCCTGTGACTGTGCCGCGGACCTCGACCACGAAGCGCTTCACCACCTTGTTGGAACGGTCGGTGAAGACGCCCCAGCCATCGACGGTGCCGGAAAAGTACCGGAACAGGTCGAGCGCAGGTTTTTCCGCGATATAGGCTTCCGGGCCAATCGAGGTACATCCGGCGAGCAGCAGGGCGCCGATCAGGGCAAACAGATTGCGTGTCATGCGGGAGGTCCTTCCTGCGCTTTGCGCAGCGTGAAATGCGACCGGAGCGTGAATGCCGCGCAGAGTTTCATCGCGCAAGGCAGCACGCAGTAGGCGACGTATAGCGGCCACACTGCCGCTGGCGCGCCGGGCGTGTAGCCGAAGAGCGCGAGCAGGGGCAAGGCAATGCCTGCGGCCAGCGCCAGGTTCAGTTTGGTGGCGAGTGTCCACAGGCCGAAATAGGCGCCGGCACGCGATTCATGGCCGGCCGATCGCACCGTGTCTGCGAGCATTGCGGGCGGGAGCGCAAGATCGGCGCCCAGCGCAAGGCCGGACGCCACACAAATGGCGCCGAAGCCCACTATGTTTCCTTCGCCGAGCAGCAGCGCCCCGCTGAACGCTGCGACGCTGAGCATCATTGCCGCGAACCAACCGGCCGGGTTGCCGATCCGCCTGCAGAGCGCCAGCCACGCCGGCAGGCTGGCTGCGCCCGCGACGAAATACAGCCCGAGGAACATTCCCGCCAGGTGCGGTGCACGGAGGATGTCGTCGACAAAGAACAGAACCAGCGTCGCCGGCAACGCGCTGGCGATGCCATTCAGCATGAACACTGCGAAGAGCGGGCGGAACGCGGGGTTCGCCAGAGGTGCCAGCATCGCGTGCAGGCTGACCGAGCGTCCCCTTGGGAGGGGATCCGGACGGGGCGCGCACAGCAGCATGATGCTGGCGCACACGAAGGCCGCCGGCACGAGTACGAAACTGAAGCGCGAAAGTCCCTCCTCCAAGGTTGCGCCGAGGAACGCGGGCAGGACGCTTGCGAGAACCACACCTGCAATGCCGAACGCCTCCCGGAACGCGGCCACTCGCGTCCGTTCCTCAGGGGTGTCGCCGAGCAGCGCACCCCATGCGAGGTAGCTCACCGAGACCAGGCTGTAGCCGAGATAGACCGGAACCAGTGCGCAGCCAAGCCAGAGCCACAACGGCAAGCCGTCCGCAGGGGGATTGAAGGCCATCAGCGTGCCGGCGGCAAGCATGGACATCCCGAGCACGATTGCCAGGCGCGGGAACTGCAGCCGGTCGTTCAGTGCGCCGAGCAACGGATCGACCATCGCATCGGCGAGCCTTGCGCAGAGCAAGACTGCGCCCAGCACGGCCAGGTTCAGGCCAAGCACACCGCCATAGAGGTTGGGCAGGTGAACGTAGACGGGCAGCGCCGCGATTGCCAGGGGCAGTGCCAGGATGCCGTAGCCGGCGAGGCCGCCTGTCCCAAGCCGGTGCGCGGACATCGGGAAGCCTTTCAGCCTTCGCCTAGGAGCGCGGAGCGCAAGGCCGGGGCGCTGGATTGCGGATCGAGCCAGATCGAGAAGAATGCACGTGCGAACTCGGCGCTGGCAATCTCACCCAGCGGGCGGCCGTCGTGGAAGAACCTCGCACCCTTGCCGGGGACGTTCAGGCCGGTGAGGGTGGCGCCTTTCGACACTTCCGGGAACAGGCTGTTCATGGCCGCGCCCCAGGCGCGCAGTTGCTCTGGCGACGCAATGCCGAGCCTTTCAATCTCTTCCACCGAGCGTGCTGCGATGGCCGATCCCTTGATGGTTCGCGCGTAGCGCAGGGTCAGCGCAAACGGGCGGTCAAGGTCCGGCGGCGCGCCGCGTGTCCAGAGCGTGGCGGTATAGATTTCGAGCCCCAGCCAGCGAAAGGTTCCCGTGCCGCGGACCGTGAGCCCGGGGGCTTCTGCCGTGACGGCGGCCGGCAGCGACTCCTGCGCCTGCGCCGGGCAGGCCAGCGCCGCCGCCAGGAGCAGCGCGGCAGTCCGTATCATTTCTTCACCAGCGTGAATTGCATGACGTCGGTGGACCCGCTGGCAAATCCCGCCTCGCAGTAGGCAAAGTAGAACTCCCACATGCGCATGAATCGCTCGTCGAACCCAAGGGCGCGCACCGGGTCCGCCTTTTCGAGGAACTGTTCGCGCCACAGGGCGAGCGTGCGACCGTAGTCCGGGCCGAAGCGAAACTCGTCCGTGATCTCGAGCCCGGCTTCCCGCGCCAGCGCCCGGAATCGCGTCGGGCTGGCGAGCATGCCGCCGGGGAAGATGTACTGCTGGATGAAATCGCTGCCTTTGCGGTAGCGCTCGAACAGTGTGTCGTCGATCACGATGGACTGGATGACGGCTTGCCCGCCTGTCCGGAGGGCACCGGCGACCTTGCTGAAGTAAGCCGGCCACCAACGCTCGCCCACCGCCTCGAACATCTCGATGGACACCACTGCGTCGTAAGTCCCGGGCTCGTCGCGGTAGTCGCGAAGTTCAATTGCCGTCTGGTCGGCGTAGCCCAGCGAAGCCAGGCGATTGCGCGCGTATTCGAGCTGCTCGCGCGAAAGCGTCAGGCCGGTCACGCGGCATTTCTCCGCGGCGGCCAGTTCAGCGAATCCGCCCCACCCGGCGCCGATTTCCAGGATGTGCGACCCGGGAGCAGGCGCAATTCGATCGAGGATGCGTTGGTACTTCGCGCGCTGTGCGGATTCAAGCGTCTGCCCGGGGTTCTCGAACAGGGCGCTCGAATAAGTCATCCCGGGGTCGAGCCAGAGCGAGTAGAAATCGTTGCCGAGGTCGTAGTGCGCGGCGATGTTGCGGCGGCTGCCGGCCCGCGTGTTGGAGCGCAAAGCGTGGCTAATCCTGTGGATCAGCCGTCCCGCAAGGCTCCCGTACAACGGGGCGTCGAGCGCCTTGCGGTTCGCAGCGAGCAGGATGAGCAGCGCCGGAAGGTCGGGGGTGTGCCACTGCTGTTCGAGGAAGCCCTCGGCGAATCCGATATCGCCGTCGCGGAGGATCCGGCCGAATGCGCCCCAGTCGTGGAAGACGATCTCCGCCTCGCTGCCGCCGGGCCCGAAGGCGAGGCGCGACCCCGAGGGCAATTCCACATGCAGGCGGCCGGTGTCCAAGCGCTCCAGGAATCGCAGTGCGAGCCGGGCGGCGAGAGGAATGCCTTTCCTGTGCGAAGGCGGAGCGCCTTTGGCGCCAATGCTCGAAGTCGTCGTGTTCATCGGGATACGTCCTCCAAGGGAGGCACGGGTTTGGAAATGAAGGGAATGCGCTTGGCCCACAGCCGCAGCGCCTGCCAGTGGATGCGCGCCATGATGCCGAGCGTCATCAGGGGGTGCGCTGCGAAAGCTCTAAGCACGTGCCCCGCGGTGAGCGGCCTGCCCCGGCCTGAGATGCTGGTGAGGAGCAGCGGGCCGGCTTCATCGAGGTAGTCGATTCGCGCCATTCGGGTGTCGCCGGTGGTGACGAAACGGAAGGCATATCTCCCGGACACCGGAAAGAAAGGCGAGACGTGGAATGCCTTTCGGGCGGTAAGCGATTCGCCGTCGGCAATCGGCCGGCCATCCGTATGCGCAAGGAGGTAGGAGTGGTTCTCCCCGAAGGTATTGCTGACTTCGGCAAGGATGGCGCGCAGGCTGCCGTCGCTCGAGTGGCAGAACCAGAAACTCACGGGGTTGAACACATATCCGAGGATCCGGGGAAAGCACTGCAGCCAGACCTCGCCATCGGCCACCGCAAGCCCCTCCCGGTGCAGCAGTGCCCGGATCCACCCGAGCGGATGTGTCCCGTCGCGCGCGCCATGGTCGCGGTAATGGAAGCTCGCGACGTTGAACCGGTTGACGGAGAACAGGGCGTTCTGTGTGGCTTCAAGTGCAGTGAGCGGCAGGCGCAGGAAGAACAGGCGGTAGGCGAAGCGATGCTCCACCGGGCGAAGCCGGTGATGCGTTACGTTTCCAAGGAGCAGTTCGGCGGCCATCGCTCGGTCAGGCAGCCAGTTTCAGCGCGTCGGGCGCCGACGGACGAACCCAGGGCGCTTCAATGCCCAGGCGGTGGGCCACGCTCACCGCGGATGCGAGACCGTCCTCATGGAAGCCGTACCGGGTCCATGCGCCGCAGTACCAGGTGTGATTGAGGCCCTGGATCGAGGGCAGCCTCGCCTGGGCCGCATCGGCGCCTGCGCCGAATACCGGGTGCTCATAGTCGTACTCACCGATTACGGTCGACGGATCCGGCTCGCGGAAGGGGTTCAGCGTAACGATGACCGGTTGCCTGAACGGCAAGGGCTGCAGCCGGTTGATGAGGTAATGAACGCTGACCGGGCGGCCGTCGGGAGTGTCCCGGCCGGCAGCGTAATTCCACGCTGACCATACGCGGCGATTGGCCGGCAGCAGCGAAGTGTCGGTATGCAATAGCGCACGGTTGTGCTGGTACGGGATCGCTCCGAGGAGCGCGCTTTCCTCGGTCGTCGCCCCCTCTCCCAGGATGCGCAGCGCCTGGTCGCTGTGGCAGCCGAGGACCAGCGCATCGAAGCGCTCTGTCCGGTGTGTTCCGGACGAGAGGCTCACAACGTCGACGCCCTGAGCGTCTCGCCGTGCCGAGACCACGGGGGTGCGCAGGCGAATGTCATGCAGCGCAGACGCGAGCTTGTCCACATACTGGCGCGCGCCACCGGCCACCGTGTACCACTGCGGGCGGTCGACCAGTTTCAGCAGTCCGTGGTTGCGGAAGAAGCGAACAAACGAAGCGTAGGGAAACTCCAGCATCGTGCGCGTCGGGCAGGACCAGATGGCGGCGGCCATCGGCATCAGGTACCAGTCGCGGAACTCGGCGCTGTAGCGGCCGGCGGACAGGAACTCGCCGATTGAAATTCCGGGCGCCGGGGTGCCGGCCTCCACTCGGGCGGCGCTCGCCGCAGCTTCGCGATTGAAGCGCAGCAGGTCCCTAAGCATGCGCAGGAATCCCGGGCGCACGAGGTTCGAGCGCTGCGCAAACAGGCTGCCGAGGCTGGTTCCCGCCCACTCGATGGCCGGGTCCTGGAGCGCAAGGCTGAAGGTCATTTCGCTCGGCGCGACGGGAATGCCGAGCCACTCCAGCATGGGCACGAGGTTGGGGTAGGTGGCGCGATTGAAGACGAGGAATCCCGTGTCCACGCCATGCGTTGCCCCATCGAGGGTTACATCGACGGTATGCGTGTGGCCGCCGAGGTAGTCGCCCGCCTCGTAGAGCGTGACGGCATGGTCGCGCGCCAGCAGCCACGCCGCAGCGAGACCCGAAATGCCTGAACCGACGACTGCAATTCGCATTGAGACCTTTTAAGCGGAGGGGTGCGGGCCGCTACTTTCGGCGTGCTATGCGCGCATACGCCGAATGGTTGTGGATGGACTCGAAGTTTTCGGCTTCGACAACATAGGCGAGGATGGACGGGTGCGCGGCAAGCGTCAGTGCGATATCGCGCACAAGGTCCTCGACAAACTTCGGGTTGTCGTAGGCTCGCTCGGTAACGTATTTCTCGTCGGGGCGCTTCAGCAGCCCGTAGATCTCGCAAGACGCTGCGCTTTCAGCGATGCGGGCCAGGTCTTCGAACCCGAATCCCGCCGCGTCCGGGCTGACCGTCCCCTCGATGGTGACGTGCGAGCGCTGGTTGTGGGCGCCGTATTCGGAGATTTCCTTGGAGCACGGGCACAGGCTCGTGACAGGGGCCGTGAGCGAAAGCTGGACCTGCGTGCCTTCCGGGCCGGTACTGACGCGCGCGCGCGCCTGGTAATCGAGCAGGCTTTCGACGCCAGAGACCGGCGCCTGCTTGCGGATGAAGTAGGGAAAGCGCATGTCGATGGTCCCTCGCTCTGCGCCAAGGCGCGCGGTCATGGCGCTCGCCAGGGCCGCGAGGCTGGAGGCATCGAGCGGCGCTTTCCATGCGTCGATCAGCTCGACGAAGCGCGACATGTGCGTTCCCTTGACCTCGGGTTCGAGTCCGACCATGAGGTCGATTTCAGCGACGGTATGCTGCAAGCCGTCCCGTCCGGCGACGCAAAGCGGGTAGCGCAGCCCCTTGATGCCAACGTCGTCGATGGCGACGTTGCGGGAGTCGGCACTGGCCTGTACGTCGGCCATGAATATCCTGTCTGGTGCGTTCAAGGTGGGTTCCTCTGGAAGGTTCGGGTGGGGGGGGGCTGCAGGCAGCTATCGTGCCGTGAGCAGGGCTTCGATTGCGGTGATCAGGCGGGGGTCACCAGGTTCGACAGCGGATTCGAAACTCCTCACGGATTTGCCGTCGCGGCCGACCAGGTATTTGTGGAAATTCCACTGCGGTGCCGAGCCGGAGGCTTTTGCGAGGTCCGCATATAGAGGCGTGGTGCCCGAACCGCGAACCCTGACCTTGGCAAACATCGGGAATTCGATCGCATACTGGTTCACGCAGAATTCCGCGATTTGCTTGTTGTTGCCGGGCTCCTGGCCGCCGAAATCGTTCGACGGGAAGCCGAGCACAACCAACCCCTTGGAGCGGTACTTGCGGTGGAGGGCTTCGAGCCCTTCGTATTGCGGCGTGAAGCCGCACTGGCTCGCGGTATTGACGACCAGCACGACCTTGCCTGCGTATTCGCACAGGGAGCGCGGTTTGTCGTCTATGGTGGTCATGGTGCGGCCCAGAACCCCGCCGCAGGTTCCCGCTGCGTTTACCGAGGGCGCAAGGGCAAGCGCAAAGAGGCCACTCAAGGCCGTCGCGCTCACGATCAACAGCCTGCTCAGGATTTGCATCCGTCGGCGTCCTTGGCCTTCGAGCCGGTCGGCGTGGCGCTGCCGCCACCCTGGCGTGCCAACGAGAATGGATACAGGGCTGCAGAGGTCGCATGCGCCTCGAGCAGCGCTGCGCGCGATCCGGCGCTGCCCTCTTGCGCGCAGTGTGCTTGCCCGGCAGGCGCTTCCGAACGCTGTTCAGGGGCCGCCGGCTTGGCCGGGCTTGGGGCGGGAACGTTTGGCGCCAAAGCGACTATCATTCCTGCAACAAGGAGATCAGTCAGCATTTTGTCCTAGTCAAATAGTGAATTAATGTGGATAATCCTTGCTAATATGCGTCTTGTCAAATATTTGTCTTGGACAAAAACACTTCGATAATGGGGTCTTTCTGAACACACGAGCGCTGGGTATTGCCGAGGTCGAGCGGGAGACTGGGCTTTCGAAAGACCAGCTCCGGGTATGGGAACGCCGTTATGGGTTTCCGGTCCCGCAGCGCAACAGCTTCGGGGATCGCGAATATTCGGCCGTTGAGGTGGCAAAACTGAAGGTGGTGCGTCGCCTTCTCGACAAGGGGATGCGCCCGAGCCGGATCCTCGGGTTGCCGGTCGCAGAGCTTCAGGCCCTCTCTTACGCGGGGGAGGGGCCGCCGCTGACCGCATCCCAGGACCTTGCCCTATACCTCCTCCGTACCCACCAGACTATTGAACTGCGCAAGGAACTTGCGCAGTCGCTGATGCGCGACGGCCTGTTCCGGTTCGTCACGGAAACCGCAGCCCCTCTCATGGCTCTGGTCGGAGAGACGTGGGTTCGGGGCGAGCTCAAGGTGTTCGAGGAGCATCTCTTCACGGAAATGCTCCAAGGGATTCTGCGCACCGCCATTGCGCAGGGCTCTGGAGCCGGCAGTACCCCCAGGGTTTTGCTGACCACCCTGCCGTCCGAACCGCACGAGATGGGCATCCTGATGGCCGAGGCCGTCCTTACCCTTGAAGGGGCCGAATGCGTGTCGCTGGGTCCGCAGACGCCCGCGGCGGACGTGGTTGAGGCCGCGAAGGCCAAGGCTGTCGACATTGTCGCCCTGTCGTTCAGCGGGCAGTTCCCGGCGAACCAGGCAGCGGAGGGGTTGAGCCAACTGCGCAGCGCGTTGCCTCCGGAAACGACCCTGTGGTGCGGTGGCGCCGGCGTGGCCCAAGTGCGGCGGGTGCCCGCAGGGGTGCTGCGACTTTCGGGGCTGCAAGAGATCGCCCCTGCATTGACCGAATGGCGCGCCCGCGGCGGGTAGAATGGAGAATCAGGCGGTTTGGACCCAGGAACGACCATGGCAGTGAAGATGCTCTACCCCGAATTGTTCAAGGCACTCGAGCGCGTCCGGTGGAACCTGGACCACGATGTCCCCTGGGCGGATTTCGACACCGGGAAGCTCTCGGACGAGCAGGCCCTGACGATCAAGATGAACGCGATCACGGAATGGGCGGCGCTGCCGGCCACCGAGATGTTCCTGCGCGACAACCGCGAGGACAGCGATTTCTCGGCGTTCATGTCGGTCTGGTTCTTCGAGGAGCAGAAGCACGCCCTGGTGCTGATCGAATACCTGCGCCGCTTCCGGCCGGACCTGGCGCCGACTGAAGAGGAACTCCACGCGGTGCGGTTTACGTTTGACCCGGCGCCGCCCCTGGAGACGCTGATGATGCATTTCTGCGGCGAGATCCGCCTGAACCACTGGTACCGCTGCGCCGGGGAGTGGCACACCGAACCCGTGATCAAGAAGATCTACGACCTCATCTCGAGGGACGAGGCGCGGCACGGGGGCGCATACCTGCGATACATGAAGAAGGCGCTTGAGGCGGGCGGAGACGACGTCAAGGCGGCATTCGCCAAGATCGGGCTGCTGATGGCATCGGCCGGGCGCTCGAGCAAGCCGCTGCACCCGACCAACCTGCACGTGAACCAGTCGCTGTATCCCGAAGACACGGTGCAGTCCAAGTTGCCCGACCCCGGCTGGCTCGAGCATTGGCTCGACGAACAGATCCGCTTCGACAAGACCTGGGAAACCAAGGTTGTCGACATGATCCTCGTCAACCTGTCGAAGCTCTTCGGCCGGCCGATCAAGACGCTGCAGGAGCTCAACCGCTTCCGGCGCGAACTCAGAACGGCAGCGGCGACCCCGGCTTGAGCTGCTGAAGGGCTGAGCGGAATTCGCCCTGGATCCTCTCCAGGGCTTGGGCGGTGTCCGCCTCGAAGCGCAGCACGATCACCGGCGTGGTGTTCGATGCACGCGCCAGGCCGAACCCGTCGGCATATTCGGCCCGCACCCCATCTATCGCAAGGATCCGCTCGGCGTTGGGGAACGGCGCGGAGGCCTGCAGCTTTTCGATCAGGGCGTGCGGCTCGCCCTCCGCCAGCTTCCAGTTCAACTCCGGCGTGGAGGGGGAGTCCGGCAGCGCATTCAGGAGCGCGCTCGGGTCGCGCTCGCGCGAAACGATCTCCAGCAGTCGTGCGCCGACATAGAGCGCATCGTCGAACCCGTACCAGCGCTCCTTGAAGAACGTGTGGCCGGACATCTCGCCTGCGAGCGGCGCACCGGTTTCCTTGAGCTTCGCCTTGACGAACGAATGCCCCGTTTTCCAGATCAGCGGAACGCCGCCGTGCGACTCGATCCAGGGCTTGAGCAGGCGCGTGCACTTCACGTCGTAAATGATGGTCGCGCCTGGGTTGCGCGCGAGCACGTCCTTCGCGTAGAGCATCAGCTGCCGGTCCGGGTAGATGATCTTCCCGTCCTTGGTGACCACGCCGATGCGGTCGCCGTCGCCGTCGAAGGCCAGGCCCAGCTCCGCGTCCGAGTCTGCGAGCAGCGCAACGAGGTCCGCGAGGTTCTTCGGCTGGGAAGGGTCGGGGTGGTGGTTGGGAAAGCGCCCGTCGATTTCCGAATACAGCGCGGTGACTTCGCAGCCGAGTTGCCGGAAGAGCCGTGGCGCAATGTCGCCCGTCACGCCGTTGCCGCAATCGATCGCGATCTTCATCGGCCGGGCGAGCTTCACGTCACCCACAACCCGCTCCAGGTAGGCGTCCGCGATCTCACGGTGTTCGATGCGCCCGGCGCCCTTCGCCACGCGCCCGGATTCAATGCGCCGCCTGAGTTCCTGGATCGCCTCGCCGGCGAGCGTGCTGCCGGCGATCACCATCTTGATGCCGTTGTAATCCGGCGGATTGTGGCTGCCGGTGAGCATGACCGCGCTGCCGCACCCGAGGTGGTAGGCCGCGAAGTAAGTGACCGGCGTGGGCACCATGCCGATATCGATAACGTTCGCGCCGCTTGCCGCGATGCCTTCGGCGAGCGCCGCCGACAGTTCCGGTCCGGACAGGCGACCGTCGCGGCCGATGGCAATCGTCGTGCCTCCGGCTTCGAGCGCGAGCGTACCCAGTGCCTGGCCTATCGCACGCACCACCTGCGCAGTGAGCGTGGCGCCGACGATGCCGCGAATGTCATAGGCGCGAAATATTTCTGCTGGGACTGAAGTCGTCATGGAAAGGGCCTGTTGGCTGGGAAATCAAGGATGCGTGTGGCGAGCCATCCGTGCCGGCCGGGAAACGGGCCGGACAGGAACCCCACGTGCCCGCCGGTCGCGGGGAACTCCAATGTTACGTGCTTTGCGGCGTTGCGAGTGCGCGCCAGCACTCCCTCCGGAAGGAAGGGATCGTTCCGCGCATTGAGCACCAGCGTCGGCACGCGCACGCCCCCGAGGAGCGGCCAGCTGCTTGCTCGGGCCCAGTAGTCGTCCGTGTCGCGAAAGCCGTGCAGTGGGGCGGTCACGGCGTTGTCGAAGTCGTAAAGGGTCCTCGAGGCACGCATGGCCTTGCCGTCGAAGCTGCCGGGAAACTGGGCGAGCTTGGCCGCGGCCTTGCGCTTCAGGGTGTCGAGGAACATGCGCGTATAAACCATGTTGAAACCGCTGCCGAGGGCGCGTCCTGCGGCGGCCAGGTCGATCGGCGCAGAGACGGACGCGGCATGCGCAACAACCTGCACCGCATCCTCCGCACGCTCCCCCAGCCACTTGAGCAGGGCGTTTCCACCCAGCGAGACGCCCACAGCATAGATTTCGGCGGATGGGCTGCCTGCCTTGAGGCGCCGCAGGATCCAGTCGATTTCCGCCGAATCGCCCGAATGGTAGGCCCGCGGCAGGCGGTTCAATTCGCCTGAACATCCACGGAAGTGGGGCACCACGCAGCGCCAACCCTCGGCGAGCGCGCTGCGGACGATGGCCCGCGCATAGTGGCTGTTCGAGCTTCCTTCGAGGCCGTGGAACAGCACGAGGAGGCGCGTTGCGTCCGGCGGCCCCGCCCAGTCCAGGTCGATGAAGTCGCCGTCCGGCGTATCCCACCGTTCGCGCGTGAATTCGACAGCGGGCGGCGGGCTGAGGGCGGCGAAGATGGTTTGCGCATGGCCGCCGGGCAGCCAGCGCGGCGCGATGTAGGACCTCAACGCCGCGGGCTCAATGCAGGATCTTGGGGGCCGCACTTTCACGCACCGCCTCGGTTTGGCCGGGCACGTGCGAGGCATGATGCAGGATCATGCGCCAGCCTGCGGCGGTGCGCAGGTAGATGTTGGTCGCCGCGACGATCGCGCCGGGACGCTTTCCAGCGGGCGCTGGGGCGTTCTCATGGACGCTGTGGATGGCGACCATCACTGCCTCGGTCGCGACAACCTGTGTGACGTTGATCCGGACGCCGCCACCGCCAGCAAAGATCTGTCGCCAGCTTTCGCGCACCTGCTCATGCCCCGCCAATCGCGGGCCGGTCGGATGAACACAGACGATTTCCTCGTCCTCGGCCCATACCGCCATCATCGCCTCGAGGTCGGCGCGCTCGAGCGCATCGTAGAAGGCGTTCTCGGCGTCCTGCGGGGTGGGGAAGGCGGTCGTTCTCATCGGTGTGCGAGAGGCTGTGCGCGTCAGGGCGGCAATTCTAGCGATCCTTGCCTGCGGCAGCGAGCGCCTCGCCGAATACCCGGCCGGGCGACAGGTCGCGCATGCAGCGGAAGTGGCCGAGCGGGCACTCGCGGGCAAAGCACGGGCTGCATTCAAGCGACAGGGTCTGGATGCGCGCGAGCTTGGAGCGCGGCGGCGTGTGTACCGGGCTCGAAGACCCGAACAAGGCCACCAGGGGCCGCTGGAGCGAGGCCGCAATATGCATCAGGCCGGAATCGTTGCTGACGACAACGTGTGCCACGCCGATCAGGTCGATCGCGCTCGCGAGGTCTGTCAGGCCGCAAAGGTTGGTCGCGCAGCCGGGACGCGCGGACAGGATCGCCTCGCCGACCGGGCGGTCGGCGGCGGACCCCATGACCCACACCGAGAACCCGGCCGAACCGAGCATGGTCGCAAGTTCTGCGTAGTGTTCCGCGGGCCAGCGCTTGGCCGGTCCGTACTCGGCGCCGGGGCACAGCACTGCTACGGGATGCATGTCCGAAGGTGGCTGCAGCGAAAGGTGCGCCAGCGTTCGCGCGAGGTTCGCGCCGGACAGGGTCAGGCGGACTTCGGGCGGCTGCGCGATCGGTTCGCCGGGGGTGGCCGCAAGCGCGAGATATCTCTCCACCATCGCGGGAGGATCCTTCCGGTCGAGCCTGTGGCGGATGTTGAGCAGCCCGTAGCGCGACTCGCCGATGTAACCCGCGCGCAGGGGGATGTCGGCGAAGAACGGAACGAGTGCGCTCTTCAGGGTATTGGGCAGGACGATGGCCTGCGAGTAGCCGCGAGACGAGAGGCTGCGGCCGAGGCGCCATCTTTCGCGCAGGTTGAGTTCCCCGTGGAGGAACGGGCTTTCGATGGCCTCGCTGACTTCGGGCATCCGCTGCAGCAGCGGCAGCACCCACTTCGGTGCCAGGACATCGATCTTGAGGCCGGCCACCCGCTGCAGCAGCAGGGCGAGCATCGGCTGCGCCATCAGCGCGTCGCCGATCCAGTTGGGCGCGACGACGAGGGCGCGGGGCAGGTCAGTGCCCCTTCGGGGCCGCGCCTTTGAACACGTACTGCGTGCCGCAGTACGGGCACAGGGCATGGCCTGTCGCGGCCACGTCGAGGAAAACGCGCGGGTGGCGGCTCCACAGCGGTGCGCCTGCCGTGGGGCAGTGCAACGGCAGGTCCTGCGCCCCGACTTCGACTTCCCTCGGATCGGCCATGGAGGTTACTTCTTCTTTGCAGGCTTCTTGGCCACTTTCGACGCCTTCACCGGCGTGAGCCAGGACTGGTGCTTCTTGTCCTTGCCCTGTACCAGGTTGAAGAACGCCTTCTGCAGCTTGGTCGTCACCGGGCCGCGCTTGCCGGCGCCGATCTGGCGGCCGTCCACCTCGCGGATGGGCGTCACTTCGGCGGCGGTGCCGGTGAAGAACAGCTCATCGGCGATATAGAGGTCGTCGCGCGTGATGCGGCGCGCCGTCACCGTGTAGCCGCGCTCGGCTGCGAGCTGGATCACGCTGTCGCGGGTGATGCCCATCAGCGCGCTGGTGAGTTCCGGTTCGTAGATCTTGCCGTTCTTCACCATGAAGATGTTCTCGCCCGCGCCTTCGGCAACGAACCCGTCCACGTCGAGCAGCAGGCCCTCGTCGTAGCCGTGGTCGATCGCCTCCTGGTTGGCGAGGATCGAGTTGGCGTAGGTGCCCGAGTACTTCGCGCGGCACATCGAAACGTTGACGTGGTGGCGCGCAAAGGACGAAGTCTTCACGCGGATGCCCTTCTCCAGGCCGTCGGCGCCCAGATAGGCGCCCCAGGGCCAGGCGGCGATCGCCACATGGACGCTCGCGCCCTTGGGGGATACGCCCATCTTTTCAGAACCGTAGAACGCGATCGGGCGCAGGTAGCACGACTCGAGCTTGTTGGCGCGCACGACTTCCTTCTGCGCTTCCATCAGCTGCTCGGGGGTGTACGGGATCTTCATCATGTAGATGTGCGCCGAGTTGAAGAGGCGCTCGGTGTGTTCCTTCAGCCGGTAGATCGACGTGCCGCTGACCGTCTTGTACGCGCGCACGCCCTCGAATACGGCCAGCCCGTAATGCAGCGAGTGGGTGAGAACGTGCGTGGTGGCGGAACGCCATGGCACGAGCTTGCCGTCGTACCAGATGTATCCGTCTCGGTCAGCCATCGACATGGTGCAACTCCGGTTTCAGCTTAAAGGAGGTATTTTAGCGGAGTCGGGGGCGAACACCAGTTCCCATATCCGCCTCACCGTGCCGGCGTGGTCCGCGGCGAGTTCCGGCGCGACCCGCGCGTACTTGGCGCCATTCAGTCGCAGGGCATGCTGCAGCCGACGGAATTCCCGGTAGGCATCGCTCGCGCCGGTCGCCAGGTCCGGGGGCACCAGGCCGAGTCTGGCTGCCATGTCCAGCAGGGCGATATTGCCCAGGTTTTCCACCAGTTTCGGATGCTGGTGAGCATGCGCGAGCACCAGGAACTGCACCATGAACTCGATGTCGATCATGCCGCCGGCATCGTGCTTGATATCGAACAGCCCGCTGTCGTTCGGGTGCGCGGCATGCATTTTTACCCGCATCGAAAGCACTTCCGCGCCGAGGGCGGCCGCGTTGCGCTGGCGCCGCAGGATGCGTTCGCGCACTGCCTCGAATGCTTTGCCGACGCCGCTGTCGCCCGCGCAGAAGCGCGCCCGCGTCAGCGCCTGGTGTTCCCAAACCCAGGCGTCGCTGTCCTGGTAGCCGGTGAAGCTTTCGATCGAGGACACCAGCAGGCCGCTGGCGCCGCTCGGGCGCAGGCGGAGGTCGGTATCGAACAACTGCCCGGCCGAGGTACGGCTGGTCAGCCAGTTGTTCAGGCGTTGCGCGAGGCGGGCGTAAACCTCGGCCGCGGCCGGATCCGGGTCGTCGTAGACGAAGATGATGTCGAGGTCCGACGCATAGCCGAGTTCCTTGCCGCCAAGCTTGCCGTACGCGATCACCGCGAATTTCGGAGGGGTCTCGACATGCCTCCCGCGCAGCTGGCCCCAGCAGAGCGCGAGCGTCTGGTCGAGGAGCACGTCCGCGAGCGCGGAAAGGTGGTCGGCCAGCCGCTCCACGCTCAGCAGGCCGGCGAGATCCTTCGCGAGCAGGCGGAACACCTGCGACTGGTGGGCTTCGCGCAGCACATTCATCTGGCGCTCTACGTCGCCGTCGAAGACGGCAAGCTGCGCGGCCAGCTCCAGGCTGAACGCCGGCCAGTCGGGTTCGGCATACAGCATCCGGTCATCGAGCAGTTCGTCGAGCAGCAGCGGATGGAGGGTGATGAAGTCCGCGGCCCAACTCGCGGCGCCGATCAGGCGGGCGACGCGACCGAGAGCTTCACGGTGCTCCGCAAGCAGCGCGAGATAGGAGGCGCGCCGGGCAATCGCCTCGATGAGGGTCAGGCCGCGCACCAGGGTCGCATCCGGGTGCGGCGTGTTTACTGCCGCAGCGGCCAGCCGTGGCACCAGGGCGTCGACTCTCGATCGCGACTCATTCGGCAAGGTGCGGTATTTCTGGCTTGTGCGCATGGCGAGCAGGCGATCGGCGGTCGCCTGGGGGTCTTTGTAACCCTGCCCTGCGAGAATGCGTGCCGTGTCCTGAACGTCATCCTGCCAGACCGCGTCGAAGGCCGAGGGGGGTTCCGAGGACTGTGCAAAGACGGCGTTGAAGTGCGCGGCAACCGAGGCGCGCACCGCCTGGATTTTTTCGGCGCAGGCGTCCCAGTCTGCAAACCCGCAGAGGGACGCGACCAGGGCCCGGTCGGCATCGTCGCCGGGCAGTTTGTGGGTCTGTGCGTCATCCAGGTACTGAAGCCGGTGTTCGAGGTTGCGCAGGAACACATATGCGCTTGCCAGGTCCTTTGCGGCCTCGTCGGTCAGCAGGCGCTTTTCGGCCAGCAGCGGAAGGACTTCAAGGGTCGGTCGCACGGCCAGCGCCTTGTCCCGTCCGCCGCGGATGAGTTGCAGCGCCTGGGCCACGAACTCGATTTCGCGGATCCCGCCGGGGCCGAGCTTGATGTTGTCGGCGAGGTCACGCCGCAGGACTTCGCGGCGCACTTCGGCATGCAGGGCGCGCATGGCCGCCAGCGTTGCGTAGTCGAGATACTTGCGAAACACGAAGGGACGGCGGATGGCTTCGAGTTCCGCGTGGCGGCTTCCGGTCAGCGCCCGCGCCTTGATCCAGGCGTAGCGCTCCCACTCGCGGCCGTGCGACACGAAATAACTCTCCAGGGCGTCGAAGCCGATGGCCAGGGCCCCTGCGTCGCCGTCCGGCCGAAGGCGCATGTCCACGCGGAACACAAACCCGTCGCCGGTCTGTTCGTTGAGCAGCGCAATGATCCTGCGGCCGAGGCGAATGAAATACTCGTGGGCGGAGAGCGGTCGCGGCCCGTCGGTCTGCCCCTCGTCGGGATAGACGAATACGAGGTCGATGTCCGAGGAAACATTCAGCTCCCGGCCGCCGAGCTTGCCCATGCCGACGACGACAAGCTCCAGTTCCCTGCCTGCGCCATCCCGCGGCGTGCCGAATTGCGCGTGCAGTTGTGTCGCAGCACAGCCCTGCGCGGCGGTGATCGTCGCCTCAGCGAGGTCGCTCATGGTCGCGCAGACCTCGGCCAGTGTCGCGAGCCCCGCGAGGTCACGCCCCATTACCCGCAACAGCACACGTTGCCGCAGCCTGCGCAGGTGGCGCTTGGCAGCCTCCTCGTCGGCTTCGGCGAGCGACACCAGCGTGGCGTCCATCTCCGCCCGCGAGAACGGCTGCCCGCCCAGCGCATCCAGTTCCGCCGCGAGCGCAGGGTCCGCTTCAAGCAACCGGGCGGCGTAACGCGACTTTCGCAGGTGCGCAGAAAGCGCGTCGGTGGCCGGGTTCATGGGAGGAAATTCCTAATCGGATCGGGTGTTTACAGTTAAAATGCTCTTGCAACTATAGGGGCAACGCGCAGCACCATGCAAACGCAGTCGGACACAGACGCGAACGGCAGCAAGGCTGGCAGCGCACTGGGAGGCGGCGAACCGGGCGGAGTTCCGGAGGGCGGCAAGCCATCGGGCTGGCCGCCGGGCATCCGGCGTGCCCTGCGCGCGGGCAGGATCCTCCTGCGTTCCGCGGAAGTGTTCCTCTGGTCGTTGTTCTTCCTCGCGGCATCGCTGTTCCTCGTCTTGCGCTACTGGGTCCTGCCCGATGTCGAGCAGTACCGCCCACAGATTGTCGCTGCGGTCTCGAAAGCCATCGGGTTGAAGGTAACGGTGGAGCGGGTCAGCGCCGACTGGCGGGGACTGCGCCCGCAACTGGAACTGGTCAACGTGCGGCTGTTCGATGCCGAGGGGCGCGAAGCGCTGGCGCTGCCAAGCGTCGTGAATGTCATCGCCTGGCGCTCGCTCCTTTTCCTCGATCTGCGCCTGCACTCGTTTGAAGTGGATGACCTCAAGCTCGTGATACGGCGCGACGCGCAGGGCCGGATCGCGATTGCCGGCATGCTGATCGACCCGGACAAGAAGAGCGACGGCAAGCTCTCCGACTGGGTCCTCGGCCAGCGCGAGATCGTCGTGCGCAACGCCGAAGTCGAGTGGCTCGACGACCTGCGCGGCGCCGCCCCGCTGAAGCTCACGCGCCTGAACTTCCGCCTCGAGAACGACGGCGATGAGCACGCCGCGGGATTTTCGGCCTCCCCGCCGCGCGAACTGGGTACGTCGGTGGAGGTGCGCGCTGAACTTGTGGGGCAGACGGTGGGGCAGCCGGGTGCATGGAACGGGCGCGTGTTTGCTGAAATAGGCAATACCGACCTGTCTGCCTGGCGTGCCTGGCTCGACTATCCGGTCGACGTGCGCCAGGGGGAGGGCGCGCTGCGTGTGTGGGCAACGCTTGCGGCCGGCAAGCTGCGCCGCGTGGCGGCCGATGTGGCGCTGTCGAATGTTGTAGCGCAGCTCGGCCCCGATCTGCCCCTGCTCCAGTTATCCAGCCTGCAGGGACGGCTGTCCGGGCGGAACACGCCGGACGGGTTCGAGATCGCGACGCGCGCGTTGCAGTTCCGGGAGCCGCAGGGGGCGCAAATGCAGCCGACGAGCCTGCGCCTGTCGATCGAGCGTCCGGCCGGGAAGCCGGCCCACGGCGTATTCACAGCCAATCTCCTGGAATTCGCGCCGCTGGCGCGCGTGGCCGGTGCGCTCCCACTCAACGAGGAGGTGCGCCATCTGCTCGGTGAGCTTGCGCCGCAGGGCAGCCTCTTCGACGCCCACCTCGACTGGACCGGTGACCTGCCGCGCCCCGCGGCGTTTACGGCGCGTACGCGCATAGCGGGACTGGGGATGAAGCCCTGGGGGCGCATTCCCGGCTTCGCGGGCATTTCCGGTTCTCTGGAGGCCAGCGAAACGAGAGGCGTCCTGCAGCTTGCGGCAAAAGGCGCGGAGGTTGACCTGCCGCGGCTGTTCAGCGATTCGCATACGTCCCTCGACACGCTGTCCGGCCAGGTGGCCTGGGAATCGGCGAAGCCCGGGGATGCGGCATCACCGCTGCTGCGGGTCAGCCTCGCCAACCTGGCGTTCTCGAACCGGGATCTTGCCGGGACTGCGTTTGGCAGTTACGCGTGGACAGGTAAGGGTCCCGGCACCATCGACCTTTCGGCGCTGCTCTCCAGGGCCGACGCAAAGCAGGTGCCGCGCTACATGCCGCTGATCCTGAGCGCCGGGTTGCGCCACTGGCTCGATGACGCGATCGTGGCGGGGACCTTGGACGATGTCCGGCTGCGCCTGCGCGGGGACTTGCGGGAGTTCCCGTTCCTGAACCCGGCCAAGGGACAGTTCCAGGTGACCGCCCGGGTGCGCAACGGCACGTTCAATTACGAGCCGGGCTGGCCGCAGATCGAAGGCATCGACGCGGACTTGCTGTTCGAGCGGGGCCGAGCCGAATTCGTGGGCCGCAAAGGCACCATTTTCGGGGCGTACCTGTCAGGCGTGCGCGTCGCCATCCCCAACCTCAATGCCGGCCAGGTGAGCATCGCCGGTCAGGCGGAGGGTCCCACGGCTGACTTCCTGCGCTATATCCAGCAGACCCCGGTGCGGCGCATGATTTCCGGGGCCACCGACGCGATGCAGGCGACCGGGCGGGGCCAGCTGAAGCTCAAGCTCGACCTGCCGCTGGCCGACCCTGAGAAGACCAAGGTGGCGGGCCAGTATCAGTTCACCGCAAACAATCTCACTGTGGATGCGCGCCTGCCGCAAATTGAGCGTGCGACTGGCCGGGTCGAATTCTCGGACAGTGGCATTGCAATTCGTGACGTGCGGGGAGTCCTGTTCGGTGGCCCGGTCGCCGTGTCGGGTGCCACGCGTACGGAGGGTGGTGTCCTTGTTACCGCCCGCGGGGACGCCACGGTCGCGGGCCTGCGCCCGGTGTTCGACCATCCGTGGCGGCGATTCCTGTCGGGTGGGTCACCCTACACGGCCAACGTGCTTGTGAATAATGGCTCGGTGCGTGTTTCCTTCGAGACGCTGCTGAACGGGGTCGCAAGCGACCTGCCGCCGCCGCTTGCAAAGAGCGCGCAGGAGTCGATGCCGCTGCGTGTCGACATTGCTGCCGTCGAGGGTGGTGACAGGATCAGCGTATCGCTCGCGAAAATACTCAACGCCGAGTTCCAGCGGCGCAAGGAGGGCGACGCCATGGTCCTCCAACGCACCGGGGTCGGTCTCAACCAGGCGACCCGGTTGCCTGAACGTAACGGCCTGGTGCTTGCCGGGACACTGCCCGGCCTCAACCTGGACGCATGGTTGCCGTTGCTGTCCGCCGCGGACGGCGGGGCTCCTGCTCCCGCAAATGCGCCGCCGAGCTCGTCCACCGTCGAGCTCAAGCTGGACACTCTGGACGCGTTCGGCAAGCGGCTGAACGCAGTCGCGCTGCGTGCCGGGGCAGATGCCTTCGGCTGGCAGGCCAACGTCGCCGCCAAGGAGATGACCGGGGACATTGCGTACCGCATGGAAGGGCGTGGAAAGTTGACCGCGCGGCTGTCCCATTTCACCCCGCCGGGAGACACCCCTGGCGCGCGGCCGGCCGGATCGGGAGACCTGCCTGCGGTGGACCTGATTGCAGAGCGCTTCAACTTCCGGGGCAGGCAATTGGGGCGGGTCGAGATCGTCGCGCAGCCGGACGGGCCGAACTGGCGGATCGAGAAGATTGCGAACGTGAACCCTGAGGCTGCGCTTGCAGGCAAAGGCCTGTGGATCACTGGGGCCAACTCGCGGACGTCGATCGATTTCACCCTCAGCATCAACGATGCGGGAAAGTACCTGGACCGCGTCGGGACGCCCAACAGCGTGAAGGGCGGCACCGCCAAAATGGTCGGCGCCCTGACCTGGGCAGGTGACCCGCTGAACATCCATTACCCCAGCCTTGCCGGGCAGATGTCGCTCGAGGCCGAGAACGGGCAGTTCCTCGAGATCGAGCCCGGCATCGGCAAGCTCGTATCGCTGATGAGCCTGCAGATGCTGCCGAGGCGGATCGCGCTTGATTTTCGCGACGTGTTCTCAAAAGGATTCGCGTTCGACCGCATCACGAGCGCGCTGCACATCGAGAAGGGCGTGATCAACACCAGGGACTTCAAGATGCGAGGGCCCGCGGCCGAGGTCGATATCGACGGTGATGCAGATATCGCGGCCGAAACGCAGGACCTTAAAGTCCGCGTCGTGCCGGCGCTGGGCGACAGCGCTTCGACGCTGCTGGGCCTGGTCAACCCGCTCTATGGCGTGGCCACGTTCATTGCGCAGAAGCTGCTGAAGAACCCGATCGGGAACATCTTCGCGTTCGAGTATTCGGTCACCGGCAAGTGGGCCGACCCGAAGGTGGAAAAGCTTGCGGTGACCCCGGTCGACCCTGGGGAGCCGCTCCGGTGAAGGTGAGGGTCGCTGCAATCCAGATGGTTTCCGCGCCGGAGGTGGAAACCAACCTGGCGGCCGCAGGCCGGTTGATCGCGCAGGCGGCGTCCGAGGGCGCGCAGTTGGTCGCATTGCCGGAGTACTTCTGCATCCTGGGTCGCCATGAAACCGACAAGGTCAAGGTGCGCGAGAAGGATGCTTCGACGCCCGGTGGCGGAGGGCCGATCCAGTCGTTCCTGTCCGAGGCGGCTGCCCGGAACAAGGTCTGGCTTGTCGGCGGCACGATCCCGGTCGAGTGCGACGACCCGGCGCGCGTGCGCAGCGCCTGCCTGGTGTTCGATGCCGGAGGGCGGCGGGTGGCCCGCTACGACAAGATCCACCTGTTCGCGTTCACGAAGGGCAGCGAAAGCTACGACGAAACCCGCACGATGCAGCCGGGCGATACCCCGGTTGTCGTCGAGAGTCCCTTTGGGAGGTTGGGTCTTTCGGTTTGCTATGATGTCCGCTTCCCGGAGTTGTATCGCACCAAAGAGCACATAGATATGTGGCTGGTTCCTTCGGCGTTTACCGCGACCACAGGGGCGGCGCACTGGGAACTCCTGCTGCGCGCCAGGGCTGTAGAGAACCTTTGCTATGTGGTTGCGCCCGCGCAGGGCGGCACCCACCCGAACGGCCGGCGCACCCATGGGCATACGATGATCGTGGGCCCCTGGGGGGACGTGCTGGCGGAGCAGCCTGAAGGGGAGGCGGTGGTGATCGCCGACCTGGACCATGAACGCATCGCCGAGGTCCGCGGATCCCTCCCGGCCCTCGATAACCGCAGGATCCCATGACCAAGACCATTGAAGCACCCATGATGCAGGATTCGCACCTCGCTACCGCGCAGGCGGCGCTGCTGGCCCCCTACGACCTAGACCTCGCCAAGCTCGGCCCGGTCTTCGGCACGCTGGCCGAGCATCGCATCGACTACGCGGACCTTTACTTCCAGTACACGCGCTCCGAGGGTTGGAGCCTCGAGGAAGGGATCGTCAAGTCGGGCAGCTTCAATATCGAGCAGGGCGTGGGCGTGCGCGCCATCGCGGGCGAAAAGACCGCGTTCGCGTATTCCGACGACATCAGCTTCACCGCCTTGCAGGACGCTGCGCGCGCGACCCGCGCCATCGGCCGCTCGGGCAGTGCAAAGTCCGCGAAGGTCGCCAAGCGCAGCGCGGCGCCCCGGCTCTACCAGCCGGTCGACCCGATCGGGTCGCTGTCCTCGCAAGCCAAGGTCGGCCTGCTCGAAAAGCTCGAGCAGCTGTGCAGGAAGGTCGATCCGCGCGTGACCCAGGTGATGGCCAGCCTGGGCGGCGAATACGAGGTCGTGCTGGTCGTTCGCTCCGATGGCGTCGTGGCCGCTGACGTTCGCCCGCTCGTTCGACTCTCGGTGCAGGTGATTGTCGAGGAGAACGGCAAGCGCGAGTCCGGCTCGGCGGGCGGCGGCGGGCGCACGGGCTATGAATACTTCAGCGACGAGCTGTTGCGCGACTACGCCGCCAAGGCGGTGCATCAGGCGGTCACCAACCTTGCCGCGAAAGCTGCACCCGCAGGGACGATGACCGTCGTGCTCGGACCCGGCTGGCCAGGGATCCTGCTGCATGAGGCGATCGGCCACGGGCTGGAAGGCGACTTCAACCGCAAGGGCAGCTCGGCGTTCTCGGGCCGCATCGGGGAGCGTGTCGCTGCGCCCGGCGTGACGGTCGTCGACGACGGCACTATCGCGGACCGGCGGGGTTCCTTGTCGGTGGACGACGAAGGCAACCCCACCCAGCGCACCGTGCTGATCGAGGACGGGGTGCTGCGCGGCTATATCCAGGACAGCCTCAATGCGCGGCTGATGAAAATGCCCGTCACCGGCAACGGCCGGCGCGAGTCCTTCGCGCACGTGACGATGCCGAGGATGACCAACACCTACATGCTCGGCGGTTCGCACGATCCCGCGGAGATCGTGCGTTCGGTGAAGAAGGGCCTCTACGCGGTGAATTTCGGCGGCGGGCAGGTCGACATCACCAACGGCAAGTTCGTGTTCTCCGCCTCCGAGGCCTACATGATCGAGAACGGCAAGGTCACCTACCCGGTCAAGGGCGCGACACTGATCGGCAACGGGCCCGATGCGCTGACGCGCGTGAAGATGATCGGCAACGACATGCAACTCGACTCGGGCGTGGGCACCTGCGGCAAGGACGGCCAGAGCGTGCCGGTGGGCGTGGGCCAGCCGACCCTGCGCATCGACGGGCTTACCGTCGGGGGAACGGCGGGATAGGGCTGTTGCTTACCAGTCCGGGTCCCAGAGGCGCCACCAGGCCACGTCCTTGGTGAGGCCCTTGCCGGTCAGGTACTTGCTCTGCGGGAAGTTCGTGCGCATCACCTTGTCTGCGCCGTCGCGAAGTTCGGTCATGCCGAGTGCGTCGTAAGCCTTGACCATGATGAACACCGCTTCCTCGACCGCGGGCGCCTGCGGGTAGTTCACCACTACGAATTGCGCGCGGTTCGCCGCTGCGACAAAGCCGCTTCTCTTCATGTAGTACCGGGCGACGTGGACCTCGTTTTGCGCCAGCGCGTTGACGAGGTACTTCATGCGCGCCGCGCTGTCCGGCGCGTATTTCGATTCCGGGAAGCGCGTCACCAGGTCCTTGAAGCTGACGAACGCCTCGCGGGCCCCCTTGGGGTCGCGCTCGGTCATGTCCTGGCTCGAAAACCGGGCGAACAGCCCGCTGTCTTCGTTGAAGTTCACCAGGCCCTTGAGGTAGTAGACGTAGTCGACGTTCGGGTGGTTGGGGTGGAGCTTGATGAAGCGATCCGCCGCCGCGATCGCCGAGGCCCGTTCGTTTTCCTTGTAGTAGCAGTACGCGATCTCAAGCTGCGCCTGCTGCGCAAAACGCCCGTAGGGGTAGCGGGACTCGAGTTTTTCAAGGTACTTGACCGCCTTGGACCAGTCCTTGCTGCCCATGGCGCCCTTGGCTTCGCTGTACAGCTTGTTCGCCGACCAGCCGACGGTTTCGTCTTTCTTGTCGTCGAGGCCGCTGCAGCCGGCCGTAATCAGCGCGGCGGCGAGAAGTGCAGCGACTGCGAGCAGGCGGGGAAGTAAACTAAGGCGCATGGCCAAGACCTCAACAGGAAGCGCGCGTCATTATAACGGTTCGACTTCGGGCCCGGCACGCACGGCGCCCGTCGCAGCGGCTGCCTCCGGGGCGGAACTGCGCGCCGCAATCCCGCCTGAAAGCGCTGGGCTCCGGTTGGACCAGGCCCTCGCGCGCCTGTTCCCGCAATATTCCCGCAGCCGCCTGCAGGCCTGGCTCAAGGACGGCGCGCTCAAGGTGGAGGGTGCGTCCCCGGAAGGCAAGCGTGCGGTGGAAGGGGGCGAGGAGGTGGTACTCGTGCTTCCGGACACGGGCGGGACGTCCCCGCTGGCTCAGAAGATGCCGCTGTCGATCGTGCACGAGGATGCCGACATCCTCGTCATCGACAAGCCCGCCGGGCTGGTCGTGCATCCGGGTGCGGGCAACCCCGACCTCACGCTGATGAACGCCCTGCTGGCCCACGCCACGGCGCTCTCCGGCGTGCCGCGTGCGGGGATCGTGCATCGCCTCGACAAGGACACCAGCGGCCTGCTGGTCGTCGCCAAGACCCTGCCGGCGCAGACCAGCCTCGTACGCCAGCTGCAGGACCGCAGCATGGGACGCACCTACACGGCGCTCGTCTGGGGCGTGGTGCGCGGATCGCAGGGGGTGGTCGATGCCCCGATCGGGCGCGATGCGCGCAGCCGCACGCGCATGGCCGTCACCGAACGCGGCAAGCCCGCCCGGACGGCCTACGAGGTGCTCGAGCGGTTCCCTGCGGCGACGCTGGTCGCCTGCAAGCTGGAGAGCGGGCGCACCCACCAGATCCGCGTGCACCTGCAGTCGATCGGCCACCCGCTGGTGGGCGACCCTGTGTACCGGCGTGGCGCGAAATCGCTGCCCTTGGGCGGCTTCACGCGGCAGGCGCTGCATGCCGCCCGCCTGGAACTCGTCCACCCGCGCACGGGGCGCGTACGACACTGGGAGTCCCCAATACCGGAAGACTTCCGCGACCTGCTCGAAAGGTTCCGCAATGCAAAGCCTGCCTGACACGATCGTTCCTTCGTGGCCCGGCACGACCGGCGTGGGCAGCCTGGTCACCACGCGGGTCTTCGGCGACGTCAAGGCGGCTTCGGTGAGAGGGCGCTTCGGGGCGGTGCTGCCCTCCGGTCCTGTGTGGCTGAGGCAGGTCCACGGCACCTGCGTGGTCGACGCCGCAGCGGTGTCCCCAGGCGTGACACCGGAGGCCGACGCCTCCTTTTCACGCGAGCCGGGCGTCGTCTGCGCGGTGATGGCGGGCGATTGCATGCCTGTGCTCCTGGCTGCACGGGACGGCAGCGTGGTTGCGGCTGCACATGCGGGCTGGCGCGGGCTGTGTGCCGGCGTGATCGAACGGGCCATCGAAGCGATGGGTGTCCCCGGCCCTGAAGTGCTCGCCTACCTGGGGCCGGCAATCGGTCCCCAGGCCTATGAAGTCGGTGACGAGGTGCGTGCCGCGTTCCTCGCCGCGGACGGGACCGCGGCGGGCGCGTTCGTGCCGACCCGCCCGGGGCACTGGCGCCTCGACATGTACGCGGTCGCGCGGCAGCGGCTGGCCGCGATGGGGGTCGGTGCGGTGCAGGGCGGCACGCATTGCACGTACTCCGAATCCGCCCTTTTCTTCTCCTATCGGCGCGACAAGGCCGCCGAGCGCATGGCCGGCTGCATCTGGCGCGTATAATCGCCCCCCTTTCAGAAGAGCCCTAGAGCATGACGCTCGCATGGATTGTTGCCGCCTGCTTTGCCGGCGGACTGCTCTCGGTCGGCCTGGCGGCAGCGTTCGCGCTGACCGTGCGCACATCGTGGGTGCCGATGCTCGTCTCGTACGCGATCGGTGCGCTGCTTGGCGCGGCCTTCCTCGAGGTCATCCCGCACGCCTTCGAGCGGGTCGATGCGCACACGGCCGCGCTCACCATCCTCGCCGGCATCTTCGTGTTCTTCATCCTCGAGAAGCTGGTGCTGTGGCGCCACTGCCACACGGAGGACTGCGAGGCGCACGACCATCACGCCGAAGCGCACGACCACGGGCGCTCCGGCATGCTGATCCTGGTCGGCGACACCGTGCACAATTTCATCGACGGCGTGCTGATTGCGGCCGCGTTCCTCGAAAGCACGCAACTCGGCGTGATCACCGCGATCGCCATCTTCGCGCATGAGATCCCGCAGGAAGTCGGCGACTTCCTGATCCTCTTGCACTCCGGGTATTCGAAGGCGCGCGCGCTGGTGATGAACATGGTGTCGTCGCTGGCCTCGCTCGTCGGCGGCGTGCTCGGGTACTTCGCCCTGCAGTCCTTCACCGGAGCGGTGCCGATCCTGCTCGGCATCGTTGCGGCCAGCATGATCTACGTCGCCGTCGCCGACCTGATCCCGGGCCTGCACAAGCGCACGGAGCTTCGCTCGACGCTTTCCCAGGCCGTGCTGATCGCCCTCGGCGTAGGGTCGATCGCCCTTGCCCGATGGGCCATCGGCGGGGTTGCCTGAGCCTTCCGGCCAGCGGGGTTGACCGCGCCTATGCTGCGGCGCAGAATCCTCGCCTCGGAAGTGGCGCCTGTCATCGACGCGCCTGGTTCCAAGGCGCGCACATACAAACAAGAGTGGGGACGTGGAGAACCAGTTTGAGTCGCCGGACGCGCTGATCGCGTCGATTCTGAAGGCGGGCAGCGCCATGGGCCAGGGATGGATGGGCCTTGTCGCGAACGCGGCAGGACCTGCGCCGCTGTCCGCAAGCCCGCCAGTCTGGGCCGCGTCCCTGCCGGTCGATCCGGCGCATCTTGCCAGGATGCAGGCCGAGTATGCCGAACGCCAATCGCGGCTTTGGATGGCGATGATGTCGCGGGATGCCGGTGCTGCGCCACTGCCTGCCGTCGCTGCGGCCGCCAGCGGCGACAAGCGCTTTGCCGCGGCGGAGTGGCGGGATGTTCCCTATTACGACTACCTGAAGCAGTCCTACCTGCTCGCCTCGGGCTACCTGAACGAACTGGTGGAGTCTGCGCAGGTCGAGGCGCATGCCAAGGACAAGCTGCGGTTCGCCGTTCGCCAGTGGATCGATGCAAGCTGCCCGGCGAATTTCGCCGCCACCAATCCCGAGGCGGTCAGGCTCGCGCTCGAGACGAATGGGGAGAGCATTTCGAGGGGCATTGCCAACCTCATCGCCGATGCCGGCAAGGGCCACATCAGCCAGACGGACGAATCGGCCTTTGAGGTCGGCCGCAATCTCGCGACCACGCCGGGTGCAGTGGTGTTTGAAAACGAACTCTTCCAGTTGATCCAGTACTCGGCGACCACGCCGAGCGTCGCGAAGCGCCCGCTGGTGATGGTGCCGCCGTGCATCAACAAGTTTTACATCCTCGACCTGCAGCCGGAAAACTCCTATGTCGCGTACGCGGTGGCCGAGGGGCATACGGTCTTCATGGTTTCGTGGCGCAACGTCAAGGCCGACCTCGGTCACCTGACCTGGGACGATTATGTGGAGGCCGGGGTGATCAAGGCTTTGGGCGTCGCGCAGGACATCGCGGGAAGCGACAAGGTCAACGCGCTCGGGTTCTGCGTAGGCGGCACCCTGCTCGGCACGGCGCTGGCGGTACTGAAAGCCCGGGGCGAGACGCCGGTGGAAAGCGTCACGTTCCTGACCTCGTTCCTCGACTTCTCGGACGCCGGCCAGATCGGCGCCTTCGTCGACGAGCAGGGCACGCAGGCCAAGGAGCAGTCGATCGGCAAGGGCGGGCTGCTGGCGGGCTCCGAGCTTGCGCTGGTGTTTTCCGCACTGCGCGCAAACGACCTGATCTGGCCGTATGTGGTGAACAACTACCTCAAGGGCGAAACGCCGGTGGCGTTCGACCTGCTTTACTGGAATTCGGACGGGACGAACCTGCCGGGGCCGATGTATTGCTGGTACCTGCGCAATACCTACCTCGAGAACCGCCTCAGCCGGCCGGGGGCCGCGACAGTGTGCGGGATTCCCGTGGACCTGGGCACGATCTCGCTGCCGGCCTTTGTCTACGGCTCGCGGGAAGACCACATCGTCCCGTGGAAGACGTCCTATCGATCCGTCCACCTGCTGGGGGGCGAGGCGATGTTCGTGCTCGGCGCGAGCGGACACATCGCCGGGGTGATCAACCCGCCCGCAAAAAAGAAGCGGAGCTACTGGACGGCCGCGCCTGCAGCCGGCGGCGGGCTGCCCGTCGAGGCCGATGCGTGGTTCGGGGAGGCGGTCGAACACCCCGGAAGCTGGTGGCCGGTCTGGTCGGAATGGCTCGCGGCCCACAAGGGCGGCGAGAAGAAGGCCCCGAAGTCATTGGGAAACAGGCGGCACACGGCGATCGAGCCCGCGCCCGGCCGCTACGTCAAAGAGAAATTCAACGAATAGCAGTTCAACTTGTGGCTCGCAGGAGGATCACCATGGAAGAAGTCGTCATCGTCGGTGCGGCGCGCACCGCCATCGGAAAGTTCAGCGGGGCGCTGGCCAGGGTCCCGGCCTCGGACCTGGGTGCGATCGTCATCCGCCAGCTGCTCGAGCGCAGCGGCGTCAAGGCCGACCTGATCTCGGAGGTCATCCTGGGCCAGGTGCTCACCGCCGGCGTGGGGCAGAACGCGGCGCGCCAGGCGGCCATCAAGGCGGGTCTGCCGCACATGGTCCCGGCGATGACCATCAACAAGGTGTGCGGCTCGGGCCTCAAGGCCGCGATGCTGGGCGCGCAGGCGATCCTGAACGGCGACTCTGACTTCGTGATCGCCGGCGGGCAGGAGTCGATGAGCATGTCGAACCACGTGCTGCCCGGCTCGCGCGACGGCTTGCGCATGGGCGACGCCAAGATGATCGACACCATGGTTGTCGACGGCCTGTGGGACGTCTACAACCAGTACCACATGGGGATCACCGCGGAGAACGTAGCCGAGGAGTACGCCGTGACGCGTGCCGAGCAGGACGAGTTTGCCGCGGCGAGCCAGCAGAAGGCTGAGGCGGCAATTAAAGCCGGCCGGTTCGCGGACGAGATTGTCACGGTCGAAGTCCCGGGACGCAAAGGGCCGACCCTGTTCAACGTCGACGAGTACCCGCGTGCCGGCACCACGGCCGAGTCGCTCGGCGGCCTGAAGCCGGCGTTCAAGAAAGACGGCACGGTCACCGCCGGCAATGCGTCCGGCATCAATGACGGCGCGGCTGCGGTGCTGCTCACCTCGGCCCGCAAGGCAAAGGAACTGGGCCTGACGCCGCTGGCGAAGATCAAGGCGTTTTCTTCCGCTGGCGTGGATCCGAAGTACATGGGCATGGGGCCCGTCCCCGCGTCGAAGCGCTGCCTCGCGCGCGCGGGCTGGGAGCCGAAGGACCTGGACCTGATGGAGATCAACGAGGCCTTCGCCGCCCAGGCCATCGCCGTGAACCGGCAGATGGGCTGGGACACTTCCAAGGTCAACGTCAACGGCGGCGCCATCGCTCTGGGTCACCCGATCGGCGCCTCCGGCTGCCGCATCCTTGTCACGCTCCTGCACGAGATGCAGAAGCGCGACGCGAAGAAAGGGCTGGCATCGTTGTGCATTGGCGGCGGCATGGGCGTCGCGCTGGCCGTGGAGAGGGCATGACCCGTCGAGTGGCGCTTGTCACTGGCGGAATGGGTGGGATCGAGACTGCAGTCTGCACGATCCAGAAGGATCTGCTGGACAAGCTGGTGGCCGGCATCCCGATCGGACGCCTGGCACAACCCGCGGAAATCGCAGCGCTGGTGGCCTTTCTGGCCTCCGAGGAAGCCGGGTATATTACGGGCGCGAACATCGCCATCAATGGCGGGATGTACATGACCTGACCGGTCGGGCAAACACTTAGGAGACAAGAGATGGCGCAGCAGAAGATTGCAGTGGTGACCGGCGGCATGGGCGGACTGGGGGAGTCGATCTCGAGCAAGATGGCCGATGCCGGCTACAAGGTGGTGGTGACGTATTCGCCCTCGAACACCAAGTGGAAGGGCTGGATCGACGAGATGAAGGGCAAGGGCTACGCGTTCGGCGCCTACCCGGTGGATGTTGCGGACTTCGACGACGCGGCGGCCAAGGTCGTGCAGATCCAGAAGGAAGTAGGCGCCATCGACATCCTGGTGAACAACGCCGGCATCACGCGCGACATGACCTTCAAGAAGATGTCCAAGGCCGACTGGGACGCGGTGATGCACACCAACCTGGACTCGTGCTTCAACATGACCAAGCAGGTCATGGACGGGATGGTCGAGCGCAATTGGGGCCGGGTGATCAATGTGTCGTCGGTCAACGGCCAGAAGGGCGCCTTCGGGCAGACGAACTACTCCGCCGCCAAGGCGGGCATCCACGGCTTCACGAAGGCCCTGGCGCTCGAGGTCGCACGCAAGGGCGTCACCATCAACACGATTTCCCCGGGCTACATCGGCACCAAGATGGTGACGGCGATCCCGAAGGAGATCCTCGACTCCAAGATCCTGCCGCAGATCCCGCTCGGGCGCCTGGGCAAGCCCGACGAAGTCGCGGGCCTCATCATCTACCTGTGCTCGGAAGAGGCGGCGTTCGTTACCGGCGCCAACATTTCGATCAACGGCGGCCAACACATGTACTGATGTAGTCCACGGGAGCGAGCATGGAAAACCAGGTCCGACTGATCAAGAAATACCCGAACCGCAGGCTGTACGACACAAAGACGTCGAGTTACATCACGCTGGTCGATGTGAAGCAGATGGTGCTGAAGCAGGAGGAGTTCCAGGCGGTCGATGCCAAGACCGGCGATGACCTGACGCGCCAGATCCTGCTGCAGATCATCCTCGAGGAGGAGTCCGGCGGCTCGCCCATGTTCACGTCCGAAGCGCTCTCGCAGATGATCCGCACCTATGGCAATGCCATGCAGGGGATGATGGGCGGGTACCTGGAGAAGAACATCAATGCGTTCCAGGAGATGCAGAAATCGCTGCAGGAGCAGTCGACGAAGCTCTACGGCGACGGCGCCAAGGTGCCCTCCGAGATGTGGACCCAGTTCATGAACATGCAGGGCCCGGCGATGCAGGGCATGATGCAGACCTACATGGACCAGAGCCAGAAGATGTTCGCGCAGATGCAGGAGCAGATGGACAGCCAGTCGCGCAACATGTTCACCGGCTTCACGTTCCCCGGATTCCCGCCCGGGGCCAAGCCCGACCAGGGATCCTCCGACAAGAAGTCCTGATGGCTGCAACCCGGGGAAAAGGGGCCGCAGTGAAGGCGGTCCCGAAGGTCGGATTCGTTTCCCTGGGCTGCCCCAAGGCGCTGGTCGACTCGGAACGCATCCTCACGCAGCTGCGGGCCGAGGGCTACGCGATCTCGCCGAGCTACGCCGGCGCCGATATCGTGGTGGTCAACACCTGCGGCTTCATCGATTCGGCCGTCGAGGAGTCGCTCGACGCGATCGGCGAGGCGCTGGCCGAGAACGGCAAGGTGATCGTGACCGGCTGCCTCGGCGCCAAGGAAGGCGTGGTGCAAGCCGCGCACCCCTCGGTCCTCGCAGTGACCGGCCCGCACGATACCGAGGGCGTCATGAAGGCGGTGCACAAGCACCTGCCCAGGCTGCACGACCCTTACACCGACCTTGTGCCGCCGCAGGGCATCCGCCTCACGCCGAAGCACTACGCCTACCTCAAGATTTCCGAGGGCTGCAACCACCGCTGCACGTTCTGCATCATCCCGTCGATGCGCGGCGACCTCGTGTCGCGCCCGATCGGCGAGGTCATGCAGGAGGCGGAAAACCTCGTCAAGTCCGGCGTGAAGGAGTTGCTGGTCATCTCGCAGGACACCAGCGCCTATGGCGTGGACGTGAAGTACCGCACCGGCTTCTGGCAGGGGCGCCCGCTCAAGACGAAGATGACCGCGCTGTGCGAAGCGCTCGGCGAGCTCGGCGTCTGGGTGCGGCTCCATTACGTGTATCCGTATCCCAGCGTGGACGAGGTGATCCCGCTGATGGCGGAGGGGAAGATCCTCCCCTACCTCGATGTCCCGTTCCAGCACGCATCGAAACGCATCCTCAAGCTGATGAAACGCCCGGCCAACGCCGAAAACACGCTCGAGCGCATCCGCGCCTGGCGGGCCATCTGCCCGGAGATCACGCTCCGCAGCACGTTCATTGCCGGTTTCCCGGGGGAGACCGAGGCCGAGTTCGAGGAGCTGCTGGCGTTCCTCGACGAGGCGCAACTCGATCGCGTCGGGTGCTTTGCCTATTCGCCCGTGGACGGTGCCAAGGCCAATGACCTGCCCGATCCCGTGCCGGACGAAGTGCGCGAGGAGCGTCGCGCGCGGTTCATGCGGAAGCAGGAAAAGATCAGCGCGCAGCGCCTCAAGGCGAAGGTCGGCAAGACGCTGCGCGTGCTGGTGGACAAAACCGATCGCAATGGCGCCCTGGCCCGCTCGGCGGCCGACGCCCCGGAAATCGACGGCGTCGTGCGCATTCGCGACGGCGCAAAATTGAAACCCGGCGAATTCGCCGAGGTGCTCATCGAGAAATCCGATGCGCACGACCTTACAGGGAGACTGGCATGAGCGTTCGTGAGGTGGTTATTGTTTCAGGCGCGAGGACCGGGATCGGTGACTACGGCGGCTCGTTGAAGGATTTCCCCGCGACGAAGCTGGGTTCGATTGCGATCAAGGAGGCCGTGGCGCGGGCGAAGATCGACCCGGCCTCGATCGGCCACGTCGTGCTCGGCGGCGTGATCCACGGCGAGGCGCGCGACATGTACCTGTCGCGCGTGGCCGCCATCGATGCGGGCCTGCCGGTCGGCACGCCTTGCCTCACCGTCAACCGGTTGTGCGGCAGCGGGCTGCAGGCCATCGTCTCGGCCGCCCAGCACATCCTGCTGGGCGATACGGACGTGGTCCTTGGCGGCGGCGCCGAGAGCATGAGCCGCGCCGCCTACTTCCTGCCTGCGGGGCGCTGGGGCCAGCGCATGGGCGATGGCACCGTGGTCGACGCGATGACCGGCGCGCTGCACGACCCGTTCGGGCACGGCCACATGGGCGTCACGGCCGAGAACATCGCCGCGCGCTACGGCATCACGCGCGAGGCGCAGGATGCCTTTGCCATGGAAAGCCACAAGCGGGCCGCAAATGCGCATGCCAAGGGCTATTTCACCAGCCAGGTCGTCGGCATCGAGCTCAAATCGAAAAAGGGCCCCGTCCAATACACGACCGACGAGCACGTGCGCCCCGAACTGAAAATCGAGGACATGCAGAAGCTGAAGACCGTGTTCAAGAAAGACGGCACCGTGACCGCGGGCAACGCCTCCGGCCTGAACGACGCCGGCGCAGCCATTGTCATGATGGAGGCCGGTGCCGCGAAGAAGGCCGGCGCGAAGCCGATGGCGAGGCTGGTCGCGTATGCGCATGCCGGCGTGGACCCGGAGGTGATGGGCCTGGGGCCGATCCCGGCGGTCCGCCGCGTGTTCGAGAAGGCCGGCCTCAAGCCCGCCGACATGGATGTGATCGAGTCGAACGAGGCGTTCGCCGTGCAGGCCATGGCGGTGACGCGCGACCTCGAACTCGACCCCGCGAAAGTGAACCCGAACGGCGGCGCGGTGGCGCTCGGCCACCCGATCGGCGCCACCGGCGCGATCCTCACGGTGAAGGCGCTCTACGAACTCGAGCGCGTGCAGGGCCGCTATGCTCTGGTCACCATGTGCATCGGCGGCGGGCAGGGCATCGCGGCGATCTTCGAGCGGCTCTGATTCTATTTGTTGTTAATAAAGGCACGGAATGTGCCCGGAGATTGGCTCCTGCTGGCGGTCTCCGTTTATAAAAGTTAAACTTTATCGGCGAGCCGTGAGCCGCTGCCGGTTTACGAGATACAGGCCCGAAGCCACGATGATCGCCATGCCGACGAGCGACCAGCCATCGGGGAAGTCGCCGAACAGGATCCAGCCCAGCAGCGTCACCCAGATCAGTTGGGTGTAGACCAGCGGCGCGAGCGTGGTCGCGCCGGCATAGTCGAATGCGCGGATCAGCGCCAGGTGCCCGATGGTGGCGAGCAATCCCATCATCAGCAGCAACGCCCAGTGCCACGGGTTGTGCGGCATGACCCAGAAGAAGGGCGCGACCGCCGACATGACCAGCGTGCCGATCAGCGCGCCCCAGAAGAGCGTGGTCCACACGCTGTCCACGCCGGCCACCATGCGCGTCATGATCTGGTAGAACGCGTTGCAAAGCGCCATGCCCACCGGCAGCAGCGCGTACCAGGTGAACGCGCCGCTGCCGGGCCGCACGATGATCAGCGCGCCGGCAAGCCCGACCAGGATCGCGATCAGCCGCGGCATCTCGAGCCGCTCCTTGAGGATAAGGACCGCGAGCGCGGCCACGAATAGCGGCAGCACGAAGCCGATGCCGGCGGCTTCGGCGATCGGCAGCACCGACAGCGAAGTGAAGTAGAGCAGCGTCGCGGAAACGAGCAGGAACCCGCGCACCACCTGCAGGACGGGCCGTTTCGAGCGCCAGGCGCCGAAGCGCCCCTTGTACGCCAGGTAGGCCGAGATGATCGCGAAGTTGATCGCGTAGCGCGCCCAGACGATGCCCGGCACCGGGTAGAACTGCGCGAGGTATTTCGCAGTCGTATCCATGACCGAGAACATGCCGATCGCGACGACGATCAGGATGATGCCCTTGAGGGGCGGGTTTTCGGCGAGGCGGGTCATGTTCGGCTCAGCCTGCATTGTCTCGCGGTAAGCATCGCCCGGGCGATTCTTTGTGGTGCATTTTCTGGCCTCGATGCACCGCAACGGCGCGCCCTTGACAGGGAAAGGAGGCGAGATACACTGCACAAATTGCGGGGTACACTGAGTAATATTTCAGGCGCGCGTTCTGGTAACCCAATGGGAGGTCGGATGGGCTGGCATACGGTGGCGGAAGCCGACGCGATCGGCGACGACGAGGCGCTCGGCGTCAAGGTGGGCGAGGTGCCCATCGCAATCGTGCGCGCGGGTGGCGCGCTCCACGCGGTGCACGACATCTGCACCCACCAGTATGCGCACCTGTCCGACGGCTACGTCGAGGACGGCTGCATCGAGTGCCCCCTGCACCAGGGCAAGTTCAACCTCCTCACGGGCGCAGCCGAGAGTGCGCCGTGCACCGAGCCGATCAAGGTCTACCCGCTGAAGGTCGAGGGCGGCAAGGTCCTGGTCGAGCTCTAGGCGCCGAGTTCCATCCCCGTGTCCGACTCCGAACGCATCCTCATCATCGGCGCAGGCCAGGCCGGCGGCCGCGCGGCCGAGGCGCTGCGCGGCGCGGGGTACGCCGGCCCGGTCACGCTGGTCGGCGATGAGCACGAACCCCCGTACGAGCGCCCGGCGCTCTCCAAGGGCGTGCTCCTCGGGGACGATGCGCCGGAATCCACCTTCATCCACGCCAGGGAAGCCTGGGGCGCGAAGGGTGTCGATCTCGTCACCGGCGTGCGTGCCGAGGCCATCGCGCCGGGCAGTCGCAGCGTGCTGTTCTCGGACGGGCGCCGCCTCGGCTACCGCCACCTGATCCTCGCCACCGGCAGCCGTGTGCGCCCGCTCATCGGGGTGGACGATACGCTCGGCGGCGTCCACTACCTGCGCACGATTGCCGATGCCAAGCGCCTCGCCAGGGAGTTGGTGCCCGGCCGGCGCATGGTGGTGATCGGCGGCGGCTTCATCGGCCTCGAGGTCGCCTCGACGGCGGCCAAGCGGGGCCTCAGGGTGACAGTCGTCGAGCGGCAGCCTGCACTGCTGGAGCGGGCGCTACACACGGATATTGCGGCGGCAGTCGAGCAAATGCACCGCGTGCGCGGCGTGGATGTCCGCCTCGGCGCCGCAGTCGCGGGGCTGCACGGCACGGGACGCGTGTCCTCCGTGGGCCTCGCCGACGGGACGGAGCTTCCGGCCGACGTCGTGGTGATCGGGATAGGCATCATCCCCAACACGGAGTTGGCCGAGGCCGCCGGCGCGCAGTCGGCCGATGGCGTGGTGACCGACGAATTCGGCCGCACCAGCGTGGAAGGCCTGTGGGCCGCCGGGGACGTCACCAGCCACTACAACCCGGTGCTGGGACGGCGGCTCCGGCTCGAGTCCTGGCAGAACGCCCAGAACCAGGCGATTGCGGTCGCGAAGAACACGATAGGGGCCCCGGTGGCCTACGCGGAGGTGCCGTGGTTCTGGTCCGACCAGCACGGCGTCAATATCCAGGTGGCGGGCATGGCCGAACCGGGCGCACGCACCGTCTGGCGCGGCGATCCCGCGACGGGCAAGGCGGTGGCCTTCTCGCTCCTCGGGGAGCGTATTGTCTGTGCAACGGCTTTCAATGCGGGCGGCGAGATCCGGTTTGCTCGCAAGCTCATCGAATCGAGGCGGCCGGTGCAGGCCGCAGCGTTGGCCGATGCCGGCACGAAACTCAAGGACCTCGCCGCGCCAGCGCAAGTCGGCGCGGCGGCTTAAGGCTTAGACGGGACACAGGAGCGACCATGTTCAGCGCAAACACAGTCATCGGCCAGACGGGCGACTTCGCCAAGGAACAGCGGCACAAGGAAGGGTTCGAGTTCAAGTGGCCGGCCGAAGGCCTGACCACGATCCCCGACTGGATCTACACCAGCCCGGAGATCTACGAGCGCGAGATCGAGCGCATCTTCCACGGCCGCACGTGGAATTTCGTGGCGCTCGAGGCCGAAATCCCCAACCCGGGCGATTACAAGCGTTCCTTCGTCGGCCCGACGCCTGTGGTGGTGGCGCGCAATACAGACGGCACCGTGCACGTCTTTGAAAACCGCTGCGCGCACCGCGGCGTGGAATTCTGCCGCCAGCATCTGGGCAACGCGAAGGAAATGGTCTGCCCGTACCACAACTGGTCGTACGACCTCACCGGCGACCTTCAGGGGATCCCCTTCAAGCGCGGCGTGAAGGGCGAGGGTGGCGGCATGCCGAAGGACTTCCGCAACGCGGACCACAACCTGCGAAAGCTCAAGGTGACCACGCTGCACGGGGTGGTGTTCGCATCCTTCTCCACCGACGTGGAGCCGATCGAGGAGTACCTTGCCCCGGAGATCCTCAAGGATTTCGAGGTGGTATTCAAGGGCAGGAAGCTGAAGATCCTCGGCTACTGCCGCAACGAGCTGCCCGGCAACTGGAAGCTCTACCACGAGAACCTCAAGGACCCGTACCACGCCACGCTGCTGCACTCCTTCCTCGTGACGTTCGGCCTGATGGTCGCCGGCAGCAAGAACGGCATGATCGCCGACCCCAAGGGCCGGCACGGGACGCTCGCCTCCGCCAAGCCCGACAACGTGGCGACCGCGCTGGACGACGCGGTGAAAAAGGAGATGCGCGCCTACCGCGAGGACTTCAAGCTCGCCGACGGCCGGTTTCTCGATTACGTGCGCGAGTTCGATTCGCCCTGGTCGGTCACGATGCAGACGATCTGGCCGAACTTGATCGTCCAGCGTGAGCTGAACACGCTCGGCATCCGCCACATCATCCCGAACGGCCCGCACAGCCAGATCATGATGTGGACGATGTTTGGTTTTGATTCCGACAGCGAGGAAATGACACGCCACCGCCTGCGCCAGGGCAACTTGATGGGGCCTTCGGGGTTCCTGGGTGTGGAAGACAACGAGGCGATCAAGTTCCTGCAGGAGGGCGTGCGCCGCTCGCCGTCGGACAAGGGTGTGCTCAAGCTCGGCGGCGACACCACGGGCAGTTCCAGTTCCGTGATCAACGAAGCCGGGATCCGTGGCATGTACAAATACTACAGAGAGGAGATGGGACTGTGAGCAGCGCAAAAAGGCTGGCCGTCAGTGTAGGAAGCGTTGCCCTGAAGAACCCGGTGATCGCCGGGGCCGGCGAGGCCACCATGACCGAGGAGGGCATTCGTGCCGCATTGAACGCTGGCGTCGGGATGGTTTTGGCCAAGTCCACCAATGAGGCGCCGGGCGCAAAGGCCCAGCTGGACCATACCGACTACATGTTGCTCGACTCGCGCTGGCGCCCGGTGGAGTGGACATCGACGCCGCCGGAGGATGCCCAGCTGTTCTGCCGCTCGGGACTCGTGCAGGAGGATTTCGAGACTTGGCTCGGCAAGCTCGCCAAACTGGACGCCGAGGCCAAGGCAATGGGCAGCTATGTTGCCGGCCACCTGATCCTGAACGACCTGGCGCAGTGTGTGCGGATGGCCGAGCGCATGCAGGAGGCAGGGTTGCGGGTAATCACGGTCCTCTGCGCCGCGGTGCATGGCGAGCAGGCGGCCAAGGGCAACATTGCCACGGTGCGCGACCCGGCTGGCACCACAGAAGTGGTGAAGGCGCTGCGTGCCAAGGTCAAAGTCCCGCTCTGGATCAAACTCCCCGGCACCCACGAGGACGTCTCGCTGCTGGCCAAGGCCGCGATGGATGGGGGCGCCGATGCAGTGAACTTCATCGACCGTACGCTGGCCATGGTTCCGGACCTGAAGACCCGTGCGCCCTTCCTTGGCACGATTGCCGCGATCGGCGGATCGTGGTCGCTGGCCGTGACGTGCCGCTGGCTGGCGCAGACCCGCAAGCGGCTTGGGCCCACATGCCCGATCATCGGCACCAACGGCGCGCGCGACGGTTACGACGTGGCGCGCATGATGCTGGCGGGGGCCAGCGCAGTCGAGATGACTTCCGCGGTGATGCTGGGCGGGGTGCGCGTGCTGAGCCGCGCCATCGAGGAACTCGACGGGTACCTTGTCGAACAAGGGGTCACGGCGACCAGCCTCATTGGCGAGGCTGCTGACAAACTCACCGCCTACACGGACCAGCCTGCCCGGCCGGGGCGCTGGAAGCAGTTTGTGCATCCGGAGGCGCTGCCAGCGTCGGACAAGCCATGAAGTCCCTGCGAATCGCCACCCTGGCCGGGCTGGTCTGCGTGGTCTCAGCGCCTGCGGCGCTTGCTCAGGGTTACCCCAACAAGCCGGTGCGCGTGCTGGTCCCGTTTGCTGCGGGAGGTGCGGTGGACATCCTGGGCCGTACCATGGCCCAGGCGTTGTCTGAATCGCTGGGCCAGTCCTTCGTGGTGGAAAATCGACCTGGCGTTGGCGGACTCATCACGCTGGAGGCGGTGGCGGCGGCGGCGCCGGACGGATATACGATCGCGGTGGCTTCGGCAGGGCCGATGTCGGTCAGCCCTTCATTGTTCGCGGCCCGAGCCTTCGATCCTATCAGGCAGTTGGAGTCCGTCATTCTTTTCGCCAATACACCTGGCGTGATCGTCGGCCGTCCGGACCTGCCCGCGGTGAATGTGAGCGAACTCGTGGCGCTCTCGAAAACCAAGGCAGGTGGACTTACTATGGGATCCGCGGGCAGCGGAAGCGTCCTCCACCTCATGGGGGAGTATTTCCAGAACAGGCAGGGGATCAAGTGGACCCACGTCCCCTACAAAGGCAGCAACCCGGCGCTCCTCGATCTGGCTGCCTCAAGGGTGGATGTCATGGTCGATGTTGTGCCGACTGCGGCTCCCTATGTCAAGACCGGCAAGCTCAAGGGGTATGCAACCACGACACAGAAGCGCGCCAGCCAGCTGCCAGACCTTGCCACGCTCGAAGAGCAGGGTTTCCGGGGCTACGACATGGGTTCATGGATGGGAATCGTGGTGCCCAAGGGGACGAGCGCCGAGATCGTAGGAAAGTTAAACAGTGTGCTCAATGCAGCCCTCAGAACCCCGGAGATGCAGTCGCGGCTCGTGACCATGGGTGCGGAGCCCGAAGGCGGCGCGCCTTCGCACTTTGCACAGAGGCTCGCAACCGATCTTCCCCGCTGGGCGGAAGTCATCCGCAGTTCAGGCACCAAAGTGGAGTGACCATGTACGCTGGATACGATATGAAAGCCCCGGATCCCCGGTCCGTGCGCGAACTGCGCTTCGAGATCGAGGAATTCCATACCGAATACTGCAACGTGCTCGACCGCCTCGCCCTCGAGGAGTGGGTGGAGTTCTTCGCCGATGACGCGCTGTACCGCATCACCGGGCGCGAAAATGCCGACGCCGGGTTGTTGGTGGGCCTCGTCTACGCCGAAGGCCGCGGCATGATCCGCGACCGGGCATTCGCCGTCATGAACACGCAGATGTTCGCGCCGCGCTACATGCAGCATTTCACCAGCAACGTGAGGGTGGTTGCCGTGGAGGGCACCGGCGAGGGGCAACGCATCAAGGCGCAGGCCAACTACCTCCTGCTGCAGACGCTCGTCGACGGCCCGACCACCGTCCACCAGTCCGGCCGCTACTTCGACACGTTCGTGCGCCGCGGCGACAGGCTGCTCATCCAGGAGAGGCAGTGCGTCTACGACACGCTGCTGATCGCCAACGACCTCGTGTACCCGGTCTGAGCGGCTTGCCTAATCCGAGCGCAACGTGGCCCGACCGACCTCATTGTTCGCTTCGATCAGGCGCACGAGCGTGGCCATGAACAAGTCTCGTTCCTTCTGCGTGAGCGGCGCGAGCAGCCGGTCCTGGGAGCGCTGCATGGCGGGGAAGAGCCCGGTCATCAGCGTGCGGCCCTTGGCCGTGAGTGCCGCCAGCCGGGCGCGGCGGTCGGCCGGGTTTTCCTTGCGCCGCACGAGCTTCCTTGCCTCCAGCCGGGACAGCACCTCGGCCACGTTGGTCCGGTCGATGCCGACCTCGTCGGCCAGCGTGGTCTGGTCCTGCTCGCCGCGGATGGATAGCGCCGTGAGCACGCCGTATTGCACCGGGGTCACGTTCGCGTGCCCGAGTTCCTCCAGCCACAGGCCGTAATTGATCTGATGCAGGCGACGCACAAGATACCCGGGACGGGACCAGAGCGGCAGGCGCGGTTCCAGCGCGCGCGCCTCGTCACGCTTCGCGCGCGTGCCCTTCGCCTTTTTCGCTGCGGGGCTGGCCATGCCGTCTCCCCTGGCCGGTCAGTGGAAGTAGGAGCCGCCGTCGATCACCAGCGTCTGCCCGGTGATGAAGGCCGAGTCGGGCCCGGAAAAGAACACGGCCGCACCGACGATGTCGTCCGGGTACATGTCGCGGGCGATGGCCCGGCCCGCGATCGAGATTTCGCGCACGCGGCTCATCAGCGCCGGGTTGTTTTCGACGTTCTCCGAGAGCGTGAAGCCCGGGGCGATTGCGTTGACGAGCACCTTGTCGGGGCCGAGTTCACGGGCGAGCGCCCGCGTCATCGACAGGATCGCGCCTTTGCTTGCCACGTAGTGCAGGTACAACGGGTTGCCCTTGAAGGCCACGCCGGAGCAGAGGTTGACCACGCGCGCGGCGCTGGACTTGCGCAGCAGGGGCAGCATGCCCTTGGTGACGAGGAAGACGCCCAGCGTGTTCACGTCCATGACCTTGCGCCACTCGGCCGCGGAAATCTCCTCGAGGGGCTTGGGCACCAGCGTAGAGAAGATCGCTGCGTTGTTGATGAGGATGTCGAGGCCGCCGAATCGGTCCACGGCCGCCTGCGCCACGCGCGCCACATCCGATTCGCTGGTAATGTCTGCGCGGACGCCGTGGGCCTCGATGCCGGCCGCGACCAGTTCGGCTGCCGCGGATTCGGCGTTTTCCAGGTCGGCGACAAGGATCCGGGCGCCTTCGCGCCCGAGGGCGGTGGCAATGGCCTTTCCGATCCCGTTTCCGGCGCCGGTGACCAATGCAATCTTTTCATTAAGCTTCATTTGGGCATACTCGTTGCTAAGGTATCAAGGATGATTCAAGACTAACATGGACCGCATACCTCTCATCGACATCGGGGCTTTCCTCTCCGGCACGCCTGCTGGCCGCGCCGGCGTGGCTGCGGCCGTGCGTGAGGCGGCCGAGCAGATCGGGTTCTTCGCCATCGAAGGCCACGGCGTGTCGCGCGCCACGATGGACGCGCTCTACGCCACGGCGCACGCATTTTTCGACCTGCCCTTGGACGAAAAGCAGCGCGTCGCGCCGCCGCGCCCCGACTATCCGCGCGGCTACAAGTCCGTAGGGTTTGAGGCGCTGGCTGCGGGCAACGCACTCGAAACGCCTCCGGACCTCAAGGAGTACTACCACTTCGGCCGTCCGGAAATTCCCGCCGACCCGTACTACACCGGGGAGCAGGGCCGCCGGCATTTCTTCGCCAACCAGTGGCCCGCCCGGCCGCCGGGGTTCGCCCAGGCCGCCGACGCCTACTACCGCGCGATGGAAAGCCTCTCGGTCACACTGTGCCGTATCTCCGCCCTTGCGCTCGACCTGCCCGAGGGCTACTTCGACGCCAAGATCGACCGCCACATCACCGCCGCGCGCATCAACTACTACCCGCGCCAGGACAACCCGCCCGCGGAAGGGCAACTGCGCGCCGGCGCCCACACCGACTATGGCATGCTCACCATCCTGTCCGGCGAGTCCGCGCCCGGCCTGCAGGTCGAGACGCGCTCGGGCGAGTGGGTGGACGTGCCGACCGACAAATACCGCTTCGTGTGCAACATCGGCGACCTGCTGATGCGCTGGACCAATGACCGCTGGGTGTCGAACACCCACCGCGTGCTCAATCCGCCGCGCGAGATCGCGCAAGCCTCCAGCCGCATGTCGATCGCGTTTTTCCATCATCCGAACTACGACGCGAAGATCGAGTGCATCCCGGGATGCGCCGGGGATGCGCCGCCCAAGTACGAGCCGGTGCTGTCCGGCGAGTTTCGAAACTACAAGTACGCGGTGACCCGCGACAACAAGGTGGCCTGAATGGAGCTCCTGCGCAAATTTGCTGACTCGGTCGATCGGATGAACGACTGGATCGGCCGAACGGTATCCTGGGCGATGCTGCCGGTCGTGCTGGTCGCGTTCGCCGTCGTGTTCCTGCGCTATGTCGCGGGGGTGGGCTTCCCCTGGCTGCAGGAGGTCTATATCTGGCTGCACGGCATGGCCTTCATGGCGGCCGCGGCCTGGGTGCTCAAGGAGGGCGGGCACGTGCGCGTCGACCTGATCTACCGGGGGCTCGGCTTGCGCGCACGCGCGTGGATCGAGCTGTTCGGCGTGTTCGTGTTCCTGATGCCGATGACGCTCCTGATGGGCTGGTGGGCCTGGCCCGCGGTACAGCGTTCGTGGCGGCTGATGGAGCGTTCATCCACCTCGGACGGGCTGCAGTTCATGTACGTTCTGAAGGCCTTCGTGGTGGTGTTCTGCGTGACCGTGAGCCTGCAGGGGCTGGCAATGGCGGCGCGCGCGGTGCTGGTGCTGGCGGGCCGGTCCGCCTCTCTCGGATCGGAGAAAGCGCATGGATAACGCGGTGCTCGGCGAAGGCCTCGCCATGCTGATGTTCGTCGGGCTGCTCGCCTGCCTGATGCTGGGTTTCCCGGTGGCGTTCACGCTGGGCGGGGCTTCGTTGCTGTTCGCGGGCCTGGGCATGCTGTTCGGCGTATTCGATTCGCCGCTGCTCGCGGGGCTGGTGGGACGCACGTTCGACGCCATGACCAACGACGTGCTGATTTCGATCCCGCTGTTCGTGTTCATGGGCATCGTGCTCGAACGCTCAAAGATCGCCGAGGACCTGCTGGTGACGCTCGGGCAGTCCTTCGGGCGCCTTCCGGGCGGGCTCGGCTATTCGGTGGCGATCGTCGGCGCGCTGCTGGCCGCGTCCACCGGCATCGTCGGCGCCACCGTGGTGACGATGGGGCTGATCTCATATCCGGCGATGATGCGCTCCGGCTACGACCAGCGCCTCGCCAGCGGGATCATCACCGCCTCGGGCACGCTCGCGCAGCTGATCCCGCCCTCGACCGTGCTGATCCTCATCGGCACCTTCCTGCAGAACGCCAATTCGCAGGTCCAGGCGGCCAAGGGCAACTACGCCGCGACGCCGGTCACGGTGGTGGAGATCTTCGTCGCCGCGCTCGTGCCGGGACTGATGCTGGTGGCCATCTACCTGCTGTGGATCCTGTACATCGCGATCACCGACCCCAAGCGCTGCCCGCCGGTGCTGATGGACGCCGAGGAAAAGCGCACGTTCCAGGTGCGCATCTGGAAGGCGATCGTGCCGCCGCTGGCCCTGATCGTAGCCGTGCTCGGCTCGATCCTGAGTGGTGCGGCGACCGCCACCGAGTCCGCGGCGGTCGGTGCGATGGGGGCGCTCCTGCTGGCGGCGATGCGCGGGAAGGTGAGCGTCGATTCTCTGCGCCACGTGTGCCAGGGGTCGCTTTCGATGAGTACCATGATCTTCACCATCCTGCTCGGCGCGGCGGTGTTCTCGCTGGTGTTCCGCGGGCTGGGCGGCGAAAAGGTCGCCGAGGACGTGCTCACCGCCCTGCCGGGCGGGGCGGCCGGGGCGACGTTGGCCGTGCTGCTGCTGATGTTCGTGCTCGGCTTTTTCATCGACACCTTCGAGATCGTGTTCATCGTGGTGCCGATCTTCGGGCCGGTACTGCTGAAGATCGGGGTGGATCCGATCTGGCTCGCGGTGATGATGGGCATGGTGCTGCAGACCAGCTACCTGACCCCGCCGTTCGGCTTCGCGATCTTCTACCTGCAGGGCGTGGCCCGCGACCTGCCGATTCAGGCGATCTACCGGGGCGTAACCCCATTCGTCATGCTGCAACTCGTTGGCTGCGCGCTCGTCTGGTTCTGGCCGACCATCGCGACCTGGTTGCCGAAAATCTTGCTGTAGTCCCACCGTGCAGTTCCCACCGCTCGACCAAAAGGAGTTTTTCATGAATCGACGCAAAGCATTGAAACTCGCCGGAGGGGGCGGCCTTGCGGCCATCCTCGCCACCGGCACCGCGCCGGCTTACTCGCAGGGCAAGAAGGAGTGGCGCCTGCAACAAACCTGGGCGAAGACCTCGCCCGGCCTCGCAGTGGGCGGCAACGCCTTCGCGGACTACATCACCAAGGCCACCGGCGGATCCCTTTCGGTAAAGGTGTACAGCGCCGGCGAGATCGTCCCGCCGTTCCAGACGCTGGAAGCCGTGGCCAACGGCACCATTCAGATGGGTTACGGTTACGTGACTTACTGGGCCGGGCAATTGCCCGCGATGAACTTCCTCGGCACGCTGCCCTTCGGCCTGACCTGCCAGGAGCAGAACGCCTGGTACGCCCATGGCGGCGGCAACGCGCTGGCGGAAAAGCTCTACACCAAGCTCGGCGTCAAGTTCATGCTGGGCGGCCAGACCCCGGTGCAACCCGCGGGCTGGTACAACAAGGAAATCAAGTTGATCGGCGATTACAAGGGCCTCAAGATGCGCGTGGGCGGCCTGGGCGCCAAGGTCCTGCAGGCCATGGGCGGCACGCCGGTTTCCATGCCGCTGGGCGAGGTCCCGCAGGCGATGCAGTCCGGCGCGATCGACGCGATCGAGTTCGTCGGCCCGCTGAACGACCTGTCGTTCGGCCTGCACAAGGTGGCGAAGTTCTACTACTGGCCGGGCTGGCTCGAACCCTCGGGTCCGTACGACATTATGATCAACCCCAAGGCCTGGGCGACGCTGTCGGTGACCGAGCAGGAAATCGTCAAGGCGGGCGCCGCGGTGGCGATGAAGGCCAACATCGATGAAATGTGGGCCAAGAACGCCACCGCCTACAACCAGCTGACGGGCGAACTCAAGGTGCAGGTGCGCCAGATCCCCGACGACACCATCCGGCTGATCGCGGACCAGGCCTACAAGGTGTGCGAGGCCGAAGCGGGCAAGGACGCCGATTCGAAGGAGGTCTGGGCTTCGGTGATGAAGTTCCGCAAGGACATCCTGCCGTACATGAAAGTGTCCGAGTACGACTTCATGCGCATACGCGAGCTGGTCAAGTTCGGCTGATCGCGCGCCGCCCCCGATCCCTGCCGCCCGCGGATGTGTTGCGGCCGGCAGGGCCGGGCCAGTCATTCCGGGAGTAACCTAGATGCCAAAGCCTTTGTACGAGCCCAAGAGCGGATCCCCGCTGTCCGTTGACAGCGCGGTGTACGGACCGATCGCGCGCGAGACGGCGAGCCGCACGCTGCAGGACAGTTTTGTAGTGCCGATACGCTCGGGCCGAGCATGGAAGATGCGCGCCGGACAGGTGTGCCGCCTGGTGCTGGTCGAAGGCCCCCAGGTCGTGGACCTCAACCTCTGGCACTGCGACAATCCGCGCGAGAAGTTCTGGGCTTCGCGCACCAAGCAGCTGCACGGCGCGCACATGCACGTCGGCGACCGCTTCTGGTCGGTGCTGCCTTTTCATCGGCCGATGGCGACGGTTACTGCCGATTCGGTGAATTACGGTTTCGACGCCGACGGCGCGGGCTGCCACGACCTGCTCGGCACACGGTGCGACCCCTATATCCATAAGCTGCTGACGGGCGAGGAACTCGACGTCTGCTGCCATTCGAACCTGGTGCGGGCGGTGGCGAAATATCACCTCGGAGAATACGACGTGCACGATGTGCTCAACGTGTTCCAGGTGACCGGCCTCACCAAGGAGCGCAACCAGTACTTCGTCAAGCCCTGTCCCGCCAGGAAGGGAGACTATTTCGAGTTTTTCGCCGAGATCGATTTGCTGTGCGCGATCTCGACCTGCCCGCACGGCGACATGTCGGTGCCGATCTGGGGGCCGGATGCGACTGATCCGCTGAAAGTGTGCCGGCCGCTGGGCGTGGAAGTGTACGATCTTGCGCCCGAGCTGCTGCGGCATTGGCAAGGCCCGCAGGAATCGGATTACTCAGGCATGCATGGGCTGCGCTCCGCATAGAGAGCGGCGGCACTGAACAGGAGAAGTGCGGTATGAGTGGTGAACACGGCAAGCCCGGACAGGGCATAGGCGCGCGCGTCCCGCGCAAGGAAGACTCCCGCCACCTGCACGGCAAGGGTCAGTACGTATCGGACATGATGCTCCCCGGCCAGCGCGAAGTGGCGTTCCTTCGCAGCCCCGTGGCGCACGGTCGCATCCGCGGCATCAAGAAGCCTGCCGGTTCGGAGGGCCGCGTCTTCGTGCGCGAGGACCTCGCCGAGGCGAAAGACATCGTGGCGCCGTCCACGCTGCCCTCTTACAAGGTTTCGGGCCAGCCGCCCCTCGCGCACGGCAAGGTGCGCTTCGTGGGCGAGCCGGTCGTCATGTGCGTGGCGAAGACCCGCGCGCAGGCCGAGGACCTGTGCGAGCAGGTGCAACTCGACATCGAGGAGCTGCCCGTGCTGGTGGACTCCGAAACCGCGCGCTTCGAAAAGAACACGCGCGTTCACGAGGAGTGGGACGACAACCTGTTCCTGTCGCTGTCTGTGGAAAACGGCTTTGAAGCGCTGGCGAAGAAGGCCACCGTGGTGGTCAAGCGCGAAGTCGAACTCTCCCGCCAGGCCATGGTGCCGATGGAGGGCAAGGCCGTGGTGGCGCACTGGGACGAGCGCGCCGACCAGCTGGTCATGTACTACTCGACCCAGACGCCGCATATCGTGCGCACAGGCATCGCGCAGTTCCTCGGCCTCGACGAAGGCCAGGTGCGCATCATTGCCCCTGACGTGGGTGGCGGCTTCGGCTACAAGGTCATCGTCCATCCCGAGGAACTCGCGGTGGCATGGCTGGCGATGAAGTACAAGAAGCCCTACCGGTGGATCGAGGATCGCAGGGAGCACCTCGTTTCCGGCGCCAACGCCCGCCAGCACAAGTACCAACTGACCGGCTATGCCGACGACAAGGGCCGGCTCCTGGCACTCGATGCCGAGATCACGATCGACGGCGGGGCGTACTCCAACTGGCCGTTCACGATCGGCCTGGAGCCGGGTCAGGCCATGGGCAACCTGCCGGGGCCGTACGACTTCCAGGGCTACCGCTGCAAGACCTACTGCGTGGCGACCAACAAGCCCGGCTTCATGCCGTACCGCGGCGTGGCGCGCACCGGCGTGTGCTTCGCGATGGAACTGCTGATGGACGCGATCGCGCGTGCCGTGGACCGAGACCCGTACGAAGTCCGGATGGAAAACCTCGTGCGCCCGGAGCAGATGCCGTACGACAACGTCGTGAAGAAACACTACGACAGCGGCAACTACCCGGCGGCACTGGCTCTTGCTCGCGAGAAGTTCGACCACGCCAAGTGGCTTGAACGGCAGAAGAAGGGCGAGCCCGACGGCCGCAAGATCGGCATCGGCTACGCGAGCTACTGCGAGCAGTCGGCGCACGGCACCAGCGTGTTCGCGACCTGGGGCCTGCCGCTTGTGCCGGGCTACGACCAGTCGGCGGTCAAGCTCACGCCGGACGGCGGGCTGGAAGTGCGTGTTGGGGTGCACTCGCACGGGCAGGGCATGGAAACCACGTTCGCGCAGCTTGCGCACGAGGTCCTCGGAATCGACGTGCAGAAGGTCAAGATCACGCACGGCGATACGGGCACCACGCCGTATTCGACCGGCACTTACGCCTCGCGCTCGATCGTGATGGCGGGTGGCGCGACGCTCAAGGCCTGCGCGGAGTTGATCCCCCGCATCATCAAGATCGGCGCGTTCCTGATCGGCTGCAAGGACGAGGAGGCGCGCTTCGACAAGGTGCACGGCGTCGTCGGGCCGGACGGCAAGAGCGTGGACCTGAAGGAAATCTGCAGCGTCTGGTACCTGCGGCCCGACCGGGCGCCGCTCGATGTGGACCGGCGCGGGCTCGAAGTCAGCGTGAGCTACAAGCCGGATCGCGATAGCGGCGCGTTCAGCTACGCCTCGCACGCCGTGGCCGTGGCGGTGGATACCGAGACCGGGCAGGTCGAGATCCTTGATTACGTGATCGCGGAGGACTGCGGCACGCTGGTCAACCCGATGGTGGTCGAAGGCCAGACCCTTGGTGGCGTGGCGCAGGGCATAGGCACCGCGATGTACGAGGAAATCCAGTACGACGCGAACGGCCAGCCCAACGCCTCCACGTTTGCCGACTACCTGCTCCCGGGGCCCACTGAGATTCCGAACATGCGCATCTTCCACATGGAGACGCCGTCGCCTTACACCATGTACGGCATCAAGGGCATGGGCGAGGGCGGGGCCATTGCGCCGCCGGCCGTGATCTTCAATGCGGTGAACGACGCATTGCGCGCCACCGGCGCGGAGGTCAGCAAGACGCCGCTGACCCCGCATCGCCTGCTCGCAGAAATCGAAAGGGCCCGGCAACAGGCTGTGCCGAAGCGGGAGGCTGCATGAAGGCCGCCGCTTTCGAGTACCTCAAGGCCGGCGATGTCGCCGGCGCCGTCAAGGCGCTGGCAGGGGCCGCTGGCGAAGCCAAGGCCCTCGGTGGCGGCCAGTCCCTCGGGCCGATGCTCAACCTGCGGCTGACCCGTCCCAAGCTGTTGGTCGACGTGTCGCGGCTGGACGCCATGCGTGCCATTGAAGACAAGGGCGCTGCCTGGCGTTTTGGCGGGGCGGTCACGCATTCGGCCATCGAGGACGCCAAGCTCCCCGGCTGCACCGTGATGTCCGACGTGGCAAAGGGCATCGCCTATCGCACGATCCGCAACCGCGGGACGATCGGGGGCAGCCTGGCGCACGCAGATCCAGCCGCCGACTGGCCGCTGGCACTGCCGGCGCTCGGGGCGACCATTTTTATTTCCGGTCCCGCAGGCGAGCGGAGCGTTCCAGCAGCGGACTTCATGAAAGGCGCGTTTGCCACCGTGCTCGCCGAGGACGAACTCGTCGTGGCGGTGGAGGTGCCGAAGCTTTCGGCGTCCGCGCGCTGGGGCTACTGGAAGTTCTGCCGCAAGACCGGGGAGTTTCCCGAGGCCAGCGCCGCGATGCTGCTCGACCCGGAGCACAAGGTGGCACGGCTCTGGGTGGGCGCATTGAACGGCGCGCCGCAATCCCTCGATAGGCTGGCGGCCGACCTCGCCATGCGCGGGTCGCTCGCCGCGAGCGAAACCGCGGTCAGCGCCGCGCTCGAACTGTCCGCCCCGGAACCCGATCCCATCCTGCGCCGGCTGCAAGTCACCGCTGTCCGCCGCGCAGTGCAAAAAGGATTTGCCTGATGCAACCCGTATCCCTGATTGTCAACGGCGAAAAGGTCGATTCGCACGCAGAACCGAGAACCCATCTCGGCGATTTCCTGCGCGAGGACCAGCGCCTCACCGGCACCCACCTCGGGTGCGAACACGGCATCTGCGGCGCCTGTACCGTGCTCATCGACGGCGTGCCGTCGCGCTCGTGCATCGCCTATACCGTGGCCTGCGAGGGGCGCGAGGTGCGCACCATCGAAGGCTTCGGCGACGACGCTGTCATGGCGCAGCTGCGCTCCGCATTCAATCTTGAGCACGCGCTGCAGTGCGGTTTTTGCACACCCGGCATGCTCATCGCGGCACGAGACCTGGTGTTGCGCGTGCCGGATGCGGATGAGAAGCGCGTACGCGTGGAAATGTCAGGCAACCTCTGCCGATGCACGGGTTATCGCGGCATCGTGCGTGCGATCCTGAGCGTGCTCGAGCTGCGGCGCGTGGCCAATGACCCGTCCATCGAGGTGGCCGAGCCAGCCGTGCCGGTAGCGTTTGCGCCATTCCAGGCGGTCGCGGCCTCCGCCGCGCCCGAACCGGCCCCTGCTGCGCCCGCAGCGGCACCCGCCGCGGCCCCGAAGAAGGGCGGCACGGTGATCGAGGATGAATTCACCGTCGACCACCCGGTGGCCAAGGTCTGGGATATTTTCGCCGACATGCCTGCTGTGGCGGGCTGCCTGCCCGGGGCGGAGATCAGCGAGCACACCCCGACATCGCTCAAGGGAAAGATCTCCACCAAGTTCGGCCCGATGCGGGCCGCGTTTGCCGGTTCGGCCGCGTTGGAGAGGGACGATGCCGCCAAGCGTGGTGCAATCAAGGGCAACGGCACGGACAGCCTTTCCGGATCGCGCGCTCGCGGCGACATCAGCTACCAGCTCTTCGATGCCGGAGGCGGACGTACCCGTGTGGCCGTCGCCATCGATTACAGCCTGCAGGGGCCGCTCGCGCAGTTCTCGCGCGGCGGGCTCGTCAAGGAGTTCGTCAAGAAGATGGTGGCGGATTTCGCCGCCAACCTGAACGCGAAGCTCGGCACGCCCGAAGGCACGGCGGCGCCTGTTGTCGCCTCCGAGATGAAGATCGAGGCCGGCAGCGTGCTCTGGAACTGGCTGAAGAGTCTCTTCGGAATCAAATAACCAGGCGGTCGACATGAATACGATCCGCAAAATGCGCAGTGGCCATCGCACCACTGTTCGTGATCTGGATGGGCTCGGGCGCCGAGCCCAAGCTCGCAATCACCGTGCTGATCGCCGTGTTCCTGATCGTCATAGACACGGTGCTGGGCCTGAAGTCCGTGCCGCCGGACATCCTCGATCTTCGCGGGCATGAAGGTCGCCATCTCGCTTGCGCTGGCCGTGGCCGAACGCCTTGCGATCCCCTGGCATTCGTCCCAGAAAGATTACGTGCCGACGGCCTGAGCCGCGGCTTTTTTGCAGCCCAACCACCCAAGGAGACCCCATGAAGGCGATCGCTGAACTCGGCAACTACCTGCACATCTACGACTTCTACGTCGAAAAGGAGAACATCGACGAGTTCATCCGCCTGTTCAACGAGTTCGACTACGGCGGCAACAACCCCATGCACGAGTCCCCGGCCCAGGCCAAGGACGGCGCGATGTGCCAGGACGTGGACGACCCGACGCACTTCTGGCTGATCGGCGAGTGGAAGGAGATCGCCGAACACGCCCGCATCCGCAAGATCCTCGCCACCGAACTCAAGCCCGCCTTCGTCGGCATGATCAAGGGCAGCGGCTTCGTGCCCAAGTACGCCAAGGTCGTGTCGGCCACGCCGCAGCACATCCTTGACGCTGCCAACAAGAAAGCCGCGGCGTAAGGACTGTGCAGCTCTATACGTTTTTCCGGTCCTCGACCTCGTTCCGGCTGAGGATTGCGCTGGCCTACAAGGGCATCGTCTACGAGCCGCACTTCGTCAGCCTGCCGAAGTTGGAGCACCAAGCGCCGGGATACCTTGAGAAAAATCCCCAGGGGCTGGTGCCGGCCCTGGTGGACGACGCCGGGCAGGTGTTCACCCAGTCGATGGCGATGATCGAGTACCTGGACGACGTGCACCCCGAGCCGCCGCTGATGCCGAAGGATCCGGTGGAGAAGTGGTACGTGCGCGCCGTCTCGCAGATCATCGGTTGTGAGATGCATCCGCTGAACAACGTGCGGGTGCTCAAGTACCTCAAGGGCTACGGGCTCGATGACGCCAAGGTCAATGGCGACTGGTACCCGCACTGGGTGGACGAGGGCTTTAAGAGCCTCGAGGCTTTCCTGGTGGAACAGAAGCGCACCGGCAAGTACTGCCTGGGCGATCAGTTCACCATGGCCGACGTCTGCCTGATCCCCCAGGTGTTCAATGCGCAGCGCTTCAACTGCGACCTCGCGGCTTACCCGACGGTCATGCGGGTATTCGAGGCCGGGGCGGCGCTGGAAGCAGTGAAGAAAGTCGAACCCTCGACCCAGCCGGACAAGTTCTGAGCGGGTCTCGGTACGACCCCTAATTCATGGAAATGTTTTCGAAAGTCCTTGACTGGAGCCGCTTCCATGGCAGTTCATGTACTGGTATCGATGCATTCAATACGGAATCGACCGGCCCGATCCGCCGTCCACGGCGATGGCCTGCCCGGTGATCGCCGAGGCGGCGTCCGAGCACAGGAACAACACCAGGTTTGCCAGGTCCTCGGGCTGGATGAATCGCCCGATGGGGATCTCCTTCAGCCTCAGCGCCTTAACTTCTTCGAGCGGGCATCCGTCCAGCTCGGCCCAGCGCGCCAGCATGGCTTCTAGGCGCGGCGTCCACGTGTAGCCGGGGTGGATCGTGTTGACGGTGATGCCGTCCTTGCCGACCTGCTCGGAGAGGTGCTTGGTGAAGTTGGTCACGGCCGCGTTGACCACGCCATTGGTCATGCGGTATTCGCTGACGATGCGCGCCGTCATGCCGGCCATGTTGATGATCCGGCCGCGGCCGGATTTCTGCATGTGCGGCAGCACTTCGCGGGCGCAGCGCACGTAGCCCATGAGCTTGACGTCGAGGTGGTGCTTCCACTCCTCGTCGGAGAGCGCGGAAAAGCTGTTCTGCCCGGAGCTCACCGCGTTGTTCAGCAGGATGTCGATCCGGCCGTAATGCGCGACGGTCATTTCGACGAAACGGCGGATGTCCGCGCTTTGGACCACGTCGGCCCGCACGGTGAGGATATCCACGCCCAGGGCCCGGAATTCCGCAGCAGCCTCTTCCAGTCCGGCCTCGCCGCGCGCGCACATCGCGATCCTGGCGCCAGACTGTGCCAGCGCCTTCGCCACGGCGCGGCCGATGCCTTTGCTCCCACCGGTGATCAGCGCGACGCGGCCTTCTAGGTTGACCTTCATTGCATACCCCGTGTCTTTGAATAGTGCTCGGAACGAATCGCAAACCGGGCCAGCGCCTGCCGGTCGATGCGTGGGGCGTACCCCGCGGGCATCACCACGCAGCCATCGGCGAATCCGAGCGGATTCTCGAAGAGCCGGTCCACCGGTTTCAGGTAGCCGTTCAGCTCCCCGGCGTTGTCGATGTACTTGTGCGCGACGCAGGCTTCCATCCAGCAGCCGATTTCGCCCGCCACGCCGTTGCCCAGGACCCGCCGCATGCCATGCATGGTCACCCTTTCGAGGTCGGACACGAGGGCATCGATGCCACCGGCCTTGACGAGCTTGAGCTTGATGAAGGCGGCCGCCTTGAGCACGGCGGCGCGGTCGATGTCGGAACTGGCGTAGATCGATTCATCGAGCATCATGGGGACAGGCGCCACCTTGGCCACGGCAGCGGCGGCGTCCCAGTCGCGATCGCCGCAGGGTTGTTCGAACAACTCGATGCCTTCGGGCGAGAGCGCCGCCGTGAACTGCAGCGCCTGCGCCTGCGAGTAGCCCTGGTTGCCGTCGAGGCGAAGCTTCGCGCGACCGCCCACCACGCTCTGGATGCAGGCCACGCGTTCCAGGTCGGACGGGACGTCGAAACCGACTTTGACCTTGAGCGTGCGGAAGCCGGCCGCGAGCAGTCGCTCTATTTCGAGCGCGATTGCCGGTGCCTTCTTCGCGTTGACCGGGGCGAGGAGCGGGACGCGCACTTCGCTCCCCGGCGGTGCGAGCAGGGGGTGTCCCTCGGCCATCTCCATGGCGGATATGAGTGAAGCCACCGCATGCGAATGCTCATCGCGATGGGCGAGGAGCTCGCGCTTTGCGTCGGCGGTGTCGCGCCCGAGGATGCGGGCCGCATGCTCGCGGCAGAAATTCCACCCGCCTTCGCGTGTCTCGTGAGTGTAGCCTTCGACGATGGCCGCCTCGCCGAATCCGTGGCGGCCGTCGCTTGTGCGAACTTCGACGAGGAGCGTTTCAAGCGCGACGATAGTGGCGATCGCACTCGGGTAAGGCTCGGCCAGGGGCATGTGCAGGTCGTGCAGCACGACCTCGTCGATCACTGCCACTTTGGGCCGCTCAATGGACTTCGAAACTGAGCAACTGCGTGCGATGCAGGATCCGGCGGACTTTCGGGTCGAAGGCGTCCCGGCGATGCATCACGCAGCGGTTGTCCCACATGACCACATCGCCGCGCTTCCATTTATGGGCGATCGCAAACTCCTCTTTCGTTGCGTGCAACCACAGTTGCTCCAGAAGGGATTCGCTCTCGGAAAGGGAAAGGCCTTCGACGTACCCATGCAGGCGCCGTCCGAGGTAGAGCGCCTTGCGATGCGTCTCGGGGTGCTCGATGACCAGCGGGTGCAGCGTGCCGGGCGCACTGGTGGGGTCCGTGACGTCGGCGAAACCTTTGCGCAGCGTCCCGGCGCTGGTATAACTGGACGTGTGGTTCGACCGCAGCCCGGCGATGCGCGCTTTGAGCCCGGCCGGCAGCGTTTCGTAGGCCAGGTACATGGTGTTGAACCAGGTGTCCGCGCCGACCGGCGGGACTTCGACGCCGTACAGGATGCTGGCCGGCGGCGGCGTGGGCAGGTAGGTCATGTCGCTGTGCCAGGAAAGTTCACCGTCGCCCAATGCGCCGAGCGGAACGCCACCTTCGACCACGTTGGAGACCACCGTCACCTCGGGCAGGCGGGGCACATGGACCACGCCGACCGCTTTTTCGGCAATCGGCGCTTTTTCGAGCTTGCCGAAGCGCGCGCTGAAGGCGACCAGCGCGGCGTCGTCGAGCGTCTGGTTGCGGAACACGAGGACCTGGTGCCGCAGCCAGGCGTCGAATATCTCGCGCAGTGTCGCTTTGTCGAGCGGAAGGGATACGTCGACGCCGCCGATTTCCGCGCCCAGCGCCCCGAGCGTGCGTTCTATCTGGATGGTCATCGAATGGCCTCTTACTTGATCAGTTTCAGCTGCTTCAGGATTACGGTGTCGCCGCGCGCCTGCTCGGCGAGCATCTCTGCCATGGCCGCGCGGGTCATCGTCCCGTCCAGCGTGGCGCTGTCCTTGAGGTAGGCCTGGAAGCGGGCCGACTTCACGCCGGCGCCAACCAGCGCGTGGGTGCGGTCGATCACCGGTTCCGGGGTGCCTTTCTTCAGCACCATGCCGCGCCAGTGGTAGCGCACGATGTCCACGCCCCGCTCCTTGAAGGTCGGGACTTCCGGGAACTGCTCGAAGCGCGATTCGCCGGTGTGCGCGAGGATCACCATCTTCTCGCGGAACGACGGGTAGACACTGATATTGGTCATCGCCGCCTCCATGTGGTCGCCCATGACTGCCGTGATGGCCTTGGTGCCGCTGTCGTAGGGAATCCAGGTGAAGGACGCCTTCTCCTTCTGTGCGATCAGCATCAGCACGATCTGGAAGGGGCCGCCGATCGCGTAGCCGCCTATGCGCACGGCTTCCGGGCGCGCACGCATGTCCTGCATCAGCGCCTTGAGGTCGGGATATTTCTTGGGGTTGGCGTACAGCGCGAACGGGTCGAGCTGGATGCGGTACAGCGGTTCGAAGTCCGTCCACGCGTGCAGATGGCCGGGCAACTGCAGGATCGAAGTGATGCCAGTGCCGTCCGAAAAGATCGTCTGGCCGTCCGCGGGCGCCTGCTTCAGGGCCGTCATCGCGATCTGCCCGGACGCGCCCGGTCGCGGTTCCACGATCACCGGCCGGCCGCCCGCCTTGGTCATCTCGTCGGCGAGGATGCGCAGCATCACGTCCTGCGGTGCGCCGGCGTTCGAGCCGTGGATGATGCGGATGGTGTCCTGCTGGGCAAAGGCGCTTGCCGCGCAGGACAGGGTCAGGGCCGCAGCCCAGCGCAGAAGTTTTTTGGTCAAGGTGTCCTCGCCTAAGGTTTCACGAACTTCAGCACGAACTCGTCCTTGGGCATCGGCGGCTCGGGGTTGTTCTTGTCGCGCGGGTCGTTCGGGTTGCGCAGGAAGTTGCCCTGCGCGGCGAAGCGGAATCCCGCCGCTTCCACTTCCCTCTGCAGGAAAGCCTCTTCGATGCGGTGCAGCGTGCCGGCCTCGGAGGCGCCGGTGCCGGGCCGGCCCGAGTGGTCGGCCAGGACGTAGATCCCGCCGGGCTTCAGCGCCGCGAACACGGCGCGGTTCATCTTCGCGCGATCGGTGCCGTTCCAGGCGAGGTCGTGGTAGTTGAACATCAGCGTGGCGAGGTCCAGCGTGCCGGGGGCGATTTCGGGCGGCACGGGATCCTCGAAGGGGCGCACGACCGCAACGATGTGCGATACCGCCGGGTTCTTGGCACGTTCTGCAAGCGCAACGGGCGAGGGCGTGGGGGGCGGCCGCGGCGTGGAGGAGGGCGCCGATCCACCCTCGGGCGCCGGGGGCTTGGGCGCGTTGGCGGGAAGCGGACGGCTCTGGCCGTAGACACGCCCGGTCGGGCCGACCGCGCGCGCGATGAGTTCGGTCGTATAGCCGCCGCCTGCGCTCAGGTCCAGCGCGGTCCACCCTTGGCGAACGCCGATGAAGGCAAGGATCTCGGCAGGCTTCCTGCGCACGTCGTTCGTGCGGTCTGCCGGACGGCGGTCCGGGCTGGCGATGATCTCAGCGATGCGCTCCTGCGGGATCGGCGGAGGCGTCGTCGCGCAGCCGGAAAGCACGAGGGCGGCGGCCGCCATGAGGGGGGTGCAGATCTTGATCATGGGTTTCCTTTGAGTCCGGCCTCGGCCGCCTGGATCTGCAGCGCGAGGGTCTTCGAATAAATCCGGCACTGGGCGAAGCTGCCGGCAATAAACCACAGACCGGGCTGGCCGGTGGGCATCCACATGTTGCGCAACTCCTGCTGCGCCTCGTCGAAACCCCAGATCGGGCCGACGCGGTCGGATACGTCATTGCCGAACAGCTTGCGCACTAAGGCGTCCATGCCCTTGTAGCCAGTGGCCAGCACGACCAGGTCCGCGCAAACCAGTGCGCCGCTGCGCATCCTTGCGCCCCCGGCAACGAAAGTCTCGATGTCCGCATACTGCACCAGCCCGACTTTTTTCTCGATGACCAGGGCCGAGCAGCCGACATTGAAGTAGTACCCGCCGCCGCGCTGCATGTACTTGAACTGCCACCCCAGCTCGTCTTCAGTATCGATCCTGAAGCCGGTACGCGTCAGGCCTTCGATGAGCGCCTGGTCCAGCTCGCGCGCGTGGTTGGCCATCCTGCGGTGGGACTCCCGCATCAGCGCAAGCGGCGAAGCGGCGGTGATCAGGTCGCTGTCTTCCAGCGGGATCCCCTCGTTGTACAGGGTGTAGGGCAGTTGCGCGCTGGGTTCGAGATCGACGACCAGGGTGGGGCTGCGCTGCACCAGCGTGGCGTGCGCGCCGTTTGAATGCAGGTCCTGCGCGATGTCATGGCCGCTGGTGCCGGTGCCGATGACCAGCGCGTTGCGCCCTGTCCATTCGGTGGCGGAGCCGTACTGGCTGGAATGCACCACGGGGCCGGCGAAGTCCTTCAGGCCGGGGAGGTCCGGCAGGTTCGGGATGCCGCTCACGCCGGCGGCCATGACGATGTGCCGCGGGCGCACAGTGCGGGTGCTGCCGTCCGCCCGGCGCAGGTTCGCGGTCCAGCGTCCGGTCTGCTCGTCGTAGCTGCCGCCGCAAAATTCGGTACCGGTCCAGAAATCGAGCTCCATGGCCTCTGCATACGCCTCGAACCAGCCGGCCAGCTTGTCCTTGGGAATGTAGGTCGGCCAGTTGGCGGGGAAGGGCAGGTAGGGCAGGTGGTTCACCTGCACCTGGTTGTGCAACGTGAGCGCGTGATACCGATGGCGCCAGTTGTCGCCGATGCGGTCTTCGCGATCGACCACCAATGCGTCGATGTTCAACTGCTTGAGGCGCGCGCCGATCGACAATCCAGCCTGCCCGCCGCCCACCACCAGCACCGTCGGCTCCCGGTCTTCGTAGGCCGCGGCCGCCTTGCGCTTGTCGAGCCAGTTCGGCCCGCTGAAATCGCGCGAATACGCCGCGCCGCGCGGCCTGCGCTGGCCGATGCTTTCCTCGTGGCCCTTGTATTCGTCAACGGTGGTCAGCAACGTCCAGGCCTTGTGGCCTTCGGGTATCAGCCGCAGTACGCCACTGCAGCGCGCCTTGGCGGTCTCGAAGCGGAAGATTGCTTCGATGACTTCGGTGCCGGCGCGGGTGACGAGGCGGGGTGGGGTGCGCCCGGGGGCGATTTCGAATCCGGACGCGCTTGTCCCGGACTGCTTCAGGGCACCGGAGATGGTGGCGGCACCGCTGGTCGTGCAGACGCGCCAGGTAAAGGCCAGCAGGTCGCGCCAGTGCGCGTCGGGCAGGAACAGTGCGCCGAGGGTCGCGCCATCCGCAGCGGTGAGCGCCCTCTCGAAGTCGGCGAGCCAGCGGGTCACGGCCGCGGGGGGGGCTGCGCTCAAGTCGTCTTGCGGGGTCATTCGATCACTTCGTCGGCGCGCACCATCAGGGCCTGCGGACCCTTGATGCCGGGCGCCTTGGCGACGAGTGCCAGTACCGTTTTCCGCCTGTCCATCCGAGCCCCTTTGGTTGCCACGGCAATGCGCCCGGCGGTCAGTCTACCCGCGAATGGCGGGACTGGGCGGCAGGTCCCGCCGGCCATCCGCGCCGGTTGCGCTAGCGCTGCTCCTGCCCTGCCTTGCTTTCGCGCAGGCCTATCCCGCTCGTCCGGTGCGCATCATCGTGCCGTACCCGCCCGGCGGGGCTACCGACGTGATGGCGCGCACCGTGGCGCAGAAGCAGCCGCTCAACTGTGAAGGAGCGCTTCGCCCAGGCCGGCCTGGAGATCGTGCGCTATACATCAGCCGAGTTCGGGGCTTTCCTCAAGGCGGAAGTGCCGAAGTGGGCGGCGGTGGTGAAGAGTTCAGGCGCCAAGGTCGAGTAGGGCGCCTCTTGTAATTTACCGTTTGACGGTATATCGTCCAAAATGATCAAGGCGTTCCGCTGCAGGGAGACCTCCGAGCTGTTCGCCGGGCGGCGCGTCGCCCGATTCGCAAATATCGAAGCGGTCGCGACGCGAAAGTTGCAGCAGATCGACAGCGCAGCAACGCTTGACTCGCTGCGCGCCCCGCCCGGCAACCGGCTCGAGTCATTGAAGGGAGACCGGCGCGGGCAGCACAGCATCCGGATCAACGATCAGTTCCGGGTGTGCTTCGTCTGGAAAGAGGACGGCGTCGTGGATGTAGAGATCGTTGACTACCACTGAGAGGCAGGTATGAACATTCGAGCCCTGAAAAACGGCATGCGTGCAGTGCATCCCGGAGAAGTGCTGCGCGAGGATTTTTTAAGGCCCCTCGGAATGAGTGCCAATGCGCTTTCCAAAGCGTTGCGGGTACCGGCCTCGCGCATCAACGATATCGTGCTGGAACGTCGCGCTGTAAGCGTGGATACCGCAATGCGACTGGTGCGCTATTTTGGCGGTGACGTCCAGACCTGGCTGAATCTGCAGACCGCCTACGACCTGAAGGTGGCCGAGAAAACCATCGCCGCGAAAATCGCGAAAGACATCGAGCCCATGGCTGCATAACCTGAATCGAGGGTTTCAGATCCGCCTCATTCGATCACCCGGTCGGTGCGCACCAGCACGGACTGCGGGACCTTCACGCCGAGCTTCTTGGCTGCGGCGATCGAAGCGTCGCGCTCCCGGTGCACGCCGGGATGATTGGGGGACGCAAGGACCGCCAGGCTCTTCGCCACTCCCCCCGTCTACCAGGTCGCCGCTGTAGACGGCGACAATCGGGATCGTCTTGGTCAGCGCATTTGTCGAGTGGGCGAGGCCCGCCTGCGTGATGTTGCGGCCTTCCTGGTACCCAAAGTCCTTCATTCCATCGCGGAAACCCTGCATCCAGTTCTCGATGTTTTTTTCGGATTGACCGGCGAGGAAAACCGCGCGCCGCGCGCGCGTTTATCCGCCTGCTGTTGAAACTTTGCGGCGTCCCCGTCGGCAAAGCGCCGCTCGATGACGTAGGTCTTGCTTCTGTTGTTTGTCATAGTCAGGCGCTCATGCCCCTTGCCACCAGCAGAGCGACGGAGGCTGGGGTCTTCAAGTACGCGATGAACGCCTGGGCGGCTTGCGCCGATTGCGCATTTGCAGCGACCGCTGCCGTAAAAACTACTTCCTGGTGCAGGTCGGTGGGAACGGAGCCGACCACATCGAGGCCGGGCGCAGTCAGGACGTTGCGCAGGAAGATCCCGAAATCGACCTCGCCAGCGGCCACGCCCTGGACGAACTGCGCGGGCGTGGCGTATCCCTTGATCCGGGTCTTCATCTCTTCGCTGATGCCGAGCGCTGCGAAGACTCGCGCAGCTTGGGTGCCACCTGCGCTAGCCGGGATCGTCGCGACGGTCCGCGCATTGAGCAACGCCTGCTTCAGCGCTTCCGCGGTAGCGATGTCGGGGTGCGGGGCGCCCGTGCGAACCGCGACGCCGAGCCCCACGCGCGCGATGTCGGTTGTCGGCCCGGGAGCAAACCGTGCCCGGGCGGTGGCGTCCTGCATCACGTCGACAGGGACGACGCCCAGGTCGAACGGGCCGCCAGTCGTTGCCAGATTGATCAATACCGGAGTGGTGCCGAAGCGCAGAACGATCTTCTGCCCGGTGGTGCTTTCGTATAGGGCCGCGAGTTCGCTCATCGGCCCGGTGAGGGCGCCGCCGGCGAGGACCTGGAGTTCAACGGAGTGCATATCGCCTCTGGATCAACAAGGAGCCAAGTCGCAGTTCCGCGTCTGGCGGGCGCCGAGCGCGATCGTTACGCTGGATACAAGCTTCATTTCTTCTCTTTTGTCTGTGGCTTGCCTGGCTAGGGTACACCGCGAGGATGGGCAAGGCCATCGGCCGGGATAAAATGACCACCGCTGGATCCCACCCTGAAGGCGCCCCGCATGCCTGCACGACAACTGATGAAGCGAATCCGCACCGCGGGGATTGCCTGCCTGGTCGGCACCGCGACCGCATTTTCCGCCACGGCCGCCGAGCCATGGCGCATCGTGATCCCGACCGCGGCGCAGGGCTCCACGGACATCCTGTCGAGGGCGCTTGGCCGGCACCTGGCGCTGGTGCTGGGTGCGCCCGTCGAGACCGAGAACCTCCCTGGCAAGTCGGGCACGATCGCGGCGCGCTATCGCGCGGCCCTGGTCGAAGCCTCCACGCGAGACCTCGACCTTGCGCGCAAGGGCGCGATCGAGTCCTGCCGATAACGGCACAGCCCATCAGGAAACATCCCATGGCAGGTACCGTCCTCGTCTCAGGCGGCAGCGGCTACATCGCAGGCTTCCTCATCCGGCAACTGGTGGCGGAAGGTTGGATGGTGCACACCACCGTGCGTAGCCTGGCGAAGGAGGCTACGGTGCGCGAGGTGCTTGCCGTGGACAACAGTCGCGTCAAATACTTTGCGGCCGATCTCAATGCGGATGCCGGCTGGGAGGCGGCCATGGCAGGCTGCGGTTTTGTCGCGCACGTAGCGTCTCCGGTGCCTGCGCATGTGCCCAAGGACGCCGATGAGCTGATCAAGCCTGCGCGCGACGGCGCGCTGCGGGCCCTGCGGGCAGCCAAGGCGGCGGGCGTGAAGCGGTTCGTGATGACTTCATCAGTGGCGGCGGTCTCCTACGGCCGCGGCCGGGGGGTGCACACCTTCACCGAGGCTGACTGGACCGACCTGTCGAAGCCGGGCATTTCCCCCTATGTCCAGAGCAAGACCGTGGCCGAACGCGCCGCGCGCGATTGGGTCGCAGCCGAAGGCGGTGGCATCGAGTACTGCAGCATCTGCCCATCGGTCGTATTGGGGCCGGTGTGGAGCCGGGACTACTCAGCCTCGGTCATGATCGTGAGAAAACTCCTCGACGGGTCGATGGGCGCGTGCCCGGACATCGGCTTTGGCGTGGTGGACGTGCGCGACGTGGCCGACCTGCACGTGCGCGCGCTGAAGGCGCCCGGCATGGCGGGGGAGCGGTTCATCGCGTCGGGGCGCTTCGTCAAGATTCGCGAAGTGGCCGATATCCTGCGCGCCGCGCTCGGGCCCGAAGCGCACAAGGTCACTACCCGCAATGTGCCGGACTGGCTGGTGCGCGTCGCGGCAACCTTCCATCCGCTGGCGAGGGCCGTGGTGGGCGAACTGGGTTCGGTGCGCAACCAGGATGCGTCGCACGCCAAGGCCGTGCTCGGCTGGACCACGCGGCCCATCGAGCAGAGCATTGTGGATACTGCGCGGTGCCTGCTCGACCTGGGAATCGTCAAGGTCTGAGCCGGACTGCTATTCGATCACCCGGTCGGCGTGCAGGAGCACGGACTGCGGGATCCTGATTCAGCCGCTACCACAAACGCCTTACCCTGAACGATTTCATCGCGGCATCGTCGGTGACGAGTGTCGCGCCTTCGACGATGGATTGCGCGGCGAGCATGCGGTCGAACGGGTCGCGATGTTCGATCTCGAACCCGCCTGCCTTGAGTGCATGCAGGTAAGAGACGGCGAGGTGGTCGAAACCGTCGGCGACGATGAGTTCGTTGAATTCACGGACTGCGCGCTCGGCGCCCGGCAGCTTGCCGATGCGATGTTTGGTCGCGATCTCCCATGCGCTTGCCGCGCTGACCAGCACGGTATTGGCCTCATCGGCGATGGCTGTCGCCGCGCGTTTTGAAAGGCGCGGATCGTCTTTCCACCACCACAGCAGCGCATGCGTGTCGAGCAGGAGCTTCAACGGCCTTCCCAGGCTTTCAGCTCCGCATCGGGCAGCGATTCGAAGAAGGCGTCGTCGTTGATGTCTTTCACGCGCCCGCGCTGGCGTTTCTGTGCTGCGGGGGCGAGCGGCATCATGCGTGCATAGGGCTTGCCTGCCTTGGCCAGGATGATTTCCTGGCCTGCGTGTGCCTGCTCCAGCAGCTTGGAAAAGTGCGTTTTTGCATCATGGACGTTGATTGGCATGCGATCGGCCCTCCAATGCGATGCTGCGAATTTTGACTTAGTCCATTGACTTAGTCAATGTTGCGCCGGTTCATTCGATCACCCGGTCGGCGCGCAAGCTACTTCCGCGCGTCCTGGCGCTTTACCCGATGCTTCCAGGCGAGCAGCCTCTCGTCGGCAGTGAGCAGCGTCGCCCCGCGCACGATCGCCGTCGCTGCGATGAAACGGTCGGCCAGGTCGCCGTGCAGCGCATCAAGCTCCGCGGCTAGCACTGCAATCTCGCCGTCGACCGGAAACTCGATCAGGCCCGCGGCGAGCAGATCGGCGCGCCAGTTACGCGTGGCATGCGGCAGTTCCAGCCGCCCTTTTGCACAGAGCATTGCGCATTCCAAGAAGCTCACCGCGCTCACGCCCACCTGCTGAGCCTCCCACTGGGCATCGATCGCGCGCCGCGCCGCGCGGCCGAGCTTGCCGTCGTCGGCGTCCATCCACACCAGCGCATGGGTGTCGAGCAGGATCAATCGAGCGCTTCCCACTTCGCGCCCAGCGGCGCGAGGATGTCGCCTTTGATGCGCACCTGGCCCCGGTGCAGGCCGATCGGCGATTTGGCGCGCCGCCCGGTGTGCGCGCGCAACTCGGCCACCGGCTTGCCGTTCTTGGTGATCAGCACCGGCTCGTGGTGCTCGGCCACCTCGTCCATCACCGCCAGGCAGCGGGCCTTGAAGTCGGAGGCTTTCATGGTTTTCATCGGGAGTTCCTATGCGACTATGGTCATGTCCATGGTCACATTATCTGCGCGGCTTCGGCGGCGTGCAAGCGGGCGGGAGGTTCATTCGATTTCCCGGCCGCCGCGAAATCCGTGATCCGCCCCTGCTCGAATGCGGTCTTCGTATGAATACATGAACTACCTCCAGGTAGTCCAAGTTTTACGCCGCACCCCCTAGATGCGCGGGGCTAAGAATCGGAGAGGGCATCAAAATCTCCTCGGTATTGGTGGCGCACTCGGGCAACATAAGTCAAAAGACAGTCTACTTTCCGACGGCCGCTGTCGGCCAACACCTGCCCTTCGCGGCCGTCCTCCAATTCTCCTAAAAGCAGACGCTCACAGACTGCCAAATCCTATTCGATCACACTGTCGGCGCGTACAAGCACGGACTGCGGGATCTTGATGCCGAGCTCCTTCGCCGTTTTCAGGTTGACGACCAGCTCGAAGATCGTCGGAAACTCGACGGGCATCGTCGCCGGGTCGGCGCCTTTTGCGACCCGGTCAATGTAGCTGGCGGCACGGCGCCACGCCTCGCGCAGGTTCGGACCATAGCTGACGAGGCCACCCGCATAGGCATAGTTGTCCCAACCGGACACTACGGGCAGTTTGTGCTGCAGAGCGAACGCCACGATGCGCGGAGCCCCCGAGAGCGTGATCGGGTCGGGAAACAGTACCAACCCATTGACCCTTTCCGCTTTTGCCGCGAGCAAGCCTGTTTCCAGATCCTCCGGTTTATTTAACGCAAAGTAAGCAATGCTGATGCCGAGCCGCTTGGCTGCGGCTACCGAGACTTCGCGCTCCAGGGCCACGCCAGGATGCGCGGCCATCGCAAACACGGCCAGGCGCTTGATGGAGGGCACGATTTCCTTGAGGATCTCAATGCGCTTACCCACCAGATCGTGCTGAAGGAGTTGCACGCCGGTGACGTTTCCACCCGGGCGGGCCATGCTCTTGACCACCCCGGCCTCCACCATGTCGCCGCTGAAAACGCCGACGATCGGGATGGTTTTCGTCAAAGACGCCAGCGCGGGGAGCCCGCCATGCATGGCGAACAGGATGTCGGGCTTCTGGGCAATCGCTTCCGCAGCTAACTGGCGGGTGCTTTCCCTAGAGAACACCCCGTACGTGATGGGGAGGGTGAGGTTGCGCCCCTCGACATATCCAAGAGCCTTCAACTCCTCGCGAAAAGTCGCGAGAGCCCGCGCGACAGAATTTTCAGAGTTGCCAGTCAGCGCCGCCACTCGAAGTACACGCGTCTGACCGTGGGCCAGATTAAGCAAGCCGCCCGGCGAGATAACTAAGGTAGCAAGAAGTCCGCGAATCGCTTCACGTCTGTTCATTCGATCCCCTTACGGTAGCTACAACAAAGCATAAGCACCGGGATCGGCGGGCGAAATACCTGCTAACCCAAGTCTGCGGTCAGTCTACTCTCTGGCAGGCAGGTTTCGGCCACAACCAGACCTTCACGGCTGTCCCCTAAGTTGCCCGAAAGCTGCCGTTCGCAGACTGCCGGAGCCTACTCGATCACCCGGTCGGCGCGTAGCAGCAATATCGCCGGAACGGTGATGCCGAGCGCCTTGGCTGTCTTGAGATTCAATTCAAACAAGAATTTTGTCGGTTGCATCACAGGAAGATCCGCGGGCTTCGCACCCTTCAAAATCTTGTCGACATACGAAGCGGCACTCGCATAAAGCAAGGGGAAATCCGCGGCATAGGAGATCAGGCCACCGTTAGGCGCGAACTGCACGTTTCCGTAAACCGCCGGCAGCTTGTGCTTTGCCGCGAGTGCGATCACCTGTGCGTAATTGACGGTAAAAATGCTCTCCACCGTCACAATGAGCCCTTGAACGCGCTCCTTGGCGCCAGCGTCAAACGCAGCCGGGAGGTCGGCGGCGGCCTGGATATTCTGAACAATGAGCGTCACGCCCATCGATCCGGCCGCCTTCTTCATGCTTTCGATCTGAGGCGCGGAAATCGGATCCGATGGATAGGTAAGCACGAGCACGCGCGATATCTTTGGCGAAAGGTCTCGCAGGATCTCAAGACGCTTCGCGGCAAGCGCGCCGGCGATAAAAGTCATCCCGGTGACATTGCCTCCGGGGCGCGCGAGGGACTCTACGAGCCCGGCACCGATGGGATCGCCGAGGGATAACATCACGATCGGAATCGTCAGGGTAGCCTTTTTTGCCGCCTGGGCGGCGGGGGTGGTGGATACGACGATGACGTCCGCTTTCAGGCGCACGCATTCGGCCGCAATTGCCGGATACTGCTCGGGCCGGGCATTTGCGGACAGGTAGTCGATAGAGATTGTCTTTCCGTCCACATAACCAAGGTCGCGCAGGGCGTCGAAGAAGACCTTGTGTCGTGTCGACAGTATCGTGCCCGGATCGTACGTAAGGAAGCACAGTCGCGGGATTTTTCCAGGCTGCTGCGCCTGGGCAAAGCGTGACGGGACGCCGAGCGCCACCAGGCCAAGTACCGCGTCACGCCTATTCATCCGATCTCCTTCCGTAGCCACGACAAAGCGTAAGCACCGGGATCGGAGGGCGGAATGCCCTGCTAATCCGAGTCTGAATTCAGTCTAGCTCGAACGTCCGCTTTCCGGAAAGCCGACCGGCGGCTCTGGGTCGAAAGCGGCCCTCCGGACTAGCAATCCATGTCAACGTCCGGCAAGGCCAATTCGATCCGGGGCCGATTGCGCGTTGGAAAACCCGGGTGCCGTACTTAAGGCAATCAGCGCCAGCACCGTGTCCCGTCTGTTCATCCGGTCTTCCTCGCCACATACCGCACCCCGCCGAGGATCCCGCCCTCGTAGAGGGAAACGAAAAAACTGTAGGCCGCATCGTACCGTTCATAGCCTTCGACCCCGAACTTGGCAACGGTGGAATCCTTCAGGCTGCGGTACATGGCCAGTCGCTGCTGCAGGATCCGCGTCCATTCGCCCCCGAGGTCGATGCGTTTTTCGACCGTGCAGGCGTTTTCCGCCAACAACTCTCTGTAGCCTTCGGGACTTTCGATTTCCGTAAAAGTCATTCCATCGCGAAGCCTCTGCGCCGTGTCCGCGGACAAGGGGCCCAGGCGAACGATGTCGGTGAAGGCGATCACGCCTCCGGGTTTCAATACCCGGACCGCTTCCGCAACCAGGCGCGGCTTGTCCGGGATGTGCGCCCAGGCTTCCTGGGAAATCGCGACATCGAAGAAGTCGTCGGCGAACGGCAGCTCGAGCGCATTGCCCGGATGGAAGTCGACCAGGTGATCGAGTCGCGCAAGTTTTGTAAGGCGGGTCGCGCCGTGAACGCGGCTCTCCGTGAGGTCTATCCCCGTAACCCGGCACCCCGCGGTGTGGGCAAGGTAGCGCGCGGGGCCGCCCATGCCGCTGCAGATGTCCAGGACGTGTTGACCCCGGGTGATGTCTGCCTCCGCGGCCAGGCTCTCCAGGGCCGCGATTCCGCCGTAGTGGTCCTGGTCGAACTCCTTTAAATGATCCTCCGTGATCGCATTCCCGGTGATGCCCTTTGCCGCCAGCGCGCCCAGGATCTGGTCCTCGTTGATCGGATGGTTGTCATAGAACTGCACGACGGTGTCGAGGTTTGCTTGGTTTCCCATGGGGACTCCTCCTGCCAGCGGTGCCTAGGTAACTATGGTCATGTCCATGGTTACATTATTCGCGCGGCTTTGGCCGCGTGCCTACTGAATCACTTCGTCGGCCCGCACCAGGATCGCCTGCGGGATGGCGACGCCCAGCTGCCGGGCGGTCTGGAGATTGACGACCAACCGGAACTCGCGCGGTTGCTCCATCGCCATCTCGGCGGGGTTGCCGCCCTTGAGAATCCGCCCGGCGTAGCGGCCGGCACGCCGGAAGATGTCGGTGAAGTCGGGGCCGTAGCTCATCAGCCCGCCCTTGCGCGCACCGTACTCCAGTTCGAACATCGACGGCAGGCGGTGGCGCAACGCGGCTTCGGCGTAGTCCTGCTCGAGGTTGTTGCGCGTGGAGAGCAGCGTGGTAATGACGGCCTGCGCTCCAGAGGCGGTGAGCTTGCGGAACGCAGCGTCGAGCATTTCGGGCCGATCGACGTGCACCATCACCAGGGTGAGGCCGAGCTGTTTTGCCGATTTTTCCGCCAGGTCGATCTCCTGCGTGCAGGCCGCGCGCATGGCTTCGTCGATCACCACGCCGACGCGCTTCAGGCCGGGCACCATGTCCATCAGGAGCTGCATGCGCTTGATCGTGAGCGCGTCGTTCAGCGTCGTGACGCCTGTCACGCGGGTGCCGGGGCGTGCCAGCGATTTCACGAACTCCAGCTGGACCGGGTCCGCAATCGTCGCGACAACAATGGGGGTTTTCCGGTCCGCGCTCCAGGCTGCGGCGGCCATCGGCGTGGCCGGGGCGAAAAACAGGTCGATCTTGTCGGCCACCAGCGCCTGCGCGATCGGCTTGAAGCGCCCCGCATCGTTGGAGGCCGAGCGGCGCATCAGGTCGAGGTTCTTTCCCTGCACGAACCCCTCTTCGCGCAGGCCTTCGACAAAGCCTTTGAGGGTCATCTGGTAGTACTCGCCGGAATCCTGCCAGCTCAGGTAGCCGACGCGGGCGATGCGCTCCTGTGCAGCGGCCGTCCCGCAGACCAGCGCGAGCACCGCAATCGCAAGCAGATTTCTCATCGAATCCCCCTTTTCTTCAGTCTGGTGTCGCGAATATAGTCCGCTGCCGCCGGTCGGGAAAGGGATCGGCGCGGACCCTGCCAGGTCACTCCGTTGGCTCGGGCTGGTTTTGCAGCTTGTTGATGCGCTCGATCCGGTCTTCGATGGTGGCGTCGCTACCGCCTTTCCACTGCAGGACCTGCAGCACCACGCCCGAGGCATCGCGGGGGCGCAGCACCACTTCGCTGCGGTTGCTGAACTCGTCGCGCAGGGGAATCCTGTAGCCCTTGCCTTCGACTTCCTCAATGAACCCGGCGAGGTCGTCGACCTCCAAGCCCATGTGATGGAGGCCTTCGCCATGCTTGTCGATGTGCTGGTTGATGAACCCGTCGGGTTCGAGCGACTGCACGAGCGACAGCACGTTTTCGCCGATCTGCATGTAGGCGACTTTCACGGTGCCTGCCTTCTCACGCAGGATTTCGGTGCGGATATGGAGCGCGTTGAGCAATTTGACGTATTGCTCGGTGGCTTGATCGGCATCCCGCACTGCGATAGCCACATGATCGATTCGCTTGATGCTCGCCATGCCGTGTCTCCTCGGGTTGGGGCCGGGCAAGTATAGTCGGAGGTACGGGCGGCCCCTCACGCCGACAGGAGGCAGAAACCATGGAACGACACGTAGTGCACACCGACAAGGTGCCGCCGGCGAGGGTCCCGCTCTCGCAGGCGATCAAGGTGGGCGGCTGGGTCTTCGCCTCGGGCCAGCTTGGCATGGACCCGAACACCGGGCGCCTTGTCGGAGGCGGGATCACGGCCGAGACGCGGCAGGTCTGCGAAAACCTCAAGGCAGTACTGGAAGCGGCAGGTTCCTCGCTGGGAGAGGTGGCCAAGGTGACGATCTACCTGGCCGACCTCGGGGAGCTCATGGCCATGAACGAGGTGTTCAGCGGCTACTTCCCGCAGGACCCGCCGGCGCGGACCACGTTCCAGGCCGCGGGCCTGGTGGCCGGGGCGCGCGTCGAGATCGAGGCTATTGCGGTCGGTTGAGGCGGTGGTTCATTCTTCCCTCCCCAGGTTGCCCGACAGCCAGGCTGTGAATTCACTTCCGGGCGTCCCGCCGGACGCGTTTTTTCAAAGATTCGAAATATGCAGCATCAGCCGGTGCGCCCGCGGCGGAGGCAGCGCCTTCGAGCAGCAGGCCGCGCAGGCGCAGGCGATCGGCATCCTTGCGGATCAGTTCGCGCACGTACTCGCTGCTCGTGCCGTAGCCGCGCTCGCTGACCTGCTCGTCCACGAAGGCCTTGAGGGAGTCGGGCAGGGAGATGTTTATCGTGCTCATGGATCGATAGTGGGCAGTTTGGCAAAATTTGGCAACGTGGTCCTGGCGAGCCGATCGAATGCGTCTGCTTGCCGGTTCATTCGACCACCCGGTCGTCACGAGAATACGCACCGGCGCCAAAAACTTGGAAAATGCGCCGATGCGCCCCTCAGTAGCCCTGGTGGTGCTTTTCGAGCACCTCCCATTCGCAGGTCACCTCCTCGGTGGTGGCGGTGAGGATCACGATCCCCATCTCGTTCACCCATCCGGGCAGCGCGTTGATCCGGTCGACCGTTTCCTTTGACATGCTTGCTCCGGTTATTCCTGCTTCGGCATACCCGTCATGAGCAGCGCGGCAACGGGCACCATCTTGCCAATGGCGTGCTCGATGAAGTCTGTTGCGGCGCGGCGGACTGCTGCAGCGGTATCGGGTGGGGGCAGGACTGCGATGTCGGCCTGGAGGCGAGCGCCCGCATTGTTTCCCAGCGTGATTGCCTGCGCGATCAATCTGGCGAGGCGGCCATCTTCCGCCAGCGGGGCCAGGTGTACATGGCTCAGTGAAAGGAAGCCTGGCCAATGGGCAAGGTGCCGGTACATGCTGGCGAGGATGCGGCCCTGGTCGCGATCGCCGAGCAGGTTGATTCGGCGCACCAGGTCGGCAGTGTCTGCGGCGACTTCATCGAGCGTGAGCAGCTTGGGGAGCGCGCCGTCGATCGCGGCCTCCTGCGGCTGCTCGGGAAAGGCCGTGTCGGTCCGGGTGTCGGCCAGCGCCCCGTCAATGCAGCGCACCAGCGCCGAGAGCGCCACCAGGTTCATCGCGTTCGAGCGGTTGTAGGACGCGAGGATCCGCCGGATCGATGCTTCGCCCGCTGCGTCGATTCCTGCGCAGCGAAGTACTGCGTTCGGCCAATCCGGCAGTGCCGGTATAGACAAACCGGCTTTGAGCCGCTGTGCCTCCATCGCAACGCGGCCCGAAACATAGACGGGCTTCACCGTGGCCCACGCCCACGGCAGCGCGCCGGGAAACGTGGCGATATGGCGCCAGATCAGGTTGACCACGTTGACACCAAGCGTGGCCCGCAAGTCGGCGAAGATCTGCGCCGTCTCGCCGCTGGCTGCCGCTTCGGTGATTGCCGGGACGGGATCGCCGTTTTCGGTACGCGCATCGGACATCGGTGTTCCTTTTACTGCGGGTGGCCTGTTTTCCTGATACTACTATCGTCGATCGGTCCCATTGCGCACGAGCGTCGAGTACATGAGGCCGGATCACATTCGTTCGTCGTGGACCCGAACCCTGGGCAGTTGCTCCGGGATTGCGGCGCGCGGGTGGAGGCGGGCAATTCTCCGATCCGTTAACCGGCAATTGGACGCTTGCATAACCAGCAATTGGACGGTATGTTGGCCGGCAAATGGCCGAATCCACCTATCCCCGCAACGTCCGCCGCGCGCTGAAACTCGCGCTGACCGATACCCCGGTAGTCGCACTGCTGGGGCCGCGGCAGTCGGGCAAGAGCACGCTGGTCCGCGCCCTCGCCCCCGGACGCGCCTATGTCACCCTGGACGAGCAGCCGATGCTGCGGACCGCAAAGGTGGATCCGGTCGGTTTCATTGCGGCCCTGCCCGCCCGCGTGACGCTCGACGAGGTGCAGCGCGCGCCGGCCCTGCTGCTGGCAATCAAGGCGGCGGTGGATCGCGATCGGCGGCCGGGCCGGTTTCTCCTGACGGGTTCGGCCAATCTGCTGCTGTTGCCGGGCGTGGGAGATTCGCTCGCGGGCCGCATCGAGTTCGTCCAGTTGCATTCGCTGACGGAGGCTGAAAAGGAGCACAAGCCCGGAGCGCTGCTGCAGGCTTTCCTGGCAGGGCGTCTCGCCCCCCGAATCCGCGGCATCGAAGCGTCGCCGCCAGGCGATCTACCGGCGAGGGTCATGCGCGGCGGCTATCCGCCGGCGCAATTGCGCTCGCCTGAACGGGCCCGTCAGTGGCACAGGCAATATCTGCGCTCTGTCCTGGAGCGGGATGTCGCTGATATTTCCCGCGTGCGCGACCCGGCCGAACTCGGCCGGCTGATCGAGATCGTCGCGCTGCGCTCCGCCAGCCTGCTCAATCTTTCCGCTCTGGGCACCGAGCTTGGCATGCGCCGGGAGACAGTCGATCAATATCTGGCCGTTCTCGAGCGCCTGTTCCTGCTGCGGCGATTGCCGGCGTGGCACCGCAATGAGGCGAAGCGCCTCGTCAAGACGCCGAAGATCCACTTGCTTGACAGCGGCCTTGCGGCAACGCTCGCGGGACTCGAAGCCGCAGACTGGACGACGCGACGCGAGCGTTTCGGCTTTCTGCTGGAATCGTTCGTGGTGCAGCAACTCATCGCCCAGGCCGGATGGACGGACCCGGACCTGCGCTTCTGGCACTATCGCGACAAGGATCAGGTGGAGGTGGATCTCGTGATCACGCGCGGCCGGCGCACCTGGGGCGTGGAAGTCAAGAGCGCCGCGACGGTGACTGAGGCGGACGGCAAGGGCCTGCGCCGCCTCGCCGAGCAATGCGGCCAGAACTTCCAGGGAGGAATGATTCTGTATGCGGGCGCCAACACGCTCCCGACCGCAGACAGCCGCATCCTCGCCGTGCCGCTGTCCGAACTTTGGACGCAATGAGGTTCTGCAACGCCCGTGGCAAACGGCTCAGCCAAGCTCGCGATCCTTGTCCTCGCAGAGGAGCCGCGCGCGCCTCTGCTCTCACGCGGCGGTCACGTGCCGTTGCCGGACCCGACCTGGATGCCCCAGTGCCCGTCCTGGCGGGTCACCACATAGAGCGAGAAGTAGTGCCCGATCGCCGAGCCGTCCTCGCGGTAACGGGTGAAATCCACGGCGACGTGCACCTTGCCCTCGGTCGCGAACACCACCTCGGTCTTGTCCCAACCAGTGTGGTGCCAACCATCGCCGCTGGTCCACTTGAGGAAGTGGCTGAAATCGTAGTCCTCGGGCTTCTCGAAGCGCGCGAGGTTGCCTTTGGCCCCGATCCGCAGGTGCGGGAAGTTGAATGCCGAGCGGATCATCTCCGTGTCGCGCGCATTGAGGCCGGCGAGGTAGCGGTCCACGGCGGCGAGGGCTTGCTCTTTGGCACGGGCATCGGACACGGTGTTCCTTTCACGGCGGGCGGGTGGCGGACTGACTACGGTTGCGTCACTCTTTCTCCGAACGCTCCAGCCACTCCAGGTCGGCAATATCCTGGGCGCGGCCGACCGCGCGCTTGTTCCGGATGAGGTGCGCAGCCGAAAGTACTGAAACGCTCTGGTCCGCAAACCGGGTTGTGACGCGCTCCCGCCAAGCCTCCTCGAACTCGACCGCGTCGATTCCAGTCAGGACATCGATCCGCAGCGGGGCGACGCCGATCTGGTAGACGATCCCGGGGGTGCTTAGATCCTGCACAGAGAGGTCTTGGAGAGGCGCGCCGTATTTCGCCAAGGCGCCGAGAACCCGTTTTGCGTTGGCCGGATCCGGCCGCACCCAGACATCGAGGTCGCCGGTCGCCCTGACCCGGCCGTGTGCCGCCAGGGCGTAGGCGCCGACTACCAGGTACTCAACGCCGAGGGCGTTGAATTCGGACAGCAGATCTTTGAAGTCGGGGCTCAATCGATCCGCCTCCCTGCATCGCAATGCACTGCAAGGTCAGTTCCCACACGAGGGCCATTCTTGATTCGGGCGTCGACTCGCTCTCGGGCAGGTCCGGGGACGTCCGGTCCGCCGCGCGGATCACCTGCGAAGTCGCATTTGCACGTCGGGCCGCTGCAGTCATGTCGAAATTATAGGCGCGCGGGCGGCGTGCCGCCAGCATAGTTGGCCGCCGTCAGCGGATCACTCCGTCGCGCCCCGCTCCAGGTAGCCTGCCTCGCGCTGGTGGCGCAACGCAAGCACGATGACCCGATCGGCTCGCGTATCGTACTCGTAGAGCGCCAGATAGCCCGTGGTGCCGCGCGAGATCACCAACTCCCTCAGGACATCGTCCACGGGCCTGCCGATCGTGGGGTAGGTTCGCAGCACCTCCAGCCCGCCGAGCACGAGGTCGTAGGTCGCGAGCGCCGCGGCAGGTTCCGCCTCGCGCAGGAATGTCACCAGCCTTTCGAGATCGGCGTCCGCGCCCTTCGCAACGATTACTTCGGCCACGAACGCAACTTCGGCTTGCGCGTCTTCTTGCCCTGCAGCTTCGCGCGGTAATGCGCTGTCACTTCCGCCAGGGCATAGCCCGTGCCGGTGCGTTGGAACTCCGCGCGCGCGGCGTAGGCATCGGCAAGGAATCCGCGGCGCTTCTCGGCGCGTTCGGTTTCCTGCCGGATCGCCTCCACCATGAAGGCATGCGCGCTCTGATCGGTGTCTTCGACCACGCGTGCGATGCGCTTTCTGAGGTCTTCGGGAAGTTTGATCGAGATGGCCATCGCGAACTCCGCAACTCGGGTATCACCATGGTATCACTGGAGTGCGGATCCAGTCACCTGACCGGTGCTTGCTTCCGTCGCGCCCGCGCGGCCCGCGAAGACCGGCGGCCAGTGGCTCGCCGAAATGAAGCGGTTGCGCAAAGGCACAACCTTGGGCGGCACGGTTTCGATCAGGCAGTTGATCGACGAAGGCCGCAAGTATTGAAGCCGCGGCGAGCAACGCGGCGCTGGTAAAGGCCGAGCGTCGGTGTACCCGGAGCGCTAGCACGGTTTAGATTCGCGATCCGCTCGGTCAGCGGGCCGGCGCTTCTCGATCATCTCCTAGTCTACGCAACTTGCGTAGATACGCAGATTGCGTACAATTCCTGCATGAAAGCCGTCTTCGTCGAACTGCCCGCGTTCGAGCGCCATCGGTCGGAGTACCTCGACGAAGGGGGATTCAGCGCGCTGCAGCAAGAGTTAATGCGCAATCCGGCGGCTGGCGATGTGATCGAGGGTACCGGTGGCCTGCGCAAAATGCGCTTTGCCGACAAGCGGCGGGGCAAGGGCAAGCATGGCGGGCTTCGCGTGGTTTATTACTGGTGGGAGCCGGGCATGCAGTTCTGGCTCTACACGCTGTACGACAAGGACGAAATGCCCGACCTCACCCCGCAGCAGCGCAAGACCCTGAAGGCGATGATCAAGGCCAAACTGGAATCGAGGAGAGCAAGATGAAGGCACCTGTGAAGCAAAAGCGCGCCCCCAAGCGCGACCTGTTCGCGGAATTGTCCGAAGGGATGAAAGCGCTCGCGCAATCGCGCGACGGCAAGATGACGTTGCGAACGCACACGGTCGAAATCAAGCCGGCGCCGGAGGTGTCGCCGAGGGAACTGGTGCGCGTACGCGAAAGCCTGAATCTCTCGCAAGCACTGTTCGCCGTTTATTTACGTACCAACGTCCGCACTCTGGAAAACTGGGAACAGGGGCGCGCAAAACCCAATGCGCAGGCCGCGCTTCTGATCAACCTCGTCAAGCGCTATCCCGATACGGTCCAGCGCCTGGCGGCGATCTGAAATCGCGGCGCCGCGCCGGTTCACTCGATCACCTGGTCGGCGCGCACGAGGACTGACTGGGGAATCTTCACGCCGAGGGCCTTTGCGGTTTTGAGGTTGACGACCAGTTCGAACACGGTGGGCTGCTCCACGGGCAGGTCGGCGGGCTTGGCGCCCTTGAGGATCTTGTCGATATACACGGCCGCGGCGCGGGAGCGTTCCTTCGTGTTCGACGCGTAGGAAAATAGTCCGCCTGCCTCGGCGTACGGCCGGTTGGGCGAGAGCGAGATGAGTTTGTGCTTCAGCGAGAGCCTGGTCGCATGGTTGCGCGGCAGGCTCGGCTGGACGATGACTGCGTCGACCCGGGCGGCGGCCCACTTGGCGAATTCCGTGTCGTAGTCTTCCTTGTCGCGTACCGAGGCTGCCTGAACTGCAATGCCGAGGCTCTTTCCCGCAGCAGCTCCCCATGACGATCTGGATGTTCTTGCCTTCGACATAGCCCAGGTCGCGCAGTCCTTCACGCAGTTAGCCCAGGCCCGGCTCGAGGTTGGAGATGCCGAGGATGCCGATCCTGCGCAGGCCGGCCGGTTGGGCGCGGCCCGGGAGGGGCACGAGGCCCAGCGCGGCCAGTGCGAGTATCGCGTCCCGCCTGCTCATGGAATGGAATTTCCCTGTGGAATGTACCGGTACTGGAATAAAAGTGCCTTGGAACTAGCTCCTGACAATGATGTTTAGAAAAATTCTTTCGAATTCTGCGCGGCTGTCTCTCAGCCGAGGTTGCGCCTGAACAGCGCGAACAGCCGCTCCCAGTGCCGCTCCGCAGCCGGCTTGTTGAAGATGCCCTCGCGCATCGGGAAGGCGAAACCGTGCTCGGTGCCGGGGTACCACTCCACGCGCGAGCGCAGGCCCGGGATGCCTTTGAGGTGTGCTTCCAACTGGTCGATCAATTCCTTTGGCGCGTACTTGTCGGTTTCGGCGCAGCCGAAGTACAGCTCGGCCTTGGCCTTTTCGGCGAGGCGGTGGGGCGAATCGGCTTCTTCCGTCACGAGGCGCACGCCGTAGATCGACGCGCCGCACTTAACGCGGTCCGGGTATCGCGCCGCGGCCGCCACCACGTACTGCCCGCTCATGCAGTAGCCCAAGGCGCCGATCGTGTTTGCCTTGGCTTCCTTTTGCTTGTCCACGAAGTCGAGCATGGCCTGCGTGTCGCGCATCACCAGGTCGATCGTCAGGTGGTCCATCAGCGCGAACATCTTCTTGAAGCCTTCCTCGTCGCGCACCATCGTGAACTCGCGCGTCTTGCGGTAGTACATGTTCGGCAGTACCACGTAGTAGCCCGTGGTCGCGATGCGGCGCGCCATGTCGTGCAGCTCTTCGCGCTTGCCGGGGGCATCCATGTAGAAGATCACCACCGGGAAGGGGCCGCCTTCTTCGGGGTTCGTGACGAAAGTGTTCATCACGCCGTCAGGCGTGGGGAGGTCGAGGTGGTGTTCGATCATGGCGGGACTTGAGTTGAGAGGATCACGGATCATACCCACCCCGGGTGTTGTGCACTGCGATTCCGCGCATAATGGGTTTCTCGCTCGGGGGGATGAGTGAATAGACGTCAGATAGTGCTCGGTGCTCTTGCCACAGGTGCGCTCACTGCTCCGCTGGGGTTATTCGCCCAGCAGCCCGCGCTCGGGATGCGCCGTATCGGGATCCTCGGCCCGACCTCGCTGAAGGCTGCGGCCGGCAGGTGGCCCGCTTTCCTAGCCGGGATGCGCGACCTCGGTTACATCGAAGGCAAGAACCTGCTCATCGAATCCCGCTGGGCCGAGGGCAAGTACGAGCGGCTGCCCGAACTTGCGGCCGAGCTGGTGCGCCTCAACGTTGAGGTCATCGTGACGCACACCGCGACGGGGTCGCTGGCCGCCAAACGAGCCACGACTTCGATCCCGATCGTGATCGCCGCGGCAGGCGACGTGCAAGCGTCCGGCGTTATCGACAACCTCGCACGGCCGGGCGGCAATATCACCGGACTGAGCATTTTCAGTCCCGAGGTGAGCGCAAAGCGGCTCGAACTGGTCATGGAGGCGCTGCCGAAGGCCAGGCGCATCGGGTTTCTCGCCAATGGCAACAATGTGGCCTTGAAATCGACCCTGGCGCAGACGCTGGAGCGGACGGCCAAGTCGCTGAAGGTGACGGTGCAAAGGGTCGAGGTCAAGGATTCCAAGGAGATCGAGACCGCCATTGCGGCGATGGGAAAGCAAGGCATTGGTGCTGTCGTGATCGAGGACGATCCCTTGCTGCTCGGCAACTCCGCAGCCATTGCGATCCATTCGGTTCGCCACCGGATTCCGGCGATCGCCGCGGTGGAATTCGCGGAGGCCGGCGGCCTGGTCGGGTTCGGGGTCGATTTTCCCGCGATGTTCCAGCGTGCCGCCACGTTCGTTGACAAGATCCTCAAGGGCGCGAAACCCGGCGACCTGCCGGTCGAGCGGGCGAGCAAGTTCGAGCTGGTGATCAATCAAAGCACGGCGAAAGCGCTCGGGATCAAAATGCCGCAGTCGATGCTGCTGCGCGTCGACCGGGTGATCGAATGAACTCTGGTGGGAGCAGATTGGCGGCAACAGGGCGCTGCCGTGACTCGGTGATACAGTCGGTCCCTGTGAGGACACCTTGAATTCCGCCGCGGCTGTCACCCCCGAAGGCGCCGCCCCCCGGCGCATCTATCGCGGGCGGCTCTTCCGCAAGTACTTCTTCTCAATCATCGCGCTGGTCTCGGGTGTGCTTCTGCTTTCCGGCGGGATCAGCGTCTACTTTTCGTATCAGGAAAACAAGGCCGCGCTGGCCAGCCTGCAGCACGAGAAAGCCATTGCAGCGGCCTCGCGCATCGAGCAGTTCATCAAGCAGATCGAGCAGCAGCTGGGCTTTGCGGCGTTGCCGCAACTGGGCGCCGACGGCGTCGAGCAGCGCCGCATCGAGTTTCTCAAGCTGCTGCGCCAGGTGCCCGCAGTCACCGATATCACCCAGATCAGTCCCGCGGGGCAGGAGATCCTCTCGGTGTCGCGCCTGTCGATGGATGTGTCGGGTTCGTCCAAGGACCGCACCAAGGATCCCGCCTTCCTCGGCGCCAAGCAGGGACAGACCTGGTTCGGGCCGGTTTACTTCAGGAAGGAGACCGAACCTTACATGGCCCTTGCGCTGCGCTCGGGCGGGCCGGCCGGGGCGGTGACGGTAGCCGAGGTGAACCTCAAGTTCATCTGGGACGTGGTCACGCGGATCAAGATCGGCGTGAAGGGCAAGGCCTATGTCATCGACGGCGGGGGGCACCTCGTTGCCGATCCCGACATCGGGCTAGTGCTGAGGAAGACCGACTATTCCAAGCTCGACCACATCCAGGCCGCGCTGGCCGGCCCGGCGCCGGAGGACGCGCCCGCGCGCCTCGCGCGCGACCTCGCCGGCAATGAAGTCCTGACCGCCTTCGCGGGCGTCGAGCCGCTCGGCTGGAAAGTGTTCATCGAGCAGCCTGTGTCCGAGGTGTACGCCACGCTCAATGCCACCATCGTGCGGGCCGGCATCCTGATCGTCGCGGGCCTGTTGTTCTCGGCGCTGACCGCGTGGTGGCTGGCGCGCGGCATGGTGCGGCCGATCCGCACGCTGCAGGAAGGCGCGCAGCGCATCGGCGAGGGCGACCTCTCGCAGCGGATCGAGATCCACAGCGGCGACGAACTGGAGGCGCTCGCCGGCCAGTTCAACGACATGTCGGCGCGGCTGACCGAGTCGTACGCCGGCCTTGAACGGAAGGTCGACGAACGCACGGTCGCACTGACGGAATCGCTTGAGAAGCAGACCTCGATCGCCGAGATCCTGCGCGTGATCAGCAGTTCGCCCACCAACACGCAGCCGGTGTTCGATGCGATCGTCACGAGCTGCCAGCGCCTCTTCCATGGCCGCGCTGTGGCATTCGTGCAGGCCAACGGTGACATGGTCGAGACAGTCGCGTTTGCGGACGACGGCACGGCCGGGGAGAACAGGGGCGGGTTCCTCAAGCCCTGGCCGCTTGACCGTGGCAGCGCGGCGGGCGCCTGCATTCTCGACGCACGCCTGGTCAACGTCGGCGATACCAATGCAGGCATCAAGGAGTTCCCGCGCATGAAGGATCTCGCGGCGGCGCTCGGCTACCACTCCGGGTTGTTTGTGCCGCTGGTGCGGGACGGAAATTCCGGCGGGGCCATAGCGATCCTGCGTTCGACTTCCGGCGAGTTCAACGAACAGCAGGTATCGCTCGCCAAGACGTTCGCCGACCAGGCCATGATCGCGATCGAGAACGTGCGCCTCTTCCACGAGATCCAGGAAAAGAGCCGCCAGCTGGAGGTTGCCGGCCAGCACAAGTCCGAGTTCCTCGCCAACATGTCGCACGAGCTGAGGACGCCGCTCAACGCGATCATCGGGTTTTCAGAGGTGCTGATCGACAAGATGTTCGGCGAACTGAACGAGAAGCAGGAGGATTACCTCAAGGACATCTTCACCTCGGGCAAGCACCTGCTGTCGCTCATCAACGACATCCTGGATCTCTCCAAGATCGAGGCCGGGCGCATGGACCTCGAGCCTTCCACTTTTCCGGTGCCGGATGCGCTTGCCAATGCGATGGCGCTGATCCGTGAGCGGGCGACGCGGCACGGCATCAACCTGCTGCTTGAGTGCGACCCGCAGATCGGCGAGTGGAAGGCGGACGAGAGGAAATTCAAGCAGATCCTCCTGAACTTGCTGTCCAATGCGGTGAAGTTCACGCCGGACAACGGGAAAGTCACGGTGCGCGCAGGGCTGGATGGCGCGATGCTCGAAGTCGCTGTCGTTGACACCGGGATCGGCATTGCGCCGGAAGACCATGCGGCAGTGTTCGAGGAATTCCGCCAGGTCGGGCGTCACTACACCAACAAGAACGAGGGCACGGGCCTCGGCCTCGCGCTCACCAAGCGGTTTGTCGAGCTGCATGGTGGCAAGTTGTGGCTCGAGAGCGCGCCCGGCAAGGGCTCCACCTTCACCTTCAACATTGCGAACCAGCCATGAGCCTGATCCTGATCGTCGAAGACAACGAAAAGAACATGAAGCTGGTGCGCGACATCCTGCAGGCCAAGGGCTACCAGACCCTCGAGGCGGTCAACGCCGAGGACGGGGTGAAGCTCGCCGCGGAGAACAATCCCGACCTCGTGTTGATGGACATCCAGTTGCCTGGCATGAACGGCATGGAGGCACTGAAGGTACTGCGCGCCGATCCCGGTACTGCGGGGATCCCGGTGATCGCGATTACCGCCTCGGTCATGACCCAGGACAAGCAGAACATCATGGACTGCGGGTTCAACGCGTTCATCGAGAAGCCCATCAACCTGCGTGAGTTCCTCGCGACGGTGCAGGCCAAGGTGAGGCCACCCGCTGCATGAGCGCCAAGATCCTCGTCGTCGACGACACGCCGCATAACGTCAAGCTTCTTGCCGATATCCTCGGCATGAAGGGCTACGCGGTCACGACGGCGACTCACGGGCAGGAGGCGCTCGACAAGGTGGCGGCCGACATGCCGGACCTGATCCTGCTCGACATCATGATGCCGGGCCTGTCGGGGTACGACGTCTGCAATCGCCTGCGTGCGGATCCGGCCACGGCCTTGTTGCCGATCGTGCTGTGCACTTCGCTGGACCCTGGGCAGGAGCGCGTCAAGGGCATCGAAGCCGGCGCCGACGATTTCCTCACCAAGCCGATCAACCAGGCGGAGCTGTTCGCGCGGGTGAAATCTTTGCTGCGGATCAAGACATTGCAGGACGAGGTCAAGGTGCAGACCACGCAGCTGGCCGAGCTGAACGCCAAGCTGGAGGGCCGGGTGAACGAGCAGGTCGGGCAACTCGGGCGCCTCAAGGGATTTTTCTCCCAGCACCTGGCCGAGGCGATCATCAACGGCGGCGGGGACGACCTGCTCAAGACCCACCGGCGTGAAATCAGCGTGGTGTTCATCGATCTGCGCGGGTTCACCGCGTTTACCGATCGCGCGGAGCCCGAAGAGGTCATGGAACTCCTGCGCGCTTATCACTCGGACATGGGGCGCATCGTGCTCAAGCACGGCGGCACTCTGGAACGTTTCGCCGGTGACGCAATCATGGTGTTTTTCAACGATCCCGTGCCGATGGACAAGCCCGCGGAGAGCGCGGTCCGCATGGCGCTGGAGATGCGCGACGCTTTTCCGCCGATCGGCGAGTCGTGGAAGAAGCGCGGCTACGACCTGGGCCTGGGCTGCGGTGTGGCGCAGGGCTACGCGACGCTCGGCGCAATCGGCTTCGAAGGCCGCTGGGACTATGCCGCGATCGGCAACGTGACCAACCTCGCCGCCCGCCTGTGCTCCGAAGCCGCCGCGGGACAGGTGCTCGTCGACCGCAAGATCATGGCCAAGCTGGACGGGCAGGTGGAGGCGACTGACGTAGGGCCGCTCAACCTGAAGGGCATCGCCCAGCCGGTGCCGGCGTTTTCGGTGGTGGGGTTCAAGCCCCCAGGCTGATTACTCCGGCTGCAGCCCGATGTCCTTGACGAGTTTTCCCCAGCGCCCGCGCTCGGCGCGCAGGAACTCGGCGAGGGACTCGGGGGTGCCGGCGCCCTCGTTGACCAGGCCGAAGTCGTACAGCTTCTGGGCCATCTCCGGGTCTGCGAGTACCTTGTCCATCTCGCGGTTCAAGCGCTGCACGATGCTCGCCGGCGTGCCGATCGGGGCAAACAGCGCGAACCAACCGACGTATTCGAATCCCGGATAGGTCTCGGCCAGTGCGGGGACGTCCTCGAGGCCGCGCACCCGCTTGCCTGCGCTGACGCCCAGCGCGCGCAATTCGCCGCGCTTGATGAAGGGCAGCAGCGCGGCGGAACTTACCAGCACCACCTGCGTGCGCCCGGCGATCGTGTCCTGGATGGCGGGCGTGACACCGGTATACGGGACCTGCAGGAGCCCGGTCCCGGCGGTCTTGTTCAGCATCTGGCTCATCATGCCGCTGAAGGTCTTGGCGCCTTCATTGGCCGCCGCGAGCTTGCCGGGGGAGGCCTTGTCCAGCGCAACCAACTCGGCGAGCGTCTTGGCCTGTACGGCAGGATTGACGGCGACCACCATCGGCGACTTGGCGATCATCGCGACCGGCGTGAAATCCTTCTCCGGATCGTAGGCCAGCGTCTTGAACGTGAGCGGGTTGGTAATGATCGCGGCGGTGGTCGCGAAGTAGTAGGTGTAGCCATCGGCCGGCGCCTTTGGACTGTCAGGCGCGCCATTCTGTCGTCTCCGCTGGGTCATCGCGCAGCGATAGCGCTCGAGCGGGAGGTTAATGTAGCCCCATGATCCGCCCCCTGCAACACCTGCGTGGGGCGGTCGGAAAAAGCTCCGCGGGCGGTATTCTGGATTGGAATAGGGAGGGCCCCGGCGGCGTGGGGGCCGTACACTGGCGGCCTGTCACATGTCACATAAGGGAGTAGCCATGCGCCTGAACCGATTCATGATTCGCCCGCTCGTCGAGCAGGGCCTGCGGGAGGAACTCAACGCCGGGGACACCACGGGAGGCTTCCTCGTCTGGGACGAGGATCCGGTCCAGACCGGCCAGATCTACGCCAAGGGCGACGGGGTGGCCTGCGGGCTGCTCTTTGCGGACGAGACGATCAAACTGATCGATCCGGACGCCGTGGTCGAGCACTGCGTCGAGGAAGGCGCCGAGATCTCCCCGGGCACGGTGCTGCTCAAGATCCGCGCCAAGGCGTCGGCCTTTTTCATGATCGAGCGCGCGGCGCTTGACTGGGTGCAGCAGCTTTCCGGCATCGCGACCAAGACCCGCCGCTACATGAACCTGGTGAAGCACACCAAGGTGCGCCTCACGGACACCCGCAAGGGCTGGCCGGGACTGCGCATGGTCCAGAAATACGCAGTGCGCGTCGGCGGTGCGCACAACCACATCTTCAACCTGTCCAACTGCGTGCTGGTCAAGGACAACCACATCAAGATCGCGGGCAATATCTCGAATGCGATCGAGATCCTGCGCTCGCGGGCCCAGCACACCTTCAAGATCGAGGTCGAGTGCGAGACCCTGGCGATGGTCCAGGAGGCGCTCGATTGCGGCGTGGAAATCATCATGTTCGACAACATGGATCTCGACGAGATGCGCGAGGGCCTCAAGCTGGTCAACAAGCGCGCCATTACGGAAGCCTCGGGCGGCGTCAACGAGAGCACGATCGTGGCGATCGCCGAGACCGGCGTGGACGTGATCTCGGTCGGCGACCTGACCCACACGGTCAAGGCGGTGGACATCAGCCTCGACGTCAAGGACATCAAGCCCAGCGCCATCCGCACGATCGAAAGACTCAAGACGCAGGCGTCTTCGAAACCGGCCGCCGGCTGATGGCTCGTACCGTTCGATTTCGCGCCAAGCACGGGATTATCGTCGCGCTTGACGCGGACACGGTCGATGCCTGCAAGAAGACCATCGACCTGACGACAACGGTCGATGGCGTCGTGGGCTACAAGCTGGGCATGACCATGGCGCTCAACCTCGGCCTGGCCGAGGCGGTGCGCCAGCTGCGCTCGCACACCGACCTGCCGCTGCTCTACGACCACCAGAAGGCCGGGCCCGACGTGGTCGACATGGCCGCCAAGTTCGCCGCCCTGTGCGCCAACGCCAAGGTGGACGGCCTGATCCTGTTCCCGCTGGCCGGCCCGCGTGCGGTCGAGGGCTTTGTCGGCGAGTCGCTCAAGCAGGGCATCCTTCCGCTGGTCGGCGGGGACCTGCCGTTCCCGGACTTCAACATCAGCGGCGGCGGGTATGTGGCCGACGATGCGCTCGAGCGCATCATCGACAAGGCGGTCGAGGCCGGCGCCAACCATTTCGTGGTTCCCGGCAACACCACGGCCAAGCTCGCGCACCATTCGGAGCGGTTGAAATCCAAGCTGCGTGCGCCGGTGTTCATCGTGCCGGGGATCGGGCCGCTGGGCGGCAAGATCGGCGACCTCGTGCGCGCCGCGAACGGGTGCAGCGTGTACGGCGTGGTGGGCCGCGCGGTCTACGGCGCACCCGACCAGGTGGCCGCGGCGCGCGCCCTGGTCGACGAAGCCATGGCGGCGGCCTGATGTCAAAGGTCCCGCCGCAGCCGGTCGTGCTGTTCGACTGGGGCGAGACCCTGATGTGGGTGCCGGGCATGATCCACGACCCGCAGCGGCACCTGGCATGCGTGGAAAGCGTGTTCGAGTCGGACATCCGGCCGGAACTCGGTGCCGAGGGCAGGCAACTGCCACTGGCGATCTTCATCGAGTATTACCACGAGGCCTGTCGCACGCAGATCGCACGCTCCAAGGAGACGCTGCGCGAGCACAGTTTCGACGAACGCTTTGCACTCACGCTGCAGCTGGCCGGGATGAAGATCATTCCCGACGCGCAGGCGTTGCGGCGCATGTCCGATGCGCTCGGGCGCGAAGTCACCAAGGAAACGCGCCTGCTCGATTTCGCGGGTGAGGTCGTCGAGACCCTTGCGCGCACCTATCGCCTCGGCGTGCTGTCGAACTACCCGCACGGGCCGGTGGTCGGTGCGTCGCTCGAACGCTTCGGGTTGCGCAGGCATTTCGAGGCGGTCGTGGTGTCTTCGGACACCGGATGGATGAAGCCGCATGCCGATTGCTACGCGCCGGCGCTGGCCGCGCTGTCTGCAGCGCCCGGCCGGACGCTGATGGTGGGCGATGACCTGCGCAATGACGTGAAAGGCGCCAAGGCGCTCGGCCTGTACACGGCCTGGATCGCGCCGAATGCAAAGACGGTGGACCCGGACGTGGACATCCACCTCACCTGCCTGTCGCAGCTTCCCGCGCAGTGCGAAAGGATATTTTCGTGAACCTGCAGACAAACCTGCTGATCGACGGGGCGTTCGCTCCGGCCGCTTCCGGCGAGACATTCGCAACCGCGAGCCCGATCGATTTCTCCACTCTCGCCAACGTCGCGAAGGCGGGCGTGGCGGACGTGGACCGTGCCGTCGCGGCCGCGCGGCGCGCGTTCGACGGCGGCAAGTGGTCCGGCATGCAGCCGTTTGCGCGCGGCAAGTTCCTGCGCGCGATTGCGGACGGCATCCGCAGCAACGCGGCTCGCATTGCCGAGGTCGAGACGCGCAACGGCGGCAAGACCATCTCGAACTCGCTGAACGAAGTCGAGAGTGCGGCCAACGTTTTCGAGTATTACGCCGGTGCGATGGACAAGTTCTTCGGCGACACGATCCCCATGGGCTCGACCGTCCTCGACTTTACGCTGCGCGAGCCGCTCGGCGTCGTGGCGTCGATCACGCCGTGGAACTTCCCTTTCCTCGCCGCAGCGTGGAAAGTTGCGCCCGCCCTGGCCGCGGGGTGCACCGTGATCCTGAAGCCCGCGAGCTACACGCCGCTGACGGCCCTGATGCTGGGCGAGATCGCGCTTGCGGCGGGCGTGCCGGCTGGCGTGCTCAACGTCCTGCCCGGACCCGGCGCGTCGCTCGGTGAGCGGATTGCCACGCACCCGGGGATCGACAAGATTTCCTTCACAGGCGAAACCACCACTGGGTCGAAGCTCCTGAAGCTCGGGGCCGACGACATCAAGCGGGTCACGCTGGAACTCGGCGGCAAGAGCCCGAACATCATCTTTGCGGACGCGAACATCGCCAAGGCCGCCAATCAAGCGGTAAAGGCGGGCTTCGGCAACGCGGGGCAGAGCTGTTCGGCGCGCACGCGAGTGTTCGTGGAGCGTTCGGTGGCCGAGGCGTTTATCGCGGCGTTTGCCGTCGCGGCGCGGGCGGCAAAGGTGGGCGATCCTCTTGATCCGGCCACTGAAATCGGTCCGCTGGTGTCGAAGTCGCAGTGGAACTCCGTCAACGGCTATGTCGACCTCGGCAAGTCCGAGGGTTGCACTCTCGTGACCGGTGGCGGGCGTCCGGAGGGACTTCCGGACGGCGCCTACTACGCACCCACGATCCTCGCCGGCGCGAAGAATTCCATGCGCGTGGCGCAGGAAGAAATCTTCGGGCCCGTGGTGGTCGTGATCCCGTTCGATACCGAGGCCGAGGCCGTGAGCCTCGCCAATGACAGCCCTTATGGCCTGAACGGGTCGGTGTGGACGCGCGACCTCGGGCGCGGCCTGCGGGTGGCGCGCGCGTTGCGCACCGGCATGGTCAGCGTAAACTCGCACGGCAGTGCCAGCCGTTACGGCTATTTCGCACCGTTCGGCGGGTACAAGAAATCCGGCCTGGGGCGCGAACTTGGCATGCATGCACTCGCGCTCTACACCGAAGTCAAAAACGTATTCGTGGACCTGGAGGAGTAAGCGCGTGGCAACCATCGCAATCACAGGCGGTACCCTGATCGATGGCAGCGGGCGTGATCCCGTCAAGAACGCGACCGTCGTCATCGAAGACGAGCGCATCGTCGCGGCCGGGCCCGGTTCTTCCGTGGCGGTGCCCAAGGGCGCCCAGGTGCTGGACGCCGCAGGGCGCACCGTGCTGCCCGGCATCATCGATTGCCATGTGCATGGCACCTACCGCGCGCGCGACATGCGCCAGCACCTGCTGAACGCGCCGACCTATAACGTACTGCGCTCGACGTCCGTGCTGAAGGAAACGCTGGCCTGCGGCGTCACCACCGCGCGTGACATGGGCGGGGCCGATGCAGGTTTCCGCGAGGCCATCAACGAGGGCTACATCGACGGACCGCGCCTGCAGATCGCGATCGCGATGGTGTCGCAGACCGGCGGCCACGGCGACGCCTGGGTGCCGGCCGGCCTGCGCGTGCAGAAGCGCGCGTGGCTGCCCAGCCCGGTCGCCGACGGCGCGGATGAGGTGCGCCGGCTTGTGCGCCACCTCCTCATGGCCGGCGCCGATTTCATCAAGATCTGCGCGACCGGCGGCATTACCTCGGTCACCGATTCGTGGGACGAGCCGCAGTTCACGCTGGAGGAAATCCGCGTGGCGGTCACCGAGGCCGCGATGCGCAGGAAGACGGTCGCCGTGCACGCCGAGGGCGTCGACGGCATCCGCACGGCGCTCGCTGCCGATATCCATTCCCTCGAGCACGGCTGGTTCATCGACGAGCAGTGCGCCGACATGATGGTGAAGACCGGCACCTGGTGGGTGCCGACGCTGGCCCTCGTGCCGCTCTCGCTCGAGCATCGCAAGAAGAACACGGCCTGGGACAAGCAGCAGCTCGCCAACGAGTCGGACAAGGAATACGAGATCTTCGACCGCATGCAAAAGCAGATCCCGCTCTGGAAAGATGCGGTGAAGCGGGGTGTGAAGGTCGCGTTCGGCACCGACCAGTCGCACCGGCTGCTGGTGGGGGAAAACCTCGTCGAGTTCCGCTTCATGGTGGAGTGGCTGGGCATGACGCCCATGGAGGCGCTCGTCGCCGCCACCGGTCGCGCCGCCGAGTGCATTGGACGCAGCGATGTCGGCGTGCTCGAGGCGGGGCGCTATGCGGACGTGCTGGTCGTGGACGGCGACCCGCTCTCGAACATCCGCATTCTCGAGGAACGCGAGCGCATCAAGCTGGTGATGAAGGCCGGGCGCGCCTACACCAATACCCTGTAGTGCAACCCTAGCTGGAGCCGACGTGTTTCCAAAAGACCTGCTTGAAAAGGCCGCGCGCGCGCTCGACGCCGCGAAGGCCGCCAACGTGCGCATTGCAACCGCCGAGACCTGCACTGCGGGCCTCGTTTCCGGGTGCCTCACTTCGGTGTCCGGCGCGTCGCAGATCTTCGAGCGCGGGTTCGTCCTTTACCATGACTCCGCCAAGGCCACGGGCCTTGGCGTCGCGGAGGAAATCTCCCGCGCCCATGGCGCCGTCAGCGCTGAAGTCACCCAGGGCCTCGCCGAAGGCGCGCTGAAGAACTCGACGGCCGGCGTCGCGGTTGCCGTCACCGGCTACGCAGGTCCCGGCGGCGGCAACGAAAAGAATCCCGTCGGCACCTGCTACATCGCCGCAGCGCGTACCGGCGTGCCCACGCTCGTCGAGCGCCACGTGTTCCCCGGAGACCGCGACGGCGTGCGCCTCGCTGCCGTAGGCGCCGCGCTCGACCTGGTCGTCAAGCGCCTTGCCTAATCAAAATCGGGGTCTGTCCCCGGTTTTGGTGTTGACGGGGGCGCTGGGGGCGGGGAAGACCACGCTGCTCAATGCGGCTCTCAAGGGCGGTGCGATCCGCAACGCGGCCGTCATCGTCAACGAGTTCGGGGCGGTCGGCATCGACAATGTGCTGATCGAGGCCTCGAGCGAGGATGTGGTGCTGCTTCCCGGCGGTTGCGTGTGCTGCCAGGTGCGCGCGGACCTCGCCGAAGCCCTGCTGCGCCTCGAGCGCGGCGTCTCGCGCGGCGACATTCCTGCTTTCGAACGCATCGTGGTGGAGACCAGCGGGCTTGCCGAACCCGGGCCGATCCTGCAGCTGTTTGCCGAGTCGCCCGCGCTGGCCGGGCGCTATCGGCTCGATGCAGTGGTGACCGTTGTGGACGCCTTGCTTGGCGGGGCCGCGCTCGGCGAAGAAGGCACTGCTTTTCGCCAGGCGTTGCTGGCCGACCGGCTCATCCTCAGCAAGGTGGAGGGCGTCGCGCAAGCGACGTTGGGTGAGCTCGAGGCGAGGCTTCAGGCCATCAACCGGCATGCCGACTATGTGCGCGCCGCGCGCGGCGCTGCAGATCCAGACTGGTTTTCTCCCGCATTGCCGGCCACTGCGCGCAGCGTGCCGCCCGAAGCGTTGCGCGCGGCGCACGACGAGTCGATCAATTCCTTTGTGCTCGAGTGGGCGCCGGCGCAACCGCTTGCCGCCATCGGCGGATGGCTGCAGGGCCTGGCGGATACCTACGGCGCCAGGCTGCTGCGCGTGAAGGGAATCGTGTCCGTCGAGGAAGACCCGCATGCGGTCGCGGTGCACGCGATCCAGCACCTGGTGGCGCCGCCGGAGTTTCTCTCGGTCCCCGGCAGCGACAGCCGGGTGGTGTTCATTACCCGCGGGCTCGAGCCGGGCGATGTGGTGCCGGCGTGGCCGTGCGCAGCGGGGGCCGTTCAGGCGCCACGCCGGTCGCCAGCAGGCTCCACACTGCTTCTGCAGCCGGGGGCAGGCGCTTTTTCCGGCGCAGCAACTCGACGGTAAGCGGGATGTCCCAGTCGCCGCCGCCCACGCGCGCGAGGCTGCCGTCACCGAGGTTGCGCTCGATCGTCGAGCGGGGCAGCCAGGCGACCCCCATGCCCTGCAGCGCAAGTTCCTTGAGCACGAAAATCAGCGGATCCTCGAAGAGCTTCTGCGGCCGTACCTCAGACACGCGGCTGGCAACCTCATCGTCCACCACGCGACCGATGAACGAGGAGCGCCCGTAGGGCAGGTAGACGAGGGGGGCGCCGGGAATCACCGGCAGGAGGTAGCCGGGCTGGCCGCGCCGCTGCGGCGCGCACACCGGGATCAGGGGCTCGTCGCCGATCTCGATCGATTCGAGTTTGTCGAAGGCCGCCGGTCGAGGCAGCGATGGATGGCGATAAGAGAGCGCCAGGTCGGCTTCGCCGCCGGCGTAGCGCTCTGCCACTTCATCGATCCTCTTGACCGAGCCCCGGCCCACGATGGGCCCGATTTCGCGATTGAGGCGCGCGAGCAGCGCCGGGAAGATGCCGGCCGAGCATGGGATCGGCATCAGGAACGAGACCGTCGGTGCGGACTCTGACGCATTCGCGCGCATGGAGGCGCGAAAGTCGAGCAGCGGCTCGACGCTCCCGACCGCGATGGGCAGCAATTGCTGGCCGGGCATGGTCAGTTCGACCGGGTGGCTGCTGCGGTCGAACAGCGGCGCGCCGACCCACTCCTCCAGCGCCTGGATGCGGCGGCTGAAGGCGGACTGGGTGACGTGTCGCTCCATGGCGGCTTTCGAGAAGTTGCCGGTGCGGACCAGGGCGAGGAAGTCCTGTAGCCAGTAGAGTTCCATCCATGCAGTCTACGCGTTCTAGCGGTGGTCGGGCTCGATGCTGCCGTTGACTACGCGAACGTGATCCCCAGCGCGCCAGGTGGGCGCGGAAGCCAGCGTGACGGTGCGGCGCGAACCGTCCTCCATGAGCACACCAACCTCATAGGACTTCGTGGTGCGGGCGTTCTTTTCGATCGCGTTGCCCGCAAAGGCACCGCCCGCGGCGCCGAGCACGGTGGCGACCTTGTTGCCGGCGCCATTGCCGATCTGGTGGCCGAGGATCAGGCCGCCGATGCCGCCGGCTACCGCGCCGAGGCCCGTGCCTTCGCCTTTCTTCGTGACCTCCCGCATCGACTCGACAGTGCCGCAGTCGTAGCACATGGGCCGGGGCGCGACCGCAGGTGCGGGCGGCGGCGCAGGGCGGAAGTCCGGCGGCACCGGAGGATAGGTGCCTGGCGCGGGGGCTTGGGCGACCTGTACCGGCTCCGGTTGCGGTGCAGGAGGGGCGACGGCCACCGGAGGCGCGGCCGCGGGCTTAGGCTTCGGCGTGGCTTTTGCTACGGGCTTGGCTACGGGCTTGGCCACGGGCGCTGGTGCGGGTTCCGGGGCGGCGACCGCAACGGGTTGCGCGGTGGGCGCTGGCGTCGGTGTAACTGCGGCCGCGACTGCGGGGGCTTGTGCAGTCAAGGTCGGCTGCGCGGGCTGTGCGCCACCTTTGGGCAGCAGCCCCGTCATTGCGGCCACGCCAACGCCGGACGCGATGATGACAGCGACGGCGGCAGTAGCCAGGAGCGGATGCAGGCCGGGACGGGGTGCGGTTTGGGTTTCCATTGCGTTCTCCTTGTGTGCTGCTTGGACAACGCAAACGCTACCCTCCGCGGCCCCGCGCGGAGGTGAGCAATTGTTACCGGATGTTGCTGAAGTGTGTCTAGGTTTCCGGCCGCATTTGCGGGAACAGGATGACGTCGCGGATCGAGGGGCTGTCCGTGAGGATCATCACGAGCCGGTCCACGCCGATGCCCGCGCCGGCGGTGGGCGGCAGCCCGTACTCCAGCGCGCGGATGTAGTCGGCGTCGTAGAACATCGCCTCCTGGTCCCCGGCGTCCTTCTTCTGCGCCTGCTCGAGGAAGCGCGCGGCCTGGTCCTCGGGATCGTTCAGCTCCGAGAAGCCGTTGGCCATCTCCTTGGCGTCGATGAACAGTTCGAAGCGATCCACGAGTTCCGGGTCGCGGTCGGCGCGGCGCGCGAGGGGTGAAACCTCCGCCGGGTACTCGGTGACGAACGTCGGGTCGATGAGGTGCTTTTCGGCGACGGCCTCGAACAGCATCAGCTGCAACGAGCCCCAGCCGTGGTGGCCTTCGACTGCCCCGCCCAGCTGCTTCACGCGCGACTCGAGGAATTTCCGGTCGCGCAGGTCGGCCGTGGCGCTCTGCGGGTCGTACTTGCGGATCGCCTCAGGGATAGGCAGGCGGGTGAAGGCCTTGCCGAAATCGAGCGCGGTGCCCTGGTAGGTGACGTGCTCGGTGCCGAGCGCCTTCAGCGCGGCATTGCGCACGATCTTCTCGGTCAGGGTCATCATGTACTCCACCGTTTCGTAGGCGCAGTACATCTCCATCATCGTGAACTCGGGGTTGTGCCGCGTGGACATGCCCTCGTTCCTGAAGTTGCGGTTGATCTCGAACACGCGCTCCATGCCGCCGACCACCAGCCGCTTGAGGTACAGCTCCGGCGCGATGCGCAGGAAGAGTTCCATGTCGAGGGCGTTGTGGTGGGTCTTGAAGGGGCGCGCCGCGGCGCCGCCGGGGATGGAGTGCATCATCGGCGTCTCGACTTCGAGGAAGCCTTCGGTGACCATCGTTTCGCGGATCGACTGCACGATGCGCGAGCGGTCGGCGAAGACCTTGCGCGAGCCTTCGTTGACGATCAGGTCCACGTAGCGCTGGCGATAGCGGACTTCCTGGTCCGACAAGCCGTGGAATTTCTCCGGCAGCGGGCGCAGCGCCTTGGTGAGCAGGCGCAACTGCGAGGCCTGCACCGTGAGCTCGCCCTTGTTGGTCTTGAAGATCATGCCGGAGACGCCGACGATGTCGCCGAGGTCCCAGTGCTTGAAGGCGTCGTGCACGGTCTCGCCGGTGATGTCGTTCGACACGTAGATCTGGATCCGGCCCGAGCCGTCCTGCAGCGTGGCGAAGCTCGCCTTGCCCATCACGCGCTTGAGCACCATGCGGCCGGCTACGGTGGCCGTGGCCTTCTTCTCCTCGAGCGCGGGTTTGTCGAACGCCCCGAACTCGGCGGTCAGCGCGTCCATCGCGTGCACGCGGCGGAAGTCGTTGGGGAATACGCCGCCTGCTTCACGCAGTTTTGCGAGCTTCTCGCGCCGCTCGGCGATGATCCTGTTCTCGTCCTGCGGCTCGGCCTGCGGCTGCGCGGACGATTGCTTTTGCTCGCTCATGTCAAACCCCTTGCTTCAGGCTGGCGGTGATGAAGTCGTCCAGGTCGCCGTCGAGCACGCCCTGGGTGTTGCCGATCTCGACGTTCGTGCGCAAATCCTTGATCCGCGACTGGTCGAGAACGTAGGAGCGGATCTGGTGGCCCCAGCCGATGTCGGTCTTGGAGTCCTCGAGCTTGTCCTGCTCGGCCTGGCGCTTGCGCAGTTCGACTTCGTAGAGCTTCGACTTCAGCATCGCCATCGCCTCTGCGCGGTTGCGGTGCTGGGAGCGGTCGTTCTGGCACTGCACGACGATGTTCGTGGGCAGGTGCGTGATGCGCACCGCGGAGTCGGTCTTGTTGATGTGCTGGCCGCCCGCGCCCGAGGCGCGGTAGGTGTCGATGCGCAGGTCCGCCGGGTTGATCTCGACTTCGATCGAATCGTCGACCTCGGGGTAGATGAACACGCTGGCAAACGAAGTGTGGCGCCGCGCGTTCGAATCGAACGGCGACTTCCTCACCAGGCGGTGCACGCCCGTCTCGGTGCGCAGCGTTCCGTAGGCATAGTCGCCCGTGACCTTGATCGTCGCGCCCTTGATGCCGGCGACTTCGCCGTCGGACTGCTCGAGGATCTCGACCGCGAAGCCGCGTTTCTCGCAGAAGCGCAGGTACATGCGCTCGAGCATCGAGGCCCAGTCCTGCGCCTCGGTGCCGCCCGAGCCGGCCTGGATGTCGACGAAGCAGTTGGCCGGATCCATCGGGTTGTTGAACATGCGCTGGAATTCAAGCCGCGCGACCTGCTTCTCGATCGCCTTGACGTCGGATTCGACGCTCACCAGCGTTTCGTCGTCGTTCTCCTCGCGCGACATGCCGAAGAGTTCGCGTGAGTCAGTCAGGACGGAGGCGATCTGCGTGAGGCTGCCGACGGTGGCGTCGAGCGACTTCTTTTCCCGGCCGAGGTCCTGGGCGCGCTTCTGGTCGTTCCAGGCCGCGGGATCCTCGAGCTGCCGGGCGACTTCCTCTAGGCGCTGTTGCTTCGCATCGAAGTCAAAGATACCTCCGCAACTCGGCCGACCGCGCTTCGAGGTCGGTGAGCAGTGAGGCGAGCTGGTTGATGCGTTCGGCTTCCATGGGGCTTTGTCTTGGTCTAGCGCTGGGAGGGGCGGATTATACAGCCGGGGGGGCTGTACCCTTAGAATGGCGGAAGTGTCTTGTCCCATGGGTCCAGAAAGCAGATGAAGCACATTCGAAATTTTTCCGGCGTCCTGTTGCTGTACATGTTCTTCCCGGGATTGCACGCGGCCCTGCCGATCCCCGAGATCCCGATGTACGGCGATCCCGCGCGTGCCGCCAACCTCAAGGAAAGCGACAAGGCGTTCATCGCCTCGCTCGAACAGTCGGGCAAGAGCCGGCAGGCGGTCGCCAAGGAGGTCCTGCGCGCCGCGTGGGCCCTCTACCAGAACCTCGAGTACGGCCCGGCGATGCGCAAGTTCAATCAGGCCTGGCTGCTCGACCCCGAGAACGGGGATGCCTTTCATGGCTTTGCGGTTATCTCGCTGGTGCGCGACAAGGCGATCGTCGAGACCGAGGGGTTCTTCAAGCAAGCCCTCTCCAAGCCCGGGGTCAACCCGAATGTCTATGTGGATTACGGGCGCTTCCTGTGGATAGGGAACCGCCTGGAGGAAAGCCTCGCCCAGCTGCACAAGGCACTGGAGCTCGCGCCCAAGGTGCACAACGCCCGCTCGAACATTGCGCTGGTGCATTACAAGCAGCGCGATTACGCCAAGGCCTGCGAATTCGCGCGGTCCGCCAAGGCGAACGGCGACGACCTGCAGCCCGGGTTCCTCGACGAGATGTGCGCCAAGGGAGCGACCGGGTGAGCGAAGCCCGTCTGTCCGCATCCGAATATTCGGCGTGGCGCGCGAAGCTGGCGGTGGTGTTCGCGTTGCGCGTGGCCTGCGCGGGCGGCGTCATCTGGCTATGGGATGACCTCGATTCCCTGCAGAAGGCCGTGGCGATCGCGGTGGTGGCAGTCGTCGTGCCCAGGCTGACGTCCGTGCGCCGGATGCTCGTGCCCTACGAGCGCTACGTTGCCGAAGGGCTGCCCAAGTAAGGCCTAACGGCCCGGCGCGAGGTGTAGTCCTCGGCGATGTTGTCTTCGAAATACGCATACGCGCTTGCTATCCATGCCAGCCTCCCCGGTCCTTTACTTGTCCGCCGGACTTGCGCTCCAGGCGGAGCGTGCCCCGGTGGCCTCGACTGACCCCTCGATCGCGGCGCGTTCCACCGTGCCATTGAATACCAGGGGGCGGGCGCGATCGACCGGGAGCGTGAACGAGAGGGTTTTACCGACGAGCTTTGCATTTTCGATCGGCACCTCGCGACCGCCGACCTTCGCCATGCCGCCGATCTTCTGCATCTGCTGCTTGAGTTCGATCGAGATCGGTTGCTTCGACACCGCCGGCGCAACCTTGATGGTCCAGCGGCCCTCGACCTTCGCGGGCACGACGTAAAGGTAGATGATGGTCGTGGTGACCCCGCTGATCTTGATCTTGTCCTCGAGGTCGAAGACCTTGGTTTCCTCCGGGATCCAGCCGCTGAGCCCGTAGTCGTGCGACAGGATGCGCGTGCCGGGCTTCAGTTCCGCCTGCAGCTTGTCCGACAGCATGTTTACCGTGTTGGGCAGCAGGTACATCGTGAGGACGGTCGCCTGCGAGATGTCGGTCTTGAAGAGATCCTGCTTGATGAACTTCACGCGGTCCGCGAGCCCCTCGTTCTTCGCCGCCTCGTTGGAGAGTTTCACCAGGTTGTCCTGGATCTCCACGCCGAAGCCGCGTGCGCCGTAGACCTTGGCCGCGGTCAGCACAATGCGCCCGTCGCCGGACCCCAGGTCGATGACGAAGTCGCCCGGGCCGATGCCCGCGACCTTCAGCATGTCGGCCACCACGCTCTGTGGCGAGGGCACGTACGGCCCGGCGTTGATTTGCTGCGCGACTGCGGCCGCCATGAAGAGCCAGCCGGTAAGCAGGCAGGCTATGCGCACGATGGAAGCGGGGGCGATGTGGTGGGCGAGGTGCAGGACCATGGGATGTGCTCAGGCTTTCAGGAGAGGGGTTCCGCGTGCTCGACGTTGACCTGCACGCTCTTCAGTCCGTTGTATTCGTTCACGCTCAACCGGTAGGCCGCGCGGATGCGGGAGGGGAGCGCGTCGAGCGAGTTGAAGCGGATGGCTTCGATGCGCCGGCCTTCCCGCACAAGGCGCAGCTTGGTGTGCTTGCCGCCGACGATGCGCTGGGAAACGACTTCGAATGTATCGCAGAACAGCGGCTGTGGAAACCCTTGCCCCCAGATCTGGTTCTCGACGATCTGCGCCATTTCGAGCGTGAGGTAGGCGATCTCGAGTTCGCCGTCGGTCTCGACGATCCGCTCCAGCGCGGCGGGGGCGATCATCTCGCCCGCAGCCGCCTCGAACGCGGCCGCAAAGCGCGCCAGGTCCGCCTCGCGGATCGTCAGCCCGGCGGCCTGCGCGTGGCCGCCGAAGCGTACGATCAACCCGGCTTCGCGCTTGGAGACGAGGTCGAGGCAATCGCGCAGGTGCAGGCCGCTGATGGAGCGGCCCGAGCCGCGCAGCATCCCGGTGAGGCCCGCCTCGGTGGCGCGTGCGAACGCCACCACAGGGCGATGAAGCCTGTCCTTGATGCGCGAGGCGAGGATCCCGACCACGCCCTGGTGCCAGTCGGGGTGGAACAGGGACACGCCCGGCCCCGGTGTTTCGGGCAGTTCGGTGACCGCTTCGAGCGCCGCTTCGAGCATGCCGCCTTCGATGGTGCGCCGCTCGCGGTTGAGGTCGTCGAGCTGCTTGGTGCAGTTCGCCGCGCGCCCGGGGTCGTCGGTAATGAGGCATTCGATGCCCAGGCCCATGTCCGAGAGCCGTCCCGCCGCGTTCAGGCGCGGGCCCATGACGAAGCCGAAGTCGAAGGCGGTGGCCTTGCGCGGATCGCGACCGGCGACCTGCATCAGCGCAACGAGGCCGGCCTTGCCCTTGCCATCGCGCAATCGCTTCAGCCCGTGGCCCACGAGGATGCGGTTGTTGGCATCCAGTGAGACGACATCGGCCACCGTGCCGAGCGCGACGAGATCGGTGAGGGTCGAGAGGTTGGGTTCGCCGTTCGGGAACTGCGTGCCCTTGAAGGTGCCGCGCTTGCGCAACTCCGCACGCAGCGCAAGCATCACGTAGAACATCACGCCCACCCCGGCGATGCTCTTGCTCGGGAAAGTGCAGCCCGCCTGGTTCGGGTTGACGATGCAGGCCGCGGCCGGCAGTTCGGCGCCCGGGAGATGGTGGTCGGTGACCAGCGTCGCGATACCAAGCTCATTTGCGCGCGCCACGCCTTCGACGCTCGCGATGCCGTTGTCGACGGTCACGATCAGGTCGGGCTGCATCTTTGCAGCGAGGTCGACGAGTTCCGGCGACAGGCCGTAGCCGAGCTCGAAGCGGTTCGGCACCAGGTACTCCACCTGCGCGCCGAACGCGCGCAGCGCACGGATGCCGACCGCGCATGCAGTGGCGCCGTCGCAGTCGTAGTCCGCGACGATCAGGATCCGCTTCCTGCCTTCGATCGCGTCGGCAAGGAGCTTTGCGGCCTCCGGCGCGTGCAGCAACTGGTTGGGCGAGAGCAGCCGCGCCGGATCCGTCTCGAGCTCTGCGGCCGAGCGGATCTTGCGCGCGGCATAGATGCGGGCGAGCACCGGGTGCATGCCGCTGCGGACCAGTGCGAGGCGGTCGGCTTCGGCGTAAGGGCGGGTGAGGATGGTCATATCTCCTCCGCCGTTTCGACGAATCGCGCGGAGATCTTGAACGCGATCACTCGTCGTCTTTGATAAAGCCGATTCGCCGCTTAGGCGGATCCGGTGGCGGCTCCAGCAAAGGCAGTAATTTCTGGTAAATGTCGCGCAGCGCTGTGTCGTGCTCAAGCAGGGATTGGTCGATTTCGGCGAGGCGCTTGAGGATTGCAGTATTGGCGGCGACCTGCTCCCGCATGCGGACGAAGGCGCGAATGACGAACACGCTCATTTGGGTCGCGTGCTCGCTGCGCAAGATGTTTGCGGCCATCAGCGCGCCGTGCTCGGTAAAGGCCCAGGGAAGGTACTTGCGGCTACGTTTCGAACCGATAACAGATTGTGATCGGTTTCTTAAAAGTTCTTTTGAATCAATTTCATGCGATCTTGAGATCACAGGCTGTGATCTCAAAGTTACGGTCTCGGACTCGGTAAGTTGGAACGCAAAGTCATCCGGAAATCGGCCCGAATTTCTCTTGAAGGCTTGGTTAAAGGCACTGGTCGTAACCCCATAAAGTTGTGCCAGGTCAGCGTCAAGCACGACCCTTTGGCTCCGGACGCGCACGATCAATGGTTCGATCCTGTCCGGCGCCCGGGCCGATTTCGATGCGGGAGGATTCTTCCGGTTCGGTGTCGCCATGCTTCTATTCTAATGAATTCTGGATCCGGCGACGTTGTCGATAATATATATCAATTTAAATATATCTATTGACGTGAAACTGGCTCCAGAAGGGCATCTATCGAAAGTAAAGTTCTGAAATTTCACGGGCTACCGATACACGGATAGCGGCTTTGGCCGCCGCCAGAAATGCCGCAGGTCGTTGCGGGTCGATTCGAAGGCGCGCAATTCGCCGCTGTCCGGCACCAGCACGGTCACCATGCCGATCCGCCCGTCCTTGAGCGCAGCGACCAGCGGCGCGAACCAGCGCTCTTCCAGCTCCGTGATCCGCAACCGCCAGCCTTCAAAGTCACCGAGCGCGAGCGGCAGCCGCAGCGTGTCGAGGACGACCAGCTGGCGGCCGTCCTCGGGCAGCCAGCCCAGCCAGTCGCCGGCATTCGGAGGCAGGGGCCGGTGCCGCAACCCCGCCGCCTGCGCGTACCCGAGCGCCAGTGGGTCGTTCGAGGTGACCGACTGAAACGGCGCGGCAGTGTCGGAAGGCAGCACTCCCGCACCCCACAGCCACACGCTGTTCACCGCCGGTTCCCCGCGCGACTCGCGCGCTTCGTTGACCGGGTGCTCGTGCAGCAGCATCTGGATTTCGTTGAGCAGTCCGTGCCAGCGCATGGCGCCGTCGCCCGAAGGCAGGTGCCGGTTGATGTCGCGGCCGGCGACTTCTGCAGGCGTCTTGGTCCTGAGCCCGGCTGCCGGGATGCCGTCGATTCGAACGCACCAGCGTTCCCCACTGAGCGGGTAGAACGTGAGTTCGCCGCTGAAGTGCCGGTTCAGCGTCGTGGTCAGGGCTTGGGCATCGGACGCTGTCACGCCGAACGCCGTCGCTGGCACGAGTACCAGCTCGTCGCGGTTGAGCCGCAGGTGGGCCGGGTCCGCGCGCATCCACGTGGCGTCGCCAGCCGCGCCGCCCGAGGCGGCCAGCGTAAGTGCGCCGGCGGGAATTTCGTCGTCCTCGTCCCCATCGAACGCTTGCGCCAGCCAGCGTTCCAGCGCTATCGATTCGTCCGACGTGCGCCGACTCCGCGCGAGCAGCAGCTCCAGCGAAGGCAGGCGCAGGTCGGCAAGGGTCGCAGCGGCCTCCTCGCCCGGCGGCATCAGCCCGGGAACGATCAGCTCGCAGTGCACAGTGCGTCCATGGTTTCCCGCCGACCGAATACGGGCAGTTCAACGATCTTCATGCGCGATTTTCCTGCGACGAATTTCACCAGGATCTTGTACTGGTCGACGTCGAAGCGCCCGCGCGGCGGGGACTCCAGCAGCGAGGCCAGGTCCTCGTCGGTGCGTGCGGTGCCGAAGTAGCACCAGTTGTCCACGACGTGGATGTCGGTTGCGTCGCGCTCCGCATCCTGCTCCACCAGGCCGATGGGCCCGCGGTACGGCCACGCAAGCACCTTGAGGCGCGCCAGCGCCGCGCTCACGCGGGCATGGTGGGCGGGCAGGGTTTCCTTGCCCGCGCAGAGCCCGGCGCACTTGGCCACCTGGTGGCGAAAGCACGCACCCTTGCGCTGCGCTTTTTCGTAGCCCAGGGTCTGCAGGCACAGGCCGTGTTCGTCGGCAAGTTCGCGCAGCGCCGCCACAGCCGCGCGCTTGGTGCGAAAGAGGCCGTGCATGTGCGCCAGGCTGCCGCTTTCGATCTCCTCGCCGCCGGCAAGGCGCAGGGCCTCGCCCGGTGCCTTGTCCGGCTCGAACACGAAGGTCGACAAACCGCTCACTCGCCGCAGCTGACGGTTGAACACGGGCAGCAGCGTCTTCACCAGTTCGGCTTCCTTCAGCAGGGCGCCGAGTTCGCCGCAGGTGCGGATCGTCTCGATGGTCCGCACCTCGCGCGCCATCTGCGCTTCGCGCGATGAGCGCACGTCGTCCGAGAAATGGGAAAGGACGCGCGTGCGCATGTTGATGCTCTTTCCAACATACAACGGAGCACCGGCCTCGCCATGGAAAAGATACACGCCGGGCAGGTCCGGGATCGCGTCGATGACGGCCCGGTCGATCGCCGGCGGCAGGGCGGGTTGCTTGGTGATCGACTTCGCCGCTTCGGCCACGGCCTCGAAGCCGCGCTCGCGCGAGGCGGCGCCGAGAAACTCCCACAGCACCTGCGCATCGCCCATTGCGCGGTGCCTGGCCTCGCACACGATGCCGTGGCGGTGCATGACTGAGTCGAGGTTGTGCCTCGCGTGCTCCGGGTAGAGCTTGCGCGACAGGCGCACCGTGCAGAGCGTGCGCGCGTTGTACTTCATCCCGTGCCGCTCGAACTCCTGCTTGAGGAAGCCGTAGTCGAAGCGGGCGTTGTGCGCGACCACAATCCGTCCTTCAAGCCGCTCGAACAGGTCGCCGGCGAGTTCCGCAAACGTAGGCGCATCGGCCACCATGGCGTTGGTGATCCCGGTCAGCGCCTGGATTCCCGGCGGTATGGTAGTCCCGGGATTGACCAGCGTGCTCCACTCGGAGCGCACCTCGCCACCCTCGACCTCGATCACTGCGATTTCGGTGATGCGGTCGTGGACCGGGTGTGCGCCGGTCGTCTCCAGGTCGACGATTGCGAGCGGCGCGTCGAGGATGCCGCCTTGCAGTTTCACCGTTACTCGATCTTGACCTTGGCCGTCTTGATCACCTGCGCCCATTTGGCCGTGTCGGCGAGGATGCGCGCGACAAACGCCTCCGACGTGCCTCCGGTCGGTTCGGCGCCTACGGAAGCGAACTTCTCCAGCAGGTCCGGTGCGTGCAGCAGCGCGGCGACGTCATCGCGCACCTTGGCGACGATTTCCTTCGGCGTCCCCGCAGGGGCGAACATCCCGAACCAGGTGTACCGGTCGAAGGCGGGCATGCCGGCCTCCGCGAAGGTGGGCACGTCCGGCAGCAGCGGCGCGCGTCCGCGCGCATTCACCGCGAGCGGCTTGGCGCGGCCGGAGCGGATATTGGGCATCACGCTCGCCAGGCTGTCGAACATCATCGCGATCTGGCCGCTGGCGAGGTCGGGCGTCGCGAGCGCCGTGCCTTTGTAGGGGATGTGCTGCACGTCGATGCCGGCGATCATCTTGAACAGTTCGGCATTGAGGTGGACGATGGTGCCGTTGCCGCTCGAGGCGAAGTTGAGCTGGCCGGGCTTCGACTTGGCGAGCGCGATCAGTTCCTTCATGTCCTTGACCGGCAGCGTCGGGCTGACGACCAGCACGTTGGGGACGTCCGCCACGTGGATGATCGGCGCGAAATCCTTGATCGGGTCATACGGCAGCTTCGAGAGCGACGGGCCGATCGAATGCGTGCTGCTGGTCGCCATCAGCAGGGTGTAGCCGTCGTGCGGGGCCTTGGCGACCAGGTCCGAGCCGATGCTGCCGCCCGCGCCGGGGCGGTTCTCGATCACCACCGACTGCGCCCATTTCTCGCCCAGCTTCTGGCCGAGAAAGCGCGTGACCACGTCCGTGGCTCCGGCGGGGGGGAAGGGCACGATGATCTTGACGGCCTTGTTGGGGTAGGGTTGTGCGACGGAAAACGTCGTGCCGGCTGTCATGGCAATGGCCAAGGCAAGCCGGGTAAACAGGGAAATCATTTGCATGGGTGTGATCCGTTCAGTTTCAGAATTGGTCACGCGGCCAGCCTGAGTACGCGAAGGCGCTTGCGGCCGAGCTCGGCATGCCACAAGTCGTATTGGGTCTGTTGATTGATCCAGCTTTCCGCCGATGTGTCGAAGGCAATCGACAGGCGAACGGCCATCTCGGGGCTGATCCCGGCCCGGCCGTTCAGGATTCCGGACAGCGTTTTTCTACTCACCCCCAGCCCTTTTGCCGCTTCGGTGACCGTTAGGCCAAGTGGATCGAGGCACAGGGCCTTGATGATTTTTCCGGGGTGGGGCGGGTTGTGCATTTTCATGAACTCACCTCAGTGATAGTCCTCATAGTCCACATCGTCTGCATCCTTGTCGACGAACAGGAACGTTACCCGCCAGTTCCAGCTCAAGCCTTTCCGCGTGCTGCGCCTGGATGCCAGCCTTGGATCCGGACTGGAAGAACCTGGCGAGGCCCTTGTGCTTGAAGCCGCGGATCATGTTCGAAAGTGTAACGTATGTGGTTACGGTTTACAAGGCGACCAACAATGTTCCGAGGGTGTGTATCCCGAAAGCCAGGATGGATACTCCCGCCACGATGTTGATCGCCCGTAACAGGCGCGGCCCCGCGCGCTTTCGAAGCCAGCCCGCGCCGACCGCCAGCACCGTCCACCAGAACGCCGATCCTATGACCACGCCGAGGACGACAAGCGCGGCCTCGGCGTAGCTCGCGCTGGCCGCGAGGCCCAGCCCCGCGAAGATTGCGACGAAAGCGAGGATGGTGGCCGGGTTGGTGAGCGTGAGGGCGAACGTGGAGGTGTAGGCGACTGCAAGGCTTCCGGCCGGCACGTCGGCCGGGCGGTCGCCGGGATGCGACAGCAATGTCTTCGCGCCCAGCCAGCAGAGGAACGCGCCGCCGATCGCCGCGAGCCAGAACTTCTGGGCGAGCAGGAATCCCGACACCGCAGTCAGGCCGAATGCCGCCATGCTGCCGTAGAGCGCATCCGCCGTGGCCACGCCCATCCCGGAAACGAAACCGAACAGGCGCCCGTGCGCGAGCGTGCGGCGAAAGCACAGGATCCACATCGGGCCGACGGTGGCGGCGAGCAGGAATCCGAACGCGAGTCCTTTGAGAAAACTCATCGCTTAAAAATGAAAATTGTTGCCACTTTTTGGGCAATCCCCGCGCCAGCAGCCGTTTTCAAGGCAGATGACTGCCATCCTGGCTTGCGGCGACCAGGTCGTCGACCGACAAATTGTGGATGCTCCCGAACCCCGCGACGAAGCGCGCGTCGCTTGGCGAGAGCCGAAAGAACGAGAAGTCCGCCAGTTCGAAGGTGATCGCCGATTCGGGAAAACGCGCAAGCCAGGCCTGCTTCAGTTCCGCGAACACCGGCGCGTCGCGGGGGATCGGTTTTGCCTCGCCGCGCACGCTCACCCGGGCCAGCCTTTGCGGATCGCTCCCCGGATCGTCGGCCTGCACGATGGATAGCGACACCCGCGGGTCGGCGAGCATGTCCTGCGTATGCCAGGCGAGGCGGCTGACGTGCAGGTACAGCGCCGAAAAATTCGGCGAGGGCAGGTAGAGCACCATAGAGACCAGCGGGGCGCCCTGGCGCAGGGTGCCCAGCGCGGCGGTGCGCTGGCCCCGAACGAGGCGTGACAACAGTGCGGAAGTGTCGGTGTCCATGAGCATGATTGTAGTATCCTCGCCCGGTCTTACGGGGGCACATTGCGCTACGAACTCCTGGTCGGCCTGCGCTATACCCGCGCAAAGCGCCGCAACCATTTCATCTCCTTCATTTCGCTGATATCCATGGCGGGCATTGCGCTCGGCGTTGCAGCGCTGATCGTCGTGCTTTCGGTGATGAACGGCTTCCAGAAGGAACTGCGCACACGCATCCTCGGCGTGGCTTCGCACGTGCAGATTTCGGGAGTAAACAACCGGCTGGCCGACTGGCCTGCGGTCGCAAAGAGCGCCGCGGAGCATCCGCGCGTGATCGGCACGGCCCCTTTCGTCAACGCCCAGGGGCTCCTCTCCTTCGGCCAGAACGTCCGCGGTTCGGTGGTGCGCGGAGTGATTCCCGAGATGGAGGACAAGGTCGCGGAGATCGGCTCGCACATGCGCACCGGCCGGCTGGATGCGCTGCGCGCAGGGGAGTTCGGCATCGTGCTGGGGGCGGAGCTCGCGCGGTCCCTCGGCGTGCTCACGGGCGAGAAGCTGGTGCTGATCACGCCGCAGGGGCAGGTGACCCCCGCGGGCGTGGTACCGCGGCTGAAGCAGTTCACCGTGGTGGGCATCTTCGAGGTCGGCATGTTCGAGTACGACTCCGGCCTCGCGCTGATCCACCTCGAAGACGCGCAGCGCCTCTTCCAGATGAGCGACACGGTTTCCGGCGTGCGCCTCAAGCTCGACGACCTGTACGCGGCGCGGACCGTGGCGCGCGAGGTCATGGTCAAGTTCGACGGCAAGACCTACGCGACCGACTGGACCCGCAGCCACGCCAACTTCTTTCGCGCCGTCGAGATCGAGAAGCGGGTGATGTTCATCATCCTGCTTTTGATCGTGGCGGTGGCTGCGTTCAATATCGTCTCCACGCTGGTGATGGCCGTGACCGACAAGCAGGCCGACATCGCGATCCTGCGCACGCTCGGCGCCTCCCCCGGGGGCATCCTGCAGATCTTCATGGTGCAGGGTGCCCTGATCGGGATCATCGGCACGGCGCTCGGCGTCTGCGGCGGCACCCTGCTCGCGTTGAACATCGACGTGGTGGTCCCGGCGCTGGAGAGGATGTTCAGCGTGCGGTTCCTGTCGAAGGACGTCTACTACATCAGCGACCTGCCCTCGGACCTGCAGTCGGCGGACGTGATCGTGATCTGTGCCGTGTCGCTGCTGATTTCATTCCTTGCGACGCTGTACCCGAGTTGGCGCGCCTCGCGCGTGAATCCCGCGGAGGCGCTGCGCTATGAGTGACGCAGTCATTGCGCCCGTGCTTTCGTGCCGGGGGCTCGCCAAGACCTACGCCTCCGGCCCGCTCAATGTCACGGTGCTTTCGGGTGTCGATATCGAGGTCCAGCCGGGAGAGCGAATCGCCATCGTCGGAAAATCTGGGTCGGGCAAGAGCACGCTGCTGCACCTGCTGGGCGGACTCGACCTGCCCTCGGCCGGGACGGTGAAGGTGCAGGGCCGCGACATGTCGACCCTCGGCGAAGCCGAGCGCGGCCATTTCCGCAATGCGACGCTCGGCTTCGTCTACCAGTTCCACCACCTGCTGATGGAATTCACCGCCCTCGAAAACGTGGCCATGCCGCTCCTGATCCGCCGGATGCCGCGCGACGAGGCGCTGGGTCGGGCGAAGGCGGTGCTCGAGGAGGTCGGGCTCGGCGAGCGGCTCGAACACCTGCCGGGTGAACTTTCGGGCGGCGAGCGCCAGCGGGCCGCATTTGCGCGCGCGCTGGTCACGCGACCCGCGTGCGTGCTGGCCGACGAGCCCACCGGCAACCTCGACACCGCGACCTCGGATGCGGTGTTCGAGACCATGGTGAAGCTGTCGGAATCGGCCGGCACGAGTTTCATCATCGTGACCCATGACCTCGCGCTTGCCGCGAAGGCGCAGCGCGTGCTGCGGCTCGAGGGTGGCCGCCTGCAACCCACAGACTAGGAGAGCACGGGGTGGAGTTCATTTCAGTGCTGGTGTTCCTGCTGTTGTGTTCCGTTGGCCTGGGCTGGATCGCCCGGCGCGCGCACATGCCCTACCCGATTGCATTGGTGATCGGCGGAGGCGCCGTCGGCTTTGTGCCGGGACTTCCGGCCCTTGAATTCGACCCGCAGCTGCTGCTGGTGATCGTGCTGCCGCCGATCCTGTACCAGGCGGCATTGCTCACCTCGTGGCGCGATTTCAAGGCCAACCTGCGACCGATCGGCATGCTGGCGATCGGGCTGGTGATCGTCACCACGCTCGCGGTCGGCGCGACGCTCAAGTTCCTCGTCCCGGAACTGCCGTGGGCGGCGGCGTTTGCGTTCGGTGCGATCGTTTCCCCGCCGGACGCCGTGGCCGCCACGGCGGTGCTGTCGAGCATGAACATGCCGCGGCGCATCGTCACCGTGCTGGAGGGGGAGAGCCTGGTCAACGATGCCTCGGGCCTGGTGATCTACAAATTCGCGGTGGCCGCGGTGCTGACCGGGGCGTTTTCGCTGGTCGATGCGACGCTCCAGTTCGGCGTGCTCGCGGTGGGGGGCGTGCTGATCGGGATGGCGGTGAGCTGGCTCTTCATCCGCATCCATCCGCACGTCGGCGACCCTTTCATCGAGGTGCTGGTGTCGATGTCGGTGCCCTTCGTGGCCTACATCCTGGCCGAATCGGTGCATACCTCCGGCGTGCTGGCGGTGGTGGCGGCGGGGCTCTTCCGCGGACGGTTCGCGCCGAAGATGGTCTCGGCCGAGATGCGCATCCTCGCGCGCTCGGTCTGGAACATCCTCGTGTTCATGCTGAACAGCCTGATCTTCATGCTGATCGGCATGCAGCTGTCGCAGATCGTGCCGCGCCTCGCGGCGTACTCGGCGCTTGAACTGGTCGTGTGGTCGGTGGCGGTCAGCACGGTGGCGGTGCTGGTGCGCATCCTCTGGGTCTACCCGGCGACATGGCTGCCGCGAATGCTCTCGAGGAAACTGAGGGAGCGCGAAGCCGCGCCTCCCAATCGCGAATTGTTCATCGAAAGCTGGTGCGGCATGCGCGGTATCGTATCGCTGGCCGCTGCGCTCGCGCTGCCGGCCACGATCCAGAGCGGCGCGCCGTTCCCGCACCGCGACCTGATCGTGTTCCTCACTTTCGCCGTGATCTTCGTGACGTTGGTCGGGCAGGGCCTGACCCTGGCCCCGTTGATCCGCCGGCTCAGGCTGGCCTCGGATTCGAGCGTCGTCGACGAGGAGCGCCGAGCGCGCGTCGACATGGGGCGCGCGGCGCTGGTGGCATTGCAGCGTGCCGCGGAGGAGGAGCGGGCCGACCCGGAATTGGTGCAGCGGGTGCGCGAGGAATTCGCCGAGCGTGTCGCGATTGCCAGCGAAGGCGTGGACGCGCAAGCTGCTGCCCTGGCCCGGCGCCTCAGGATCGCTGCAATCCGGGCCGAGCGCGCTGAACTCATCCGGGTATGGCAGGAAAACCAGATCAGCGATGACGTCATGCATGAACTCGAGGAAGAACTCGACTACCAGGAGTCCCGGCTATGAAACTCGCACAGTACGCATTGGCTGTGGTCCTGCTCCTCGCCGGGGCGGCCGCGGCCCAGGCGCCCGTTGCCCGCTCCACCGGGCAGATGCTCTACCTGCCGATCTACTCGCACGTGTGGCATGGCGACCTCGACAGCCGCGGCGAGCCGGCCAAGGCGCTGGTCTCGGTGTCAGTCAGCATCCGCAATACCGACCCGGCGCGCGCCATCCGCGTGCTGTCCGCGCAGTACTACGATACCGACGGCAAACGACTGCGCGAGTACGTTGTGGCGCCGCGCATCGTCCAGCCGATGGCCACGTTCGAGCTGTTCATCCCGCGCAAGGACGACACCGGCGGCTCCGGGGCCAATTTCGTCATCGTGTGGAAAGCGGATGTCCTGACCAGCCCGCCGATCGTCGAAGGCTTCCACGCCAACATGCCGGTAGGGCGTTCGATCGCGTTCACGACCACCGCGCGGCCGATCCCGTCGGAATAGAGGGGAGCCTCGCGTCTCGGGGAGGTCTGAGGAGGGGCGTAGCCCCTCTTCTCGTCTCGTCTACGCGGCGACGAGCTTCTCCAGTTCCCCGCGCCCCTCGGGGTTGACCATCACCACCAGCGTGCTGCCGGCAGAGATCAGGGTCTCGGGCGCCGGATTGAACTGCCAGGCCTGCCCGGCGCGTACCGCCAGCACGATGTAGTCGGGCGAGCGTTTGATGAAGTCGCCCAGTTGGCGCGCGGCGAACCCTTCGGGCACGTGCACTTCTTCCACCCGCAGCCGGTTGTCCGAGCGCAGCATCTCGTCGAGGAAGGTCACCACCGCGGGCCGCACCATGCTCGAGGCGATGCGCATGCCGCCGGTGAAGTCGGGCGACACGATGGCATCGGCGCCGACCCGCTTCAGCTTGTCGATGTTGCGCACCTCGTGGCAGCGTGCGACCACGCGCAGCGCCGGGGTCAATTGCTTGGCAGTCAGGGTGATCAGCAGGTTCTTGCCGTCGTCGCCGGTCACGGCGAAGAGGCCCGCGGCGCGCTCTATGCCGGCGCGGCGCAGCACGTCGTCGTCCGAACTGTCGCCGTGGAGCACCAGGGTCTTGGGGTACTTTTCGTGGAAGATCTCGATGGCCGCCTGCGCGTCTTCCAGGGCGACGAACGGGCGATCGGTGACATGCAGCTCGTGTGCGACGTTGGTGCCGACCCGGCCGACCCCGCAGATGATGTAATGGTTTTTCAGCTTGTCGATGCGGTCCTGCATGCGTCGCCTCCTGAGGGCTTCGTTGAGGTCGCCTTCGAGGATGAAGGCGGTGAGTTTGGACGTGGCGTAAGTGACGTTGGCGATGCCCACCGTGGCGATCGCCATCAGGAACACGCGGCCCCCGGGGCTGTGCGATAGGTCGATCGTCTCGCCGAAGCCGATCGTCGCGACCGTGATGAAAGTCATGTAGATGCAGTCGAGCGGCGTGGCCTTGTATTCGGACACGATCCAGAACCCGGTCGACCCGACTATCAGCACCACCAGGAACACGAGGAGCGGGTTGCGGAACGCCAGGTAGAAGCGGACCGGGAGGCTGGTGGGTTGCAGTTGGATCATTGCTTGCCGTTGTTATTCGCGGACCTTCGTTGCGCGGCGCCTGGCGCGCGCGCGCCAGGCGAGCGTTACCTGCACGCGCCAGGCGACCTGCACCGTAAAGTATCCAATGCCGGCAAGCGTCAGCGCAAGCGCGACGAGCCCGACCCCGAGCCGCGGGCCCAGTGAGAGCATCCACTGCACCAGCGCGACCATCGAGTCGCCAAGGTGCAGCCAGTCCATCTCGAAGGCGGTGATCGCCGCAGGCTGGCCGCCGTGGCCGAGGAGCAGGCTGCCGTAGGCGTAGGCGAGCAGGTACAGCGGCACGATCGTGAAAGGGTTGGTGTACAGCGTCGAGAGCAGCGCCACCGGCAGGTTGACGCGCAGCGGGATCGCCACGAGCAGCGCGGTGAGCATCTGCAGCGGCCCCGGCACGAGCCCGGAGAGCATCCCCACCGCCACGCCGCCCGCGACCGAGCCGCGATTGAGGTACCACAGGTTCGGGTGCTGCAAGAACCGGCCGAAGCGCCCCATCCAGCGGTGGCCGAGGATCGATTCGTGGCTCGGCAGGTATTTGCGAAAGAAGTTTCTGGGCATGGTCTGCTGTGGGTCTGAGCCAGCTGGGCGTGTCAGCCGATGGCTTCCGGCAGCGTTAAACAGGGCAGTCCGATTCTACGCGGCCCGGGCATGAACGCAGCGATAGTCGCTTTTGCAGTGGGAATTTGGTGGCTGCAACAGCAGGCGGCCCTGCCTGCTTCGTTCCCGGCGTGGTGGTGGGCGGTGCTGTCGTGCGCGGTCCTCGCGTGGTTCCGGCCTCTGCGGCCCGTTGTGGCCGTGCCCGTGGCCTTCGCGCTCGGCTTTGCGTGGGCCGCTGGGTGCGCGCAGGGCCGGCTCGGTGAGCGGCTCGCGCCCGAGCTCGAAGGGCGGGACCTCGTCGTCTCCGGCGTGGTGGCGAGCCTGCCGGCCCTCGGGGAGCGCAGCGTGCGCTTCGAGTTCGACGTCGAGGGCGCCGACGGCGCAAGCACCGGCGTGCCAAAGCGGATCCTGCTCTCGTGGTATCGCAGCGGCCTCGCAGCGGGCCTCGATGACACCCCCGCCGCGCTGGCGGACGCCCATGCGATCCACCCGGGCGAGCGTTGGCGCTTCACCGTCAGGCTCAAGCGCCCGCACGGCAGCGTGAATCCGCACGGGTTCGATTACGAAGGCTGGCTCCTTGAGCGGGGCATAGGCGCCAGCGGCTATGTGCGGCCGCGCGGCGGGCAGGTGAAGCTCGGCGAGCGCAACTCGCTGTCCGACCGGATCGAGCGGGTGCGCGAAGCCGTGCGCACGCGCTTCCTCGCGGTGCTCGGCGATTCGGACACGGCCGGGATCCTCGTCGCCCTGGTGGTCGGCGACCAGCGCGCCATCGACGCCGAGGACTGGCGCCTGTTCAGCCGCACCGGGGTTACGCACCTCATGTCGATCTCCGGGCTGCACGTCACGCTGATCTCGGGAATGGTGGCGGCGCTGGTGTCCTTCGGGTGGCGGCGGAGCGGGTCGCTCGCGCTTCGCCTGCCCGCGCGCAAGGCTGCGGCCGTGGCGGCGACGCTGGCGGCGTTCACCTACACGCTGCTCGCCGGGTTCGGCGTGCCGGCACAACGCACGTTCTTCATGGTGGGGGCGGTGGCGGCGGCGGTGTGGGCCGGGCGCATGTCATCGCCTTCGCGCGTGCTCGCGCTGGCACTGCTGGCCGTGGTGCTGGTCGACCCCTGGGCTGTGCTTGCCGCCGGGTTCTGGCTTTCGTTTTGCGCGGTGGGCCTGATCTTCTACGTGACGCAAGGCTGGACGGGACGCGAGTCGTGGCTTGTGCAATGGGCCCGCGTGCAATGGTCCATGACCGTCGGCCTCGCGCCGATGGCCTTGCTGCTGTTCTCGCAGGTGTCGCTGGTGGGGCCGCTGGCGAACGCGGTGGCGATTCCGGTCGTCAGCGCAGTCATCACGCCGCTCGCGCTCGTTTGCGCGTTGCTTCCGGTCGATGCCCTGCTGCGGCTCGCGGATGGCCTCACCGTTGTCCTGATGCACTTTCTCGAGTGGTGCGACGCCTTGCCGGTGGCGGTGTGGCAGCAACCGGTGCCTCCGGTATGGACAGTCGTGGTCGCAATGCTTGGGGTGCTATGGCTGGTTGCGCCGCGAGGAGTCCCGCTGCGCTGGGTCGGACTGGTCCTGTTCGCGCCGGCGCTGATGACCGCACCGTCGCGCCCGGCGCAAGGCGAGGCCTGGATCACGACGCTCGACGTGGGGCAGGGGCTTGCGGTCGTGGTGCGCACTGCGGAGCACACCTTGCTCTACGACGCAGGCCCGACCTATGGCACCGAGTCCGACAGCGGCGAGCGCATCATCGTGCCCTACCTGCGCGCGGTCGGGTCGCTGCGGCTGGATGCCATGGTCGTCACGCACAACGACAGTGACCACAGCGGCGGGGCGCTGTCGGTCCTGGAGAACGCCGAGGTGCTCGACTTCCTCTCCTCGCTCGAGCCGGGCAACCCGGTGGCGGCAGGCGCACGCAATCCACGCCCGTGCGTGCGCGGTGACCGCTGGTCTTGGGACGGCGTCGGATTCGAGGTCGTGCATCCTGCGCGTGCCGACTACGAGGGCGGCGTGTTGCGCGTCAACAACCTGTCCTGCGTGCTGCGGGTAACTACGGCGCACGGGTCGCTGCTGCTGACTGGCGACATCGAGAAGGCCGCGGAGGGGTTGCTCGTCCAGAGGGACGGGGCTGCGTTGCATGCGGACGTGATGCTGGCGCCGCACCACGGCAGCCGGACTTCGTCGACGGCGGCGTTCGTGGCCGCCGTGCGGCCGCGCTGGCTGATCGTGCCGGTGGGGTACCGCAACCGCTTCGGCCATCCGCGAGCGGATGTCGTCGCGCGGTACGACGAGGTCGGCGCGCGGATCCTGCGCACAGACCTCGACGGCGCGGTGACGGTGCGGCTCGCCGCGGGCGGCGTGGAGGCGGCCGGCGAGCGTTCCGCGCATCCGCGGTACTGGCAGGCGTCCCGCCTATAATGGGCGCCATGGAACCCAAACAGCGCACCGTACAGTGCTTGTCCCCCAGGGGCCTGCACAAGATCGCCTACCTCGAGTGGGGCGACCCTTCCAACAGCAAAGTCCTCATCTGCGCGCACGGCCTCACGCGCTGCGCGCGGGATTTCGATGCGCTGGCTGCGGCCATGGCGGACCGCTACCGCGTGATCTGCCCGGATACCGCAGGGCGGGGCGCCTCCGACTGGCTTGCCGATCCGATGCTGTACGGGATCCCGCAGTACGTCGCCGACATGGTGACGCTGATCGCGCGCCTCGATGTCGAGCAGGTCGACTGGGTGGGCACCTCGATGGGCGGCCTCATCGGCATGGCGCTCGCCGCGCAGCCGGGCGCGCCGATCGCCAAACTCGTGCTGAACGATGCGGGCCCGGTCGTCACCAAGGTGTCGCTCGAGCGCATCGCCACCTACGTGGGCATGGCGCCGGTGTTTCCCGACTTTGCAACCGCAGTGCAATATGTGCGCACCGTCAGCGCCTCGTTCGGGCCGCACACCGACGACGAGTGGAAGTTCCTCACTGAAATCGTCGTTCGCCGGCAGCCCGACGGTCGCTACAAGATGCACTACGACCCGGCGCTCGCCGAGCCCTTCAAGCACCAGATGCCTGAGGGCGACCTCGAGCTCTGGCCGGTCTATGACGCCATCCGCAGCAAGATGCTGGTCTTGCGCGGTGAGTTGTCCGACCTGCTGAAGCGCGAAACCTGCGACGCGATGACGCAGCGGGGGCCGAAGGCGGAAATCGTCGAAATCCCCGGCGTAGGTCACGCGCCCACGCTGATGCACGCGGACCAGATCGCGATCGTCCGGGACTTCCTCATCGGCTGACCGCCCGGTGTGGGCGCGCCGCGCTTACACCTTGAAACACATTGTTACCAAAACGGGCCTCGCTGCCCGGCATTCCGCGCTACGCTGGACGCATGAAGATCCGGACGATCACACCTTTCCTGCTTGCGGGCGCGCTGCTCGCGGGCGCAACGGCGAGTGGCACGGCGCTGGCCCAGCATCGCTTTCACGGCGGCCCGCGGGTCGGCGTGTACATCGGGGCGCCGATGTTCCCGTACTACTACTCGCCCTACTATTACTCGCCCTACTACTACGCCCCCCCGGTCGTCGTGGCGCCAGCAGCGCCGACTGTGTACATCGAGCAGGCGCAGCCCCAGCCCGCGCCGGCCCCACAGCCACAGGCTGCACCGCAACTGCTCGCCCCGGGCTGGTGGTACTACTGCGCCGAGGGGCAGGGCTACTACCCGTATATCAGGCAATGCCCGGGCGGCTGGCAGCAGGTCGCACCGCAACCACAAGGCTAACCATGACCATGAACCGAAAAATATGCGTACTCCTGCCGGCCGTGCTGCTGCTCAGCGCGTGCGCCACCATCCCGGACGGCCCCGGCGTGCTGGTGCTGCCCGGCACCGGCAAGAGCTTCGACGAGTTCAAGGCCAATGACTTCGAATGCAGGCAGTACGCGAGCAGCCAGATCGGGGGGTCTTCGCCCAACGATGCAGCGGCCAATGACGGCGTGAAGAGCGCTGCCGTCGGCGCCGCAGTGGGCGCGGCCGCAGGTGCGCTGATCGGCGGCGGCCGGGGCGCGGGAACCGGCGCGGGCGCAGGCCTTATTGTCGGCGGGCTGGCGGGATCCGGATCGGGCCAGCAGTCGGGGCGCAACCTGCAGCAGCGTTACGATTTCGCCTACCAGCAGTGCATGTATGCGCGCGGCAACCGGGTCCCGGTGTCGGGGCGGTTCGAAACCGCCCCGAGCGGCACGACTGCGCCCGTGCTGCAGCAACCCGCCGCCGTGACGCCTCCCCCGCCGCCGCCGGGCAGTCCTCCTCCCCCGCCGCCGGCGACCCGTTAGCCACCCGGCTTGACATTACCTGCCTTGGCAGGCAATTTGCTGCCTTGGCAGCTAATTGAGGTCGGGCATGGGGCTCTACCGCGCGGAAACCTACCGCGTCGAAGACAGTGTGGGATTCCAGATCACGCGCCTGCGCGCGGCTGTCTTCGCGGCGGTCGATCGTGAAGTCACGCCCTGGGGCATTTCGTCGGCGCAGGGCGCGATCCTGATCTACATCGCGCATGGCCGCGGCAACCGCGCGGCCGACATCGCGCGCGACTACAGCTACGACACCGGGTCGATGACCCGCATGATCGACCGGCTGGTCAAGAAAGGCCTGATCCGGCGCGTGCGCGACGAAGCCGATCGGCGCTCGGTCCGCCTCGAACTCACCCCGAAGGGAACCAAGCTCACCGACGAACTGCCTGCAGTCGCCGCGCGGGCGCTCAACAAGCTCCTGCGCGGCTTCAGCCGCCCCGAACTCGACCAGCTCAAGGGCTACCTCGACCGGATGCTCGCCAATGCGGACTGAGCGCAGGGGCCTCCTCGCTGCGCTGGCGGCGATCCTGCTCGCAGGATGCGTGACGCCGGTCGAGCGAACGACGCCGGCGGCGCAAGTCCTCGGCGCTGACAAAGTCGAAGCCTCCCGCGTGCTGGCTCCGGATGCCGCTGGCGGCTGGCCCCAGGCGCGCTGGTGGGCCGTCTTCGGCGACCGGCAGCTCGATGCGCTGGTCGACGAGGCCCTGGCCGGACACCCGACGCTGCGCATCGCCCAGGCGCGGCTCGCGCAGGCTTCCGCGCTGGTGGATGCCGCCGTCGCGAGCGCGTCGCCCGGCGTGACCGGCGGGCTCGACGTCCTGCACCAGCGTTTCAGCGTGAGCGGCACCGTGCCGCCGCCGGTGGCCGGCACGACCCGCACGACCGCGCGCCTGTCGATGGACTTCAGCTACGAGCTCGACTACGCGAACCGCAACGATGCAGCGATCGCCGCGGCACGCGCGACCGAGGCTGCGGCGGGAGCCGATGCGCAGGCGGCGCGCCTTGCGCTGTCGTCCGCCGTGGCGCGGGCCTATTTCCAGCTGCAGGCGCTGTTCGCGCAGCGCGAGATCCTCGGCCGTGAGCGCGAGCAGGCCGAGCGGCGCGTCGGGCTGGTCCGCCAGCGGGTCTCGGCAGGCCTCGAGACCGAAGCCCTGCTGGGCCGGGTGGGCGCGGTGCCGCCGGGGCTGCGCGCGAGCGTGGCGCAACTCGATGCAGCGGTCGCGCTGGCGCGCAATCAGCTGGGTACGCTGACAGGGAAGGGCCCGGACCGCGGACTGTCGATTGCGGCCGTCTCTTCAAGCGTCTCCTCCCCCGGTGCGTCCGGGCTGCCGCCGGCCCTGCCGCTCGACCTGCTCGGACGGCGGCCCGACCTGGTCGCTGCGCGCTGGCGCGTTGAAGCGGCCGTGGGCGAAATCGATGTCGCGCGCAAGCGCTTCCTCCCGAACGTCAATCTCATTGCCTTTGCCGGCCTCGCCTCGCTCGGGATGGATCGCCTGCTCGCTGCGGGCAGCGGCATCGGCGGCGCAGGCCCGGCCGTGCGGCTGCCGCTGTTTGCCGCAGGGGGGCTGCAGGCCGGCCTGCGCGGCCGCGAAGCCGACTACGACCTCGCCGTGGAGCGATACAACGAATTGCTGCTGGAGGCCGTGCGCGAAGTGGCCGACCAGGTGCAGACGCGCCGCGTGCTCGAGTCGGAGCGCGCCGAGCGCCGCCTCGCCTACGAGGCCACCGAGCGGGCCCGCCGGGTCGCGCTCGAACGTTATGCCGCGGGGATCGCCAATTACCTCGAGGTCCTGGATGCCGAAGCACCGCTCTATGAACTGCAGAGGCGGGCGTCCGATTTGAGCGCACGCGCGCAGCTGGCCGAGGTCGGCCTCTACCGCGCGCTGGGCGGGGGATACGAAGATGGTCGCAGGTAGGCGCCGACGCGGCGTCCTGGTCGTGCTGTTCCTGGTGTTTGCCACGCTGGCCATCGGCTGGGCGCTGTGGTGGCACCTCACCGGGCGCTGGTACGAGAGTACCGACAACGCGTACGTGGCCGGCCATGTCGTCCAGGTCACGCCGCAGCAGGCCGGAACGGTCGTGGCGATCGGCGCCGACGACACCGACCGGGTGCAGGCGGGGCAGGTGCTGGTGAAGCTGGACGCGACCGATGCGCGGGTGGCGCTGGCGCAGGCCGAGGCGCAGCTTGCCCAGGCCGTGCGCGAGGTGCGCACGTTCTACGCGCGCAACGCCGCCCTGGAGGCGCTGCAGGCGCAGCGCGCGAGCGAGCTGGCGAAAGCGGAGGAAGACCTGGCCCGGCGCAGCCCACTGGCGGCAACCGGCGCGGTCTCGAAGGAAGACGTGGAGCACGCCCGCAATGCGGTGGAGACCGCGCGCGCCGCGCTGGCGGCCTCACGCGAGGATCTCGTCACCAACCGGGTGCGCACCGACGGCACCAGCATTGCAAAGCATCCGGGCGTTGCGGCCGCAGCGGGGCGCGTCCGCGAGGCCTTCCTCGCCCTGCAACGCACCGAGATCGTCGCGCCGGTTGCAGGGTACGTTGCGCGGCGCACGGTCCAGGTGGGCCAGCGCGTGGCATCCGGCGCGCTGCTGATGGCGGTGGTGCCGCTCGACTCCGTCTGGATCGATGCCAACTTCAAGGAAGTCCAGTTGCGTGACATGCGCATCGGGCAGCCCGTGCGGCTCACCGCGGACCTCTATGGCAACCGCGCCGAGTATCGCGGCCGCGTCGCCGGGCTGGCGGCGGGCACGGGCGGCGCCTTCGCGCTGCTGCCGCCGCAGAACGCCACCGGCAACTGGATCAAGGTGGTGCAGCGCCTGCCGGTGCGCATCGCGCTCGAGCCGGGCCAGCTTGCAGCGCACCCGCTGCTGGTGGGGCTGTCGATGCACGTGGACGTGGAGATCCGTGACACGGGCGGCGCACAGCTCGCCGCCGCGCCGCGCGCGAACCCGGCCTGGGCCCCGGCGGCGCTGGCCAGGCCCACCGAGGATGCCGAGGCGCGCGTGCAGGTCCTCATCGCCGCGAATCTAGGAAAATGAGCGCGCCCGCGCCTGCAGCGCCGGCGGAGGAGGTGCCGCCGCTGGAGGGGATGGAGCGCATGGTGGGCGCCATCGTGCTCTCGGGTGCGACCTTCATGACCGTGCTCGACGTGACGGTGGCCAACGTGGCTATCCCCACCATCGCCGGCGACCTCGGCGTGAGCCCCACGCAGGGCACCTGGATCATCACGTCCTACGCCGTGGCCAACGCGATCGCGATGCCGCTCACCGGTTGGCTCACAACACGCTTCGGGCAGGTGCGGCTGATCACGACCTCGATCCTGCTGTTCACCATCGCATCGTGGCTGTGCGCGCTCGCGCCGAATATCGACACGCTGATCGCCTGTCGTGTGCTGCAGGGGCTGGTGGCCGGGCCGATGGTCCCGCTGTCGCAAGCGCTGCTGCTCGCGACCTTTCCCCGCGAGCGCGCAGGGTTTGCGCTCGCCCTGTGGTCGATGACGGCGCTGGTCGCGCCCATCACCGGACCGCTCATCGGCGGATGGATCTCCGAAGAGGCTTCCTGGCCGTGGATCTTCTACATCAACATCCCCGTGGGCCTGACCGCGGCGGCGCTGACCTGGCAGATCTACCGCTCGCGCGAAACGCCGACCCGCAAGGTGCCGGTGGACGTGACCGGCCTCGTGCTGCTCGTGGTGTGGGTGGCATCGCTGCAGATCATGCTCGACAAGGGCAAGGAGCTCGACTGGTTCAATTCGAGCGAGATCGTGCTGCTCGGATGCGTGGCGGCGGCGGGGTTCGTCACCTTCCTCGCGTGGGAGCTCATGGACAATGAACATCCCATCGTCGACCTGCGCCTCTTCGCGGTCCGCAACTTCTGGACCGCCACGCTCACGCTGTCGGTCGGGTACGCGGTGTTCTTCGGGACTTCAGTGATCCTGCCCCTGTGGCTGCAGACGCTGATGGGCTACACGCAGACCTGGGCGGGCCTGATGATGATCCCGTTCGGGCTGCTCGCCATGGTCCTCGCGCCGCTGATCGGGAGCAGCATCCAGCGGGGGATGGACATGCGCCTGCTGGCCTGCGGGGGGTTCATCATCTTCGGCGTGGTGTCGGCCCTGCGGGCGGACTTCGCGCTCGAGGCCGATGCGTGGACGATCGCCATGCCGACCTTCCTGCAGGGCGCGGCGAACGTGATGTTCTTCCTGCCGCTGACTGCGCTTGCGCTGACCGGCCTGCCCAAGGAGCGCATCCCGGCGGCCACGGGCCTGAATAATTTCATGCGCTTCACTTTCGGGGCGTTCGGGGCGTCTGCCGGGATCACGCTGTGGGACGACCGCACCAGCCTGCACCGCGCGCAACTGGTCGAGCACGTGACGCCCTACGATCCTCAGGCCGTGGCTGCCCTGGAGGTGCTCAAGGCGGCCGGGCTGACAGCCGAGCAGGCGCTCGCGCAACTGGAGAGGATGATCGACGCGCAGGCGCGCATGCTGGGGACGGTCGACCTGTTCTGGTTCTCGGGCTGGTTGTTCATCGCGCTCGCCGGGATGGTGTGGATCGCGCGGCCGGTGCGCCAGGCGGGCAAGGAGGAAGGGGCGACGGCGGAGGTGTAGTTTTACAAAAACGGCATTTAAACTGACACGAAACGGCGTCCTGAAGGCATTTTAAAAAATAAATGTTCTACTTTTAATGATCAAACGGCATACGTCCCCTCCCTTTTCATAAGGGCAGATTTGAGGTCGGGACTACGCTAGGGTGAGCGCTTTCAGCAGCGCGAGCGCCTGGGATTCCATCGCAGGAAAATCGCGCTTCACTGTATGCCAGACCGTGTCGAGATCGACTGCGAAGTAACCGTGCGAGATGCGGTCACGCATTCGTATGGCCTGGGTCCACGGGACCTCGGGATGGCCGGCTGCGAATTCCGGATCCTGGCGAACTATGTTGCGGGCTGCTTCGCCAACAATCTCTATGTTGCGCATTACCGCATCCTGCACGAGCGTCTGCGACTGGAAGGCGGCGAGATCCATCCCTGCTGTGTATTTGCGGATGCGAGCGACTGCTTCGAGCAGATGGCCTAGATAGTCTGCCGTACGGCGTGCCGGTTCGATCATCCGTACTGTCCGTTTCAGATCGGGCGGGCTTCTGCGATGACTCGGCCGCGAAAACTCTCGGGCAGACTGCCGGCGGTGATGACTTCGACCCGGACGCCAAGCAGGCGTTCAAGTTCCAGTTCGATCCCGGCCAGGTCGAGCAGCGACGTATCCGAGGTCGAGTCGACCAGCAGATCGAGGTCGCTACCTTCGCGGTCTACGCCGTGTAGTACCGAGCCGAAGACCCGTGGATTGCGGGCGCGTCGCTCTGCAACGATCCGGCGAATCGCTTCGCGATGGGTGTTGAGGGCTATGGAAGGCTTCATGTTGGGGCTCCAAGTGTGCAACCTTAACGCATCCGGATGGCATATGGAATCCGGCAAAGCGCCTCGCCCGATGATTTCTGTGCCGGAGAGCTTCTCAGTACACCCCGAGAGCGAGTCCTGCGGCCAGCGCCGCACCGAGTTCCTCGCACTGCGCCAGCACCTCCGGCGTGACTTCCTTCAGCGCTAGGATGGGCTCCTGCACCTTCTTCAGTCGCAGCCCCGTGACGATGCGCTCGACCGAGGCGATTGCCCCAGCGCCATCCTGCCCGGCCGAGACCAGCAGCGCCCAGGGCCGTCCGGCCACCTTGCCCTCGCACTCGTAGAAGATGCGCTCGAGGAAGTCCTTCATCATCCCGGACAGGGAGCCGAAGTTTTCCGGGGTGCCGAGCACAAGGGCATCGGCTTCAAGCACGTCCTGCGGCCCGGCGTCGGCGCAGCGGAGCATCCGCACCTGCACGCCCGCCTCGCTGGCCGCACCCCTGGCGACCGCTTCGGCCAGCTGCGTGGTCTTCACGCCGCGCGTGTGCCAGACGATGAGGAGCGTCTTCATGCCGGGAGCCTCAGCGCCGGATCCTGCCGGTAGAACAGGGTGAATTGCGTGTAGAGGTCCGGGTAGCGTCGCTTCAGTTCGCCGGGCGCTTCGAAGAACGCCTCGCTCGCCACCGCGAAGAATTCAGCGGGCGCTTCCGAGGCATAAGGGTCCAGCCAGGTGTCCTTGTCGCGATCCACTGCGTCGCAGAATCCGGTGTAGGCCTCTTCGAGCACCGCGCGCCACAGCGCCGGGTCCATCCCGGCGTGGAGCAGCGGCATGCCGTCGGCCTGGCCGTTACGCATGTCGAGCTTGTGTGCGAACTCGTGGATCACTACGTTGGCGCCGCCCTCGGCGACGCGGCCGGCCTCGCCCACGGCCTGCCATGAAAGGATCACCGGGCCACCTTCCCACGATTCACCGACGAGTTCGTCTTCCCACTCGTGCATCACCCCGTTCTCGTCGAACTCCTCGTGCTTCACGCGGAATTCGCCCGGGTAGACGAGGACGCCGACCCAGCCGTCATACCACTGCAGCCCGAGCTCCAGCACGGGCAGGCAGGCCTGGATCGCGATCGACAGCCGGTCGGCGTCGCCGAGTTGGACGCCATCCAGCGGGGAGAGCGACTTCTCGGCGAGGAAGACGATCGCCATTTCCTTCAGGCGCTGTTCCTTCCCGGCGGGCAGGCCCGCGAGGAAGGGCAGGGCGGAGGTCGCCCGGCGCCAGAGCGTTGCGTCGATCGCATGCTTTTGGAGGAGGCGCTTGCGCTTCCAGTCCCGCAACCACCCCATGTCAGGCCTTCCCGGGGGCGGTTCCGCGCTTGTCCCGCGATGCGAGCCAGATGCCGCCAAAGATCAGCGCGACGCCGACAAGGTGGTACAGGTGCAGGCGCTCGCCGAGGAAGGCAATGGCCATCACCGTGCCGAACACCGGTACGAGGTACAGGTACGTGCCCGCGCGCGCCGCGCCGATTTCGCCGACTGCGCGGTTCCACATCAGGTAATTGAGTACCGCCGGGAACGCGCCGAGGTAAAGGACCCCGAGCACCGACGCCGTGCCGACCTTCAGCCCGCCCCCGGTGGCCATTTCGTAGGCGAAGAGCGGGGTCAGCTGCAGCACCCCGACCGCCATCAGCGCGAAGAGGAAGCTGAACGGGTGCAGGCCCACCGGCTTCCAGCGCAGGCAAACGGTGTACGTGGCCCACATGCACACGTTGGCGAGCAGCCACAGGTCGCCTCGGTTGAACTGCAGGGCCAGCGCCGCCTGCAGGTCGAGCTTCGAGGCGATGGCGAGGATCCCTGCGCAGGAAATGGCCACGCCCGCGATCGCGGCCGGCCCGATGCGCTCATGCACCAGGAAGTAGCTGAGCACGGGAATCAACGCCGGGGTCACCGACTGGATCAGCAGCGCGTTGGTGGCCGTGGTGTCCTGCACGCCGAAGTAGCCGATGCCGTTGTAGAGGCCCGTGCCGGTGAGGCTGAGCAGCGCGATCGATTTCCACTGGGCGCGCAGCCTGGTTGCATCACGGACCACATGGGGCCACGCGAACGGCGCGAGGATCGCCACGGCGCAGGTCCAGCGCCAGAAGGACAGCGTAAACGGCGTGGATTCCGAGATGACTGCGCGTGCGACCACCCAGTGCCCGCCCCAAAAGAGGGCGGCCAGCACCAGCAGGAAGGGCGCGGAGCGGTAAAAGCGGGCGGAGTCAGGCAATGCGGCGGAGCGTTGCGGCTTCTGGTGCGAGGCAAACATTATGCACTTGGGGATAAAATCGCGGCATGGTTTCGGTTGTACCCCTTCACTCGCCCGACCAACGCGGCGAGCTCCTCGATTCGATCGGCCAGGACCTCGCGCAGGCCGACCGCGAAGTGCTCGTGCGCGCGCTCGAGTTCGCCGAACCGCTTTACGCCGGGCACACGCTCTCGACCGGGGAGGCGGTGTGGCCGCACGCGCTGGGCCTGGCGGTGAGCCTTGCCGCAATCGGCATGGATGCGCCTTCGCGCGCATCGGGCATCCTGTTTGCCGCGCCCAAGTACCTCGCCAAGCCCGATGAGTTGCGCGAGAAATTCGGCGCGGAAATCGCCAGCCTCGCCGCCGGCGTCGAAAAGCTCTACCAGCTGCGCGTGTCCACGCGTCCCGGCCGCGGCGGCAAGCCCTCGGACGACGAGCAGGAGAAGCAGTCCGAGGTCCTGCGCAAGATGGTGCTCGCGATGGTCGAGGACATCCGCGTGGTGTTGATACGGCTGGCCAGCCGTACGCAGACGCTGCGCTTTTTCGCCAAGAACCCGAATGCGGAGCGCGAAAGCTACGCGCAGGAGTCGCTCGACATCTACGCACCGCTCGCGAACCGGCTCGGGATGTGGCAGCTGAAGTGGGAGATCGAGGACCTGTCGCTGCGCTTCATCGACGCCGAGGGCTACAAGCGCGTCGCCCAGATGCTCGATGAAAAGCGCGCCGAGCGCGAGGCGTTCATCCAGAGCGTGACCGGGCAGCTCGCGCGCGAGCTAGAGTCGGCCGGCGTGCATGCCCAGATCCAGGGCCGGCCCAAGCACATCTTCTCGATCTACAACAAGATGCGCGCCAAGGACCTGGCCTTCTCCGAGATCTTCGACGTGCGCGCGGTGCGCGTGATCGTCGATTCGCTGAAGGACTGCTATTCGGCCCTCGGCATCGTGCACAACCTGTGGACGCCGATCCCACAGGAGTTCGACGACTACATCTCGCGTCCCAAGGCCAACCTGTACCGCAGCCTGCACACGGCCGTGATCGGCCCGGACGGGCGCGCGCTGGAAGTGCAGATCCGCACGCAGGAGATGCACCAGCACGCCGAGTTCGGCGTGGCCGCGCACTGGCGTTACAAGGAGGCCGGGGCCGGCTCGCGCGCCGAAGGCGCCTTCGACGAGAAGATCGCGTGGCTGCGGCAGTTGCTGGCGTGGCGCGACGAGGTGGCGGATTCGGCGGCGTGGGTGGAGCAGTTCAAGCAGGCGGCGCTGGACGACACGGTGTACGTGATGACGCCGCAGGGCCGGGTGATTGACCTGCCCGCGGGATCGACGCCGATCGACTTCGCCTATGCGCTGCACACCGACCTCGGGCACCACTGCCGCGGGGCCAAGGTCGACGGGCACATGGTGCCGCTCGACACGCCGCTGAAGAACGGCCAGCGCGTCGAGATCGTCTCGGCCAAGGTGGGCGGGCCTTCGCGCGACTGGCTGAACGCGGAACTCGGCTACCTCAAGAGCCATCGCGCGCGGCAGAAGGTGCGCCAGTGGTTCAACAACCAGGCGCTGGCCGATACGGTGGCTACCGGCCGTGCCATCGTCGAGCGCGAGATGAACCGCGAAGGCGAGGGCCGCGCCAAGCTCGACACGCTGGCGGCCACGCTCGGCTTCGCCAAGCCCGACGACCTTTTCGCGGCCGCAGCGCGGGACGAAGTGAACCTGCGCCAGATCCAGGTTGCGCTGCGCACCCTGGTGCGTGGCGAGGCGGCGCCTGCGCCCGTCGAGCCGGCCGGTCCCGCGATGCGAAAGCCCAAGGCGGGCGGCGGCGACAGCGGCATCCTTATCGTGGGGATCGATCACCTGCTTACGCAGCTTGCCGGGTGCTGCAAGCCCGTGCCACCCGACCCGATCCGCGGCTTCGTCACGCGCGGTCGCGGGGTGTCCATCCATCGTGAGGACTGCCCGAGCTTCCACAACCTGGCGGACAAGCACCCCGAGCGGGTGATCGACGCCGACTGGGGCGCAAAGAACATCGGCGCGTTCTCGGTCGACATGGTGATCGTCGCCGCGGACCGCCAGGGGCTGCTGCGCGATGTCGGCGAAGCGCTTGCGCGCGAGAAGATCAACGTCACCGCGGTGAACACCCAGTCCAAGCAGGACCTCGCCTACATGCGTTTCACCTGCGAGGTCGCCGACCTCGAGCAGTTGCGCCGGGCGATCTCCGTGGTAAAAGACGTCTCGGGCGTGCTGCGCGTTTCGCGGGGCTGAGCGCCCGGACCGGGCCACTCTGGGAGTACCAAGATGCAGGAAATCCTGAACCATCCGGCCGTGCAGGGCGGTGTGGCCCCGTTTGTCGTCGGGCTGGTCGCCACGCTCCTCTTCGCCCCTGCGCGCTTGGCGGGCCTCGCGGCCATCGCGGGGTTTGCCGTCACCGTCTGGCTGGTCGGCGGATTCAGCTTCGTGCCGCTCACCGCCACGCGAAAAATCATCCTCGTGAGCCTGGCGGCCGCGGTGGCCGGCGTATGCGCGGACCTCGCGTTCAAGCCCACGCGCGCTTCCGGCATGGTGCTCGGGGTGGTGTTCGGCGCAGTCGCGGCCTGGGTGTTCTGGACCGTGCTCGCGCAAAAGCCGATGAAGGACGCGCTCCTCTTGGGCGGAGGCGTCAGCGTGCTCGTGGCGTGGCTGGTGGCTACGGCGCACTCGCTGCGCGACGCGCCAGTGCGCGCGGGTGCGGCGGGACTCACCCTCGGCCTCGGTGTCGGGATCGCCGCCATCCTTGCGGCTTCGGCCTCCTACGGCCAGTACGGCATGGCGATGGGCGCCGCCTGCGGCGGATACCTGCTGGTGCAGATGATCCGCGGGCGCACCGCCGCGGCGGGCGCGACGCTCACCCTCGTAGTCGGCGCGACGCTCGGATTGGTGGCCGGCGGCGCGTTCATGCTGGCCGAGCTGCCCTGGGTTGCGTTGCCGGCGTTGGCACTGGTACCTTTGGCCGCCCGGATCCCGTTGCCGGCCGGCTTGCCCGTCTGGGGCGAGGCGGTGCTGGCTTCGGTGCTCGGTGGAATACCCGCCGCTGCCGCGTGTTTCCTCGTATGGCAGTCCAGCCGGGGCAGTGTTGGCTGAAGCCTTGCCCCTAACCCTCTTTTCACCCGTCCCGAAAAGGAACACCCGCATGAAGAAAATCCTCCTTGCAGCGCTCGTCGCGGCCACCCCGTTCGCCGCCAATGCCGCCCCCGAGAATTTCACGCTCGACCCGACGCACACCTACCCGCATTTCGCGGTCGACCACCTCGGAGTGTCCACCATGTGGGGGCGCTTCGGCAAGACCACCGGCAAGTTCATGATCGACCACGCCGCCAAGAAGGCGAGCATCGAGCTGGTCGTGGAGACCGCCTCGATCGACACCGGCGACAACGTGCGCGGCAACCGCCCGCGCGCCCGCGACGAGCACCTGCGGAATGCCGACTTCTTCAACGTGCAGGAATTCCCGACCATGACCTACAAGTCGACGAACGTGAAGTTCGCCGGCGAGAACCCCTCGGAGATCGAAGGGCAGCTCACGCTGCTCGGCGTCACCAAGCCGCTCGCGCTGAAGGTCGACCGCTGGGTCTGCAAGGACAACCCCAACAACAAGAAGCCGATGTGCGGCGGCAATGCCTCGGGCTCGTTCAAGCGCTCGGATTTCGGCATGAAGTTCGCGATCCCCAACGTCGGCGACGAGGTGAAGCTGTTCATCGAGGTGGAAGGGTTCAAGGACTAGCAACCCGACGACGCGAAATAGTCACGGTCACAATCTTCATACTCGCGTCCTCTCCGCTTCACGAACGGGCCGCACTGCGGCCCGTTTTAATTTGCGCGTAGCATTAACGTCACGAGACTGAAACTTTGGCGGCGCAGCATGTGCGCATGGCGTCGATCTCGATAGGTTCAGTCAGCAAGTCCTTCGGCGAAGTCGCTGTGCTGCGCGACGTATCACTCGATATCGCGGACGGGGAGTTCGTCACCCTCCTCGGTCCCTCGGGGTGCGGAAAGTCCACCCTGCTGCGCCTGATTGCGGGTCTGGAGGCCGCGGACGCCGGCAGCGTGCGCATTGGCGACACCGACGTCACTTCATTGCCGCCGCGGTCTCGCGATGTGGCCATGGTGTTCCAGTCCTACGCGCTGTACCCGCACCTCACGGTGTTCGAAAACATGGCCGTGCCATTGCGCATGCGCAGGCTCGGGCCGTTGCAGCGCCTGCCGCTCATCGGCGGCCTCCTGCCGGGCGCGCGACTGAAACTGGACGCGATCGCTGCGGACGTGCAGCGCGTCGCCGCGCAACTCGACATACAGCCCCTGTTGGCGCGCAAACCCGGCCAGCTCTCGGGTGGGCAACGCCAGCGCGTGGCGGTTGGTCGCGCGATGGTGCGCGAGCCCGCGGCATTCCTGATGGATGAGCCCCTGTCCAACCTGGATGCGAAGTTGCGGGTGCACATGCGCACGGAGATCGCGCAATTGCACCGGACGCTGGCGACAACGTTCGTCTACGTGACGCACGACCAGGCCGAGGCGATGACGATGTCCGACCGCGTGGCCGTGATGCTCGCCGGGCGAGTGCTGCAAGTCGGCACCCCGGACGCGATCTACCATGACCCGGCCAACCTGGCGGTGGCCGAGTTCGTCGGCAGCCCGCGCATCAACCTGCTGAATGGAAGGTTCGATGGGGAGTGTGTCCGATGCCCCGGGGGACGGATTGCCGTGAAGCTGGAGGTCGCGGCGGGCCAGGATGTGCGCGTCGGCTTTCGCTGCGAATCCGCAACGCTCGCCCCGGATGGTGAGGGCGATCTTCGCGGCGAGGTGGCGCACCTCGAGAACCTGGGGTCGGACGTGCTCGTCCATGTTCGCGTCTCGGCAAGCAAGGCTCCGGTCGTGATACGAACTGCATCCTCTCCCGGCGTCGGCGGATTCCGTGTGGGCGACGCCATCGGCTTGCGCACGGGGCATCGCCTGCTCGCTTTCGACCGGGACGGCACGCGCATAGGCGTACTGCACACCGGCGGACTGGACGAAGCGACGGCGACATCGCAAGTGGCCCATGCCTGAGCAGACCCTGGCGCTTCGCGGCGCCTTCATGGCGCGCCCCGTTCTGCCGAAAGCCTTCGTACAGAGCACGACCGCATGGACGCTGGCTGCGCCCGCGGCGGTGCTGATGGCCCTGATGCTGGTCGGACCGACCCTGGCGGTGGTGGCGCTGGCCTTTACGGATTACCAGCTCGGAGCGCAGTCGCTCGAGTGGATCGGCCTCGGCAATTTCCGTGACCTGGTGAACGATCGCACCTTCTGGAAGTCGCTCTCGAACACGCTTCTCTATGCGGCGATCGTGGTGACCGGTTCGGTGGCGCTCGGGCTCGGCGCGGCGCTGTTGATCGAGTCGGGCACGAGCCTGCGCGCCTTCTATCGCGCCGTGTTCTTCATCCCCGTGATGTCCACGCTGATCGCCATGGCCATCGCTTGGGAGTTCATGCTCCATCCGGGGTTCGGCCTCGTGAACCTGGCGCTGAAATCCGTCGGCATCGCCGGGCCGAACTGGCTGCGCACGGAGGGCCTCGCCCTGTACGTGCTCGCCGTGATCGGCATCTGGCAGCAGTTCGGGTTCAACATGGTGCTGTTCCTCGCCGGCCTGGTGTCGATTCCCCGCCTGCTGTACGAGGCCGCGGCAATGGACGGCGCTTCGAGTCCCTGGGAAAGGTTCAGGCTGGTCACCTGGCCGATGCTCGGTCCGGTGACGCTGTTCGTGGTCGTGATCAGCGCGATCCGCGCGTTCCAGGTGTTCGATACGGTCGCCGTGCTGACCAAGGGCGGCCCCAACAAGTCGACTGAGGTCCTGCTGTACTCGATGTACGCGGAAGGGTTCGAGTTCTTCCGCTCCGGGTATGCCTCGGCGATCACGGTCGTCTTCCTCCTGCTGGTGCTGGCCGTCACCGTCATCAAGGCGCGCGTGATGGAAAAGCGGGTGCACTACGCATGAGGGTACCGGTCGCCCCGGTGCTGCGGCACGTGGTGCTCATGACCGCCGCCGCGCTGGTCCTGCTGCCGTTTGCATGGATGGTGGCGACTTCGCTCAAGCCTCCCGCGGAAATATTCGCAGACCATATCCGCTGGTGGCCCGACCGGTTCTACGGCGTCGAGAACTACACGGCCGCCTTCACCAAGGCGCCGCTGGGACGGTTCCTCCTCAACGGCGCGATCGTGACCGTGTCGATTTTCGTGATCCAGGTGCTGGTGGCGCTGCCGGCGTCCTACGCGCTGGCCAAGCTGCGGTTCCTCGGCAGGGACGCGCTCTTCGCGGCTGTACTGCTGTGCCTGCTGATCCCGCCGCATGCCGTGGCGGTGCCGGTCTTCCTGATGCTGCACAGCGTGGGCTTGCTCAACAGCTATGCAGCGCTCGTGGTGCCGTGGACGATCTCGGTCTTCGGCATCTTCCTGATGCGCCAGTTCTTCATGACCGTGCCGGACGACCTCGTGGACGCGGCCCGCATGGATGGGATCTCCGAGTTCGGGATTGTGTGGCGCGTGATGCTGCCGACCGCGGTCCCGGCGCTGACCGCCTTCGGTATTTTTTCGGTTGTCGCGCACTGGAACGACTATTTCTGGCCGCTGATCGTCATCAACGACCAGGCGCTCTTCACGCCGCCGCTGGGCGTCGCCCACTTCCGCAATGAGGACGCGGGCACCGATTTCGGGCCGCTGATGGCGGCCGCAACCCTGATCATCGCGCCGCTGATTGCGGGGTTCGTCCTCGCGCAGCGGCGGTTCATCGAGGGAATTTCCCTCACTGGCATGAAGTAGCAACCCAACCGAAAGGACCCGATCCATGGAGAACCGCTTGAAGACCCTCTTTACCCGCATCGTGACCGCCGCATTGGCAGGCGTCGCCGTCACGGCGTCCGCCCAGGCGCCCGTCGAGATATCCGTGCAGTACCCGTACCCGGAGCTGTTCGAGGAAACGCACAAGCAGCTGACGGCGGAGTTCGCCAAGGTGCACCCGGAAATCAAGCTCAGCTACCGTGCGCCTTACACCAGCTACGAGGAAGGCACGCAGAAGGTTCTCCGCGAGGCAATCACCAAGCAGATGCCTGATGTCACCTTCCAGGGCCTGAACCGCATCCGCGTCCTGGTGGATCGCGGCCTCGTGGTGCCGCTGGACGGATACATCAAGGCCGAGAAGAACTTCAGCGAGCAGGGCTTCCACAAGGCCATGTTCGACATCGGCACGGCCAACGGCAAGGTCTACGCAGTGCCGTTCGCGATTTCCCTGCCGATCAGCTATTACAACCTCGACCTCGTGCGCAAGGCGGGCGGGGACCCGAACAACCTTCCCAAGACCTGGGACGAGGTCATCGCGCTGGCGAAGAAGATCAAGGCGCTCGGCCCCGACATCAACGGCGTGACCTACGCTTGGGACATCACCGGCAACTGGCTGTGGCAGGCGCCGGTGTTCAGCCAGGGCGGCACGATGCTCGATGCGAAGGAGATCAAGGTCGCCTTCGACGGTCCCGCAGGGCAGTTCGCGATGGACACCCTCGCCCGGCTGGTGAGCGATGGCGGGATGCCCAACCTCTCGCAGCCCGACATGCGCAGCGCTTTCGCGGCCGGCAAGACCGGCATCCACTTCACCTCGACCTCCGACCTCACCAAGGTCACCGGCATGATCGACGGAAAGTTCGAGCTGAAGACGCAGGTGTTCCCCGGCGTGAAGGACGCCGGCAAGCTGCCGGCCGGCGGCAATGTGGTGATGGTTCTCGCGACCACGCCCGCCAAGCAGAAGGCCGCGTGGGAGTTCGTCAAGTTCGCGACGGGCCCGCTGGGTGCCTCGATCATGGCCAAGACCACCGGCTACATGCCGCCCAACAAGGTGGCCAATGAGGTTCACATGAAGGATTTCTACCAGAAGAACCCGAACCACTACACCGCGGTGCGCCAGCTGCCCTACCTCACCGGCTGGTACGCCTTCCCCGGCGACAACGGCCTGAAGATCACCGACGTCATCAAGGACCACCTCCAGTCGGTGGTGAGCGGCCAGCGTGCTGCCGAGCCGCGCAAGGTGCTCGCCGACATGACCCAGGACGTCCAGAAACTGCTGCCGAGGAAATAGGCCCATGAAAATCATCCACCTGACCGATCCCCATTTCGTGAAACCGGGCACGCGGCTGTATGGGCTGGATCCGCGCGAGCGGCTCGACCTCGCCATCGCGAGCATCAATTCGCTGCATGCAGATGCGGACCTGGTCGCCATCACGGGGGATCTTGCGCACTGGGGCGAATCGGAGGCCTATGTCGAATTGCGCGATTGCCTCGACGCACTGCGGGTTCCCTGTGTGCCGATCCTCGGCAACCACGATGACCGCCGGCTGTTCCTCGAACTGTTTCCGGAGGCGCTGCAAGACGCCAACGGCTTTATCCAAGGTGTGCGCGAGACGTCGGCGGGGCGGCTGCTGTTTCTCGACACCAACCAGCCCGACACGCACATGGGCTGGTACTGCGAGCAGCGCATGGCCTGGCTTGCGGCGCGGCTGGCCGAAGGCGGCGACACGCCGGTGTTCCTCTTCATGCACCACCCGCCCTTCGACGTTGGCATCGGCGCGATGGACCGGATCGGCCTCGTGCAGCGCGCCCAGTTCGCCGCAACGCTGGCGCCGCACATGGGCAGGATCCGCCACCTATTCTTTGGTCATGTGCACCGTCCGATCAGCGGCAGCTGGCTCGGCCTGCCGTTCTCCACGCTGCGCGCGACCAACCACCAGGTGTGGCTCGATTTCAGCGCCGAGGTGGACATTCCCGGCAGCCACGAGCCACCCGCCTATGCGGTGGTACTGGTCGACGACGAGCGCGTGGTGGTGCACAACCACGACTTCCTCGATTCGAGCCGCAAGTTCTCGCTGGGAGAGCAGGTGGCGGAGGATCGCAAGTCCGCCGTAGTCATGCCCGCCTGATCGATGCAATCCGCAGCGTGAATGTCACAAGACATTCACGCTGACGCCGCGCTTGGCTCGCGGTGCTTAACATGCCAACATTGCAGGATGATGTCAGCCAACGTCTTCCTGTGGTGGGTTCTGCTTTGTGTCGTGAGCGTGCTCAACATTGCCGCGTGGTCGGTGTCGTTTGCCGCGCTTTCGCGCCGCCAGTCCGTGCTTCCCGCGTGGGTCTACGAGCGCCGCCGCCTCCAGCTTTTGCTTTCGGCCGGGTATGTATTCGGCTGTGCGTTCCGCTCCGCGTTGCCCGTGTACGACGTCGGACGCGTGTGCCTGTTCGATACCTGGCTGTCGAGCGTGATTGTCGGCCGCTCGGTGGCAACGTTTGCCGAACTGTGCTTTGCGCTCCAGTGGGCGCTGATGCTGGGCGAGATATCCCGCGCGACCGGCAGTGGTGTGGGACGGGTGACCGCAAAGGTCGTGGTCCCGCTCATCGCAATTGCGGAGACCTTCTCCTGGTATTCAGTGTTGACGACCTCCAACCTCGGGCATGTGGCGGAGGAGTCGATCTGGGGCCTCTGCGCGGCGCTGATGGTCGTCAGCCTGATCGCCATCTGGCCACGCTGCAGCGCCTCGATGCGCCCGATGCTCGCCGCCTGGTGCGCGGCCGGGATAGCCTATGTGGCCTTCATGTTCCTCGTCGATGTGCCCATGTACTGGTCACGCTGGATCGCGGATGAGGCCCTCGGCCGAAATTACCTCAGCATTGCGCAGGGCGTGCTCGACGTGTCCGACCGCTGGGTGGTCTCGCATCGCTGGGAAGACTGGCAGAGCGAGGTGGCCTGGATGTCGCTCTACTTCAGCGTGGCGGTGTGGATGAGCATTGCGCTCATCCATGCGCCACATGCGCCTGCCCAAAGTCCGCTCTGGGCGGGCCGCGAAGTTACGGATTGATGGCAGGGTTATCCACATTTTTTGTGGATAACCCTGTGGACGAATCCGTTTTGCGCGACCTTCCCCTCTGGAGGTCGCGTAGTTACGTCGCTGGTGAAAAAATAGGTGGCTGCATTCAGGCGCCAAAGCGGATCCGCTCGACCAGCCTGAAGTCGGCGCCGGGCCCCGCTTCTTCGAACACGCACACGGAATCGAAGAACTCTGCGGGTATTTCAGAATGCACGAACCGGGCTTCGGCGTGGGCCTGTAGCACAGCGCGCAGCGTCTCGTCCTCCGGGAGGGGGCCGGTCAGCGAAAAGTGGAAATGAAACAGGTCCAGCACGTGGGGGTAGCCCCAGAGGTCGAGCATTCGAGCGGCGTGCGCGTCGAGTCGATGCGGGGCGCGTTTCGCGAGCTCCACCGCATTGAGTGGTGCGCGGTAGGCATCGAAGCGCATCACGCACTCCGCGGCTACCGCGTTCGCGCGGTGGTCGTCGTGCGCCGGGACGAGTGCGAGGAAGTCTTCCAGCAGGCGAACCTGTAGCGGTGGCATCCGGAACGGCGATTGAGCCGCGCCCCATGCGCGCACTTCGGCCAGCAGTTCCGTCAGCGTTCTTCCCTCGGCAAGACGGAACGGCGCCTTCAGCGTTGCGTGCAGCCCGTAGCGGCGGGGCGCGGCAGTGATTCCTGCAAACGCCTTCGCGTCGACTCCGCGCAGGCTGGGTTGTTCAAGCAGCCGTCCCGAAGCGGCGCAGCGGCCGAGCCATTCGGAGCCGAGTAGCCAGAGGGCGCTGGATACTTGCGGCGCAAAGTAGAGCGCGTAGCGCGGATCAGATTGCATAGTCATCAAACCTTCATGTGCCGACCCTAGTATCGGCGCCGTGAACAATTCTGCCCCACATACATTTCAATCCGTTGACGTAAAGGCCAACGCCGAGCGGCAGCACTGGATCGGCGTGCTTGCGCGTGCCGACCTAGCGTTGCTTGAGTCCGGCATGGCGGGCCTCGCGCCGCATGGGTTCGACTGGCTCCGGCTACCGGAGACCGGCTTGATGATGGTACGCGCGAGGGCCGGTGGGACCGGCGAGCGCTTCAATTTCGGCGAGATGACGGTCACCCGCTGCGCGCTGCGGCTCGCGAGCGGGGAGGCGGGCGTGGCGTATGTGCAGGGCCGCTCCAAAAGGCGCGCCGAGTTGGCAGCGCTCGCCGACGCCTTGCTGCAGACCCAGGCTGGTGCGGCCGCCGTGCGCAACGCGGTCTTGCATCCCGCGGAGCGCGCGCTGGCTGATGAGGCCACTCGCATGCAGCGCCGTGCGCAAGCGACGCGCGTGGAGTTCTTCACCGTCGCCCGGGAGGCGGGATGAACGCCGGCTTCGACCTTTCGCGCGTGGGCGCAGGGTTTGCGGATCCGGTGACCGCCAGCCAGGCTGTGTTCCGCGATTCCCTGGAGGCGTTGTCCCAACCCGGTCAACTGGTCGACATCTTGTCTACGGCCGAGGCGCCGGCGGGCGTGCATGCGGGCTCTTGCGCATTGCTGCTTGCGTTGCTCGACCAGGACACGCGGCTGTGGCTCTCGCCCGCGCTCGCCAGCGGCGGCGCGCCGGGGTACTTCCGCTTCCACACGGGCTGCACATTGGCCGCTGAGCCCGCATCCGCTGACTTTGCGCTCGTGGCCGAACCTTCCGAACTCCCCGCGCTGGAGGTCTTTGCAGCGGGCAGCGAAGCCTATCCCGACCGGTCGACCACGCTCGTCGTGCAGGTGGCCGCCCTCGAAGCAGGACGCGGCTGGACGCTGAGCGGGCCCGGCATCCGCAGCACGCGATGCCTTTCGGTCGGCGGCCTTGGCGAGGGCTTCGTCGCCCAGTGGGCGCAGAACCGGCGCGGTTTTCCCTGCGGCGTCGATGTGTTCATCACCTGTGGCGCCCGGATCGCCGGCTTGCCGCGCACCACGCGCCTGGAGGCTTGAGATGTACGTAGCAGTCAAAGGCGGCGAGCGCGCCATCCTCAATTCCTACGCATTGCTTGGCGAGGCGCGGCGTGGCGACGCCACCGTGCCGGAACTGTCGGTCGCGCAGATTCGTGAGCAGCTTCGGCTTTCGGTGGATCGCGTCATGACGGAAGGGTCGGTCTACGACCCCGACCTCGCGGCCCTGGCCATCAAGCAGGCCGCCGGCGACCTGGTCGAGGCGATCTTCCTGTTGCGCGCCTACCGGGCCACGCTGCCGCGGCTGGGCTATACGCTGCCCATCGACACCGGCGCCATGTGCTTGTGGAGGCGCGTTTCGGCCACCTACAAGGACCTGCCCGGCGGGCAGGTGCTCGGCCCGACCTACGACTACACGCAGCGCCTGCTCGATTTCAAGCTCGAGGCCGAGGGCCAGGCCGTCGTAGCGCCTGAAGTGGCCAGTCCGTCGAACGACCCGGCGCCGCGCGTCGTGGACCTGCTCGGCGACGAAGGCCTGCTCGAGGCGCACCTGCCGCCGGCGGGCGACCCTGACCCGGCCGACCTGACCCGGGAGCCCTTGTCTTTCCCCGCGGATCGCGCCACCCGTCTGCAGAACCTCGCGCGCGGGGATGAAGGGTTCCTCCTCGCCATGGGTTACTCCACGCAACGCGGCTACGCCAACTCCCACCCGTTCGCCGGGGAGATCCGCTACGGGCTGGTGGAGGTCGAACTCCAGCCGGAGGAGCTTGGCTTCCCGATCGTGATCGGCGAGATCGCGGTCACCGAATGCCAGATGGTGAACCAGTTCGCCGGGTCGAAGACCGAGCCGCCGCAGTTCACGCGCGGCTACGGCCTCGCCTTCGGTCACAGCGAGCGCAAGGCGATGGCGATGTCACTCGTTGACCGGGCGCTGCGCGCGACCGAACTTGGGGAAGACGTGAAGGCGCCGGCGCAGATGCAGGAGTTCGTGCTGTCCCATTCCGACAACCTCGAGGCGTCCGGGTTCGTGCAGCACCTGAAGCTGCCGCACTACGTGGATTTCCAGGCCGAGCTCGAGCTCGTGCGCAAGATGCGCGCAGGCATGGCTGGGCCGGGCGAGACAACCAAGGAGGCCGCGTGAGCGCGATCGACCTGCCAGCAGTCGTGGAGCGCGACCCGAACTTCAATTTCGGGTACCTCGACGAGCGCACCAAGCGCATGATCCGCCGCGCGATCCTGAAGGCGGTGGCGATCCCGGGCTACCAGGTGCCCTTCGGTTCGCGCGAAATGCCCTTGCCCTATGGATGGGGGACGGGCGGCATCCAGGTCACGGCCTCGGTGATCGGCCCGGACGACGTGCTCAAGGTCATCGACCAGGGCGCTGACGACACGGTCAATGCGGTCAACATCCGGCGCTTCTTCCAGCGCACGACCGGCGTGGCCACCACGGAGCGCACGACGGAGGCCACCCTGATCCAGACGCGCCACCGCATCCCCGAGGTGCCGCTGGTCGAAGGGCAGGTCATCGTTTACCAGGTGCCGATGCCCGAGCCCCTGCAGAAGCTGGAGCCCCGCGAGGCCGAGACGCGTGCCATGCACGGCCTCGCCGAGTACGGCCTCATGCACGTGAAGCTCTACGAGGACATTGCCCGCTACGGGCATATCGCCACCACCTACGACTACCCGGTGATGGTCGACGGCCGCTACCTGATGGCGCCTTCGCCGATCCCCAAGTTCGACAACCCCAAGATGCACATGAACCCGGCCCTCCAGCTCTTCGGCGCGGGGCGCGAAAAGCGCATCTACGCGGTGCCGCCCTATACGAAGGTCGAGAGCCTGGCGTTCGACGACCACCCTTTCGAAGTGCAGCGCTGGGATAAGCCCTGCGAGCTGTGCGGGTCGCGCGACAGCTTCCTCGACGAAGTGATTACCGACGACAAGGGCGGGCGCATGTTCGTCTGTTCCGATACGGACTACTGCCGCAGCCGGAGCGAATCGAATGGATAGCCCGATCCTCAGGGCCACCGGCATCACTCGCACCTACGGTGCGCGCACGGCTGTGGACGACGTGTCGTTCGAACTCTGGCCGGGCGAGGTGCTTGCAGTGGTGGGCGAGTCGGGCTCGGGCAAGTCGACCCTGCTTAACTGTGTGTCAGCTCGCCTGAAACCTGACGCCGGCAAGGTTGAGTTCCTCACGCGCCACGAAGGGGTTGTCGACGTGCACGCGATGTCCGAGGCCGCGCGGCGCCTGCTCGCGCGGACCGACTGGGGCTATGTGCACCAGAACGCCGCCGAGGGCCTGCGCATGGACGTCTCGGCCGGGGCCAACGTGGGCGAGCGGCTCATGGCGCTGGGCGAGCGCCACTACGGCCGCATCCGGGGCGAGGCCTCGGACTGGCTCACGCGGGTGGAGATGGACGCGGGGCGCATCGACGAGTCTCCGCGCAACTTTTCCGGCGGCATGCGCCAGCGGTTGCAGATTGCCCGCAACCTGGTTACCCGGCCACGGCTCGTGTTCATGGACGAACCGACCTCGGGCCTCGACGTCTCCGTGCAGGCGAAGCTTCTCGACCTGCTGCGTTCGCTCACCCGGAAATATTCGCTCGCGGCCGTGATCGTGACGCACGACCTCGCGGTAGCGCGTCTTCTCGCACACCGGCTGATGGTGATGAAAGCAGGGCGCGTGGTGGAAACCGGGCTCACCGACCAGGTGCTTGACGATCCGCAGCACCCCTACACGCAGTTGCTCGTTTCGTCGGTGTTGCAGCCATGACCGCGCCAGCGATCCGGGTGCAGAACCTGTCGAAGAAATTTGTCCTCCATAACCAGGGCGGGGCGGAACTGCCCGTGCTCGAGAACATCGACCTCGAGGTCGCGCCGGGGGAGTGCGTAGTGCTCGACGGCCCGTCGGGCTCGGGCAAGAGCACGCTGCTGAAATGCCTTTACGCAAACTACCGGGCCAACACCGGGACGGTCCACATACGCGAAGGGGATACGGAGACCGAACTCGGCAGCGCCACACCGCGCGAGTTGCTGCGCCTGCGTCGCGATACGGTGGGCTATGTGAGCCAGTTCCTGCGGGTGATCCCTCGCGTTCCTGCACTCGACATTGTGGCGGAGCCGCTGGTGGACGACGCCGGGGATGACCCCGAGAAAGTGCGCGAGGCGCAGCGCCTTGCCAAGAACCTACTGCTTCGATTGCGCATCCCGCAGCGGCTGTGGTTTGTGCCGCCGGCGACCTTCTCGGGTGGCGAGCAGCAGCGCATCAACATCGCGCGCAGCTTCATCAAGCCGCGCCCGATCCTCCTGCTCGACGAACCCACGGCGTCCCTGGACGCCGACAACCGCGTGACCGTGGTGAGCCTCATCAACGAGGCGCGCGAGCGGGGCGCGGCGATCGTCGGGATCTTCCACGACGCCCGCGTACGCGACTCGGTCGCCACTCACGTCGTCAACATGACAAGGCCGCTATGAACGGTGAACTGGTATTCAAGAGTGCCCGGCTGGTGCTGGGCGGCGAAGTGGTGCAGGGCACCCTCGCGGTTGCAGGCGGGTCGATCGTTGCGGTCGACTCGGGCGGGACGGGTGTGCCGGAGGCGGCCGACCTAGAAGGCGATTTCCTCCTGCCCGGGTTGGTCGAGCTCCATACCGACAACTTCGAGCGCCACCTGATGCCGCGCCCGAAGGTGCGCTGGGCCACGCTGCCCGCGCTCCTCGCGCATGACGCCGAAGTCGCGGCTTCTGGCATCACCACGGTATTCGACTCCCTCGGGGTCGGCGATACCGACGAGGATGCCCTGCGCGGCCAGGGCTGGGGCGAAGTCATCGACGCCATTGGTCGCGCGACCCAGGACGGGCTCCTGCGCGCCGAGCACCTGCTGCACGTGCGCTGCGAACTGGCGGCGCCGAACACGGTCGAGTTGTTCGAGCCCTTTGTCGGCGACTCGCGCGTCGGCCTGATCTCGCTGATGGACCATACGCCCGGCCAGAGGCAGTGGGAGAACATCGAACAGGCGCGGGTCTACTACACCGGCAAGAAAGGCTGGTCCAACGAGAAATTCGACCGCCAGGTGGTGGATGCAAAGGCCGTTCAGGAGCGGTACGCGCTGCCGCACCGCAGGCATTTCGTGGAATACGCGAAACGCCACGGCATCGTGCTCGCGAGCCATGACGACACACGCAGGGAGCACGTGCTCGAGGCGCATGCCGAGGGCGCCACGATCTCGGAATTCCCCACCAGCCTCCTCGCGGCCACGGTGGCCTGCGAAAAAGGCATGTCGGTGGTGATGGGCGCGCCCAACGTGGTGCGCGGCGGCTCCCACTCGGGCAATGTGTCCGCGCTGGACCTCGCCCGCCAGGGACTGCTGCATACCCTCTCGTCGGATTACGTCCCGATCAGCCTGTTGATGGCGGCCTTTCGCCTCGTCGACGAAGCCGGCTGGAGCATCCCGCAGGCCGTGGCTTCGGTGAGTTGCAACCCGGCGGTGTCGATGGGTCTCAAGGATCGCGGGGAGATCGCCCCGGGCAAACGGGCCGACCTCGTGCAGGTACGGCTGGTCGAGGGATTGGAAGGGCGCAAGCAGCCCGTGGTGCGCGCGGTGTGGCGCGAAGGCCGGAGGATCGTATGAGCGCGCCCGCCGAAATCACGCCGGCCATCCGGGTTCGTGCGCTTTCGAAGACCTTTCCCGGCGGGCACCGCGCGCTGCATGCGCTCGACCTGCTGGTCATGCCGGGCGAAATGGTGGCCCTGATCGGTGCTTCGGGGTCGGGAAAATCCACCCTGCTGCGCCACATCGCAGGCCTGGCCGCCGCAGACCTCGGGTCGCCGAGCCGGATCGAGATCTTCGGCCGTCCGGTGCAGTCCGAAGGGCGCATCGCCCGCGACGTGCGCAGCGTCAGGGCCGGCGTCGGGTTCGTCTTCCAGCAGTTCAACCTGGTCGGGCGGCTGCCGGTGCTCGTGAATGTGATGGCAGGCGCGGTGCACCGCCTGCCGTTGTGGCGCAGCCTGCCGCGCTGGTTCGGCGCCAAGGAAACGGCTTGCGGTCACGAGGCGTTGCGTCGCGTGGGCATCCCGGAATGTGCGGCGCAGCGCGCATCGACGCTGTCCGGCGGGCAGCAGCAGCGCGCGGCGATCGCGCGCACGCTGGTGCAGGGCGCACGCGTGGTGCTGGCCGATGAGCCCATTGCTTCGCTCGACCCGGAATCCTCCCGGCGCGTAATGGAGATCCTCGCGCGTATCAATCGGGAAGACGGCTGCACCGTCGTCGTTTCGCTCCACCAGGTCAACGTGGCGATGAAGTACTGCCCGCGAACGGTGGCGTTGAACAAGGGGCAGGTGGTCTACGACGGGCCTTCGTCCGCGCTGACACCCGCGTTGCTGCGCGAGCTGTACGGGGCGGAAGCCGACGAAATCCTCTCACTGCCCGACCATATCTCCACCCTGGTCGACAAGCCCAACCCCACGCCCGCGACTGCCCGGCCGAAATCCATGGCCGAAGCCGCGCTGGGCGGATGAGCATACAAACCTAGGAGCATGACAATGATTCGCAGACTACTCGCAGGCTTCGCAATCGCCGGTGTGACAGCCCTGGCTGCCGGCCCCGCCGCGGCGCAGGACCTGAAGGAAATCAATTTCGGCATCATTTCCACCGAGTCCTCGCAGAACCTCAAGCAGGACTGGCAGCCGCTCCTCGACGACATGGCGAGGAAGACCGGCCTCAAGGTCAACGCGTTCTTCTCGCCCGACTACGCCGGCGTCATCGAGGGCATGCGCTTCAACAAGGTGCATGTCGCCTGGTTCGGCAACAAGTCGGCGATGGAAGCGGTGGACCGCGCGAGCGCCGAGGTATTCGCCCAGATGGTGAACGCGGATGGCTCGCAGGGATACAACTCGGTCCTGCTCGTGCACCGCGACAGCCCGATCAAGTCGGTCGAGGACATGCTGAAGAACGCCAAGTCGCTGTCCTTCGGCAACGGCGACCCGAACTCCACCTCGGGCTTCCTCGTGCCGAGCTACTACGTCTTTGCGATGAACAACGTCGAGGCGAAGTCGATCTTCAGGGTCGTGCGCAGCGCCAACCATGAAACCAATGCGCTTGCGGTGGCCAACAAGCAGGTCGATGTGGCGACCAACAATACCGAGAACCTGGAGAAGATCCAGGAGCGCTTCCCCGAAAAGTTCAAGGAGATGCGCGTGATCTGGACCTCGCCGCTGATCCCGCTCGACCCGCTGGTCATGCGCAAGGACCTGCCGGAAGCCGCCAAGGCGAAGATCAAGACCTTCTTCTACACCTACGGGCAGGGCGGGCAGAAGGAGAAGGACAACCTCATGAAGCTCTCGAAACTCTCGATGTTCAAGGAGTCTTCCAACCGCCAGCTGATCCCGATCCGCCAGCTGGAGCTCTTCCGCGAGAAGACCAAGCTCGAGGCGGACACCGCAATGGCGCCGGCGGACCGGCAGGCAAAGCTTTCGGAACTCAACCGCAAGCTTGCCGACCTCAACCAGCAACTCGCCCAGAAGTAGGCGGGCACGATGGCTGCGGTCACCGGAGAGACCCTGCTGGCTGCGCCCGCCGTGGCGCGGACGGGATGGCTGCCGCTCGTCGGCTGGGGCGTGATCCTCGCGCTGCTGGCCGCATCCTGGCAGGGCGCGGACATGCGCCCGCTCGACCTCATCCGCGATTCCGGCAACATGGCCAAATACGCGGCGGACTTCTTCCCGCCGAATTTCGGCCAGTGGCGGATCTACCTGGCCGAAATGGTGGTGACCCTGCAGATTGCGTTGTGGGGTACGGCGCTCGCGGTGGTGACCGCGATCCCGTTCGGCCTGGCTTCGTCCTCGAACCTGGTGCCCTGGTGGGTCTACCAGCCTGTGCGGCGACTGATGGACGCCTCGCGCGCGATCAACGAGATGGTGTTTGCGATGCTGTTCGTCGTCGCGGTCGGCTTGGGGCCTTTCGCCGGGGTGCTGGCGATCTGGGTGCATACCACCGGCAGCCTCGCCAAGCTGTTTTCCGAAGCGGTGGAGGCCATCGACCCGCAACCGGTCGAGGGCATCCGCTCCACCGGCGCCAATGCGCTGGAGGAAATCGCCTATGGCGTGCTGCCGCAGGTGCTGCCGCTGTGGATCTCGTTCACGCTGTACCGCTTCGAAGCCAACGTGCGCTCGGCCTCCGTGGTCGGCATGGTCGGGGCCGGCGGCATCGGCGTGATCCTGTGGGAAATCATCCGCGGGTTCTACTACGCGGAAACCTGCGCCGTGATGATCATCATCGCGGTCAGCGTCACGCTGATCGACCTCGCCTCGGCGCGCATCCGCCAGACTCTTATCTAGGAGGCCGCATGGCCCTGAGCGTTGAAGACATCGCGGTGCTGTTCGAAGTCCGCGGCCGGGAAATGTACGGCCGCGAAGCCGTCAGCCAGCTGGAACATGCCCTGCAATGCGCGCAACTGGCGGAGGATGCCGGTGCGGGTCCCGAACTGGTGAGCGCCTGCCTCCTTCATGACCTCGGGCACCTGCTGGCCGCCCCGAAGGGCGAGATGCGCGACGACGTGGACGATGTCCACCAATACTTCGCGATCCCTTTCCTGCGCGGCGTCTTCCCCGACGCCGTCCTCGAGCCGATCCGGTTGCACGTGGACGCGAAGCGCTGGCTTTGCGCGGCGGAGCCGGCCTACTGGGACAGCCTGTCGGCCGCCTCCAAGCACAGCCTCGAACTGCAGGGCGGCATTTTCGCGGAAGACGGGGCGAAGAAATTCATTGACCAGCCGCACGCCTCCGAGGCGGTGCTGCTGCGGCGCTGGGATGATTTTGCGAAAACCCAGGGCAAGGCGACGCCTTCCCTGCGGCACTACCTGTCAGTGCTCGAGTCCTGCCAGGTTGCTCAGAACGAGACGGACGCCAGCACGATCAGCGCGCCCAGCGCGGCGCCGGCCAGCACGTCGCTCGGGTAGTGAAGGCCGAGCACCAGGCGTGACGCCGCGACGAGCAGCGTGAACGGGACCAGGAAGGCCGCCAGCACCGGGTAGTACGAGCAGGCGACCAGCGTGAAGGCCACGGCGTGCAACGTGTGCCCGGATGGAAAGCTGAACTGGTCCAGCGGTTGGGCGCCCGCCGCGATGTGCTGGTGCACCTGGTAGGGCCGCGGGCGCAGCGTGCCGCGCTTAAGGAGCTTGTAGGTCAGCGTGCAGGCGAGTCCCACCGCAGCCATGTGGAACACAGGCAGCGGCGCGTTGAGCCGGTCTGCAAGCAGCAGCGCAAGCATCAGCGCATACCAGAGGATCCCGTTGCCCAGCCAGCTGACCGCCCGGAACAGGGCGAGGAGTACGGGCACGCGGATCATCCGGTTGAACGAAACGCACACCCGTTCGTCCCAGTTCTGGAGTCTTGCGAGGGTCAGTTCGAGTCGGCTCATGCGCGCAGGTTGCACGCGGCATGTGAAGCCGGCGTGACCGGCGCGTGAAGATTGCGTTACTCAGTGTGGCCTGACTCAGAACGCAAGCACGAGGACCCAGACCGCCGCTGCGTTGAGGAGGGCGACCATCACGGCCGCGCTGCCGATGTCCTTGGCGCGCTTGGCGAGGCGATGATCCTCGAGCGAGATGCGGTCCACCGTGGCCTCCACCGCGGAGTTGAGCAATTCGACGATGAGCACGAGGAGCACGCTGCCCACCAGCAGGGCCTTTCCCGTTCCCGAGGGGCCGAACCAGAGTCCGAGCGGCACCATCACCAGGGCGAGCAGCAGTTCCTGGCGGAACGCATCCTCGTTGCGGGTCGCTTCCGAGAGGCCGGCGAGCGAGTAGCCAGTGGCGTTGATGAGGCGCCGCAGGCCGGTCTTGCCTTTGTGGGGGCTTTCCATGGGGGCGGAATGTATCACGCTGTATCGCAATTTCGCGCGTGTCACCAACCTTTCACGTGCGTGTCACCGCCCCGTAACCCGGCGTGCCTAAAGTCCGACGCGAACTCACAAGGAAAGGACGCGCGCATGGATCGGATCGATGACAGGGTGCTGGCCCGCGCCAGTTCGGGGCCGGCAGTACAGAGGACCCTGTTCGAAAGGATCGACCAGCGGGTGTTCGACGCCCTGTATTCGCGGTCGCTGGTCTACAACACCTGCTGGGAGGATCCGGCGGTGGACCGCAGGGCGCTCGACCTGGGCCCCGACGACCATGTGCTGGTCATCACGAGCGCTGGCTGCAATGCCCTCGACTACGCGCTCACCGGCGTGGCGAGCGTGCACGCAGTCGATGCCAATCCGCGCCAGTCGGCACTCCTTGAACTCAAGCTCGCCGGCATCCGCAGGCTGGAGTTCCAGGATTTCTTTGGTTTGTTCGGCAACGGATATCACCCGGACGCAAAGCGGATCTACCGCAGCGCGCTGCGGTCGGACCTTTCGCCGTTTGCGCGCGATTTCTGGGACCAGCGCATCAGCTGGTTCGCCGACGAGCGGCGCGGCGGGAGCTTTTACTACCACGGGTTGTCCGGCGTGGTGGCGCGCGGATTCAGGCACTACCTCGCGTTGCGGCCGGCCTTGCGCCGCGGCGTGGCGGAACTGCTCGAAACGCGCACGCTCGCCGAGCAGCGCAGCGTCTACGACTCGCAGGTGCACCCGCATATGTGGGGGCGGGGACTGAACTGGGTGCTGTCGCAAAGCGTGACCATGAGCCTCTTGGGCGTCCCGGGGCCGCAAAAACGCGAAGTGGAATTGCAGCACGAGGGCGGGGTGGCCGGCTTCGTGCGCGAGGCGATCGAGTACGTGTTCCGCGACCTGCCGCTGCAGTCGAACTATTTCTGGACGCTCTACCTGCGCGGGCGCTACAGCCCCGACTGCTGCCCGGAGTATCTGAAGCCGGCCAATTTCGCCGCGCTCAAGGGCGGGCTCGCCGACCGGATCGCGGTGCATACCTGCACGGTGACCGAGTTCCTGCGCGGCACGCGCGAGCCGATCACCCGGCTGGTGCTGCTTGACCACATGGACTGGATGAGTTCCTACCTGCCGGAGGCCCTGTGCGAGGAATGGGAGGCGATCCTCGAGCGGGCGAAGCCCGGGGCGCGGCTGATCCTGCGCAGCGCCCACCGCCGGCCGGCGTATCTGCACCAGTTGAAGGTGGGTGGACGGCCGCTGAAGGAACTGCTCAAGTTCCATGACGGCCTCGCGATGGCGCTGCAGCCGCTGGATCGCGTACATACCTACGCAGGCTTTCACATCGCGGACATCCCGGCGTGATGCTGGTCGAAGATGGCCGCGTGCTGCTGCGCCTGTTGCGCGGCCAGCCCCGCGCCGCCAACCATGCGGACCGGCTGGAAGCCTTCTATGCGCCGCAGGCGGAGCACTACGATCGCTTTCGGGAGCGCCTGTTGCATGGGCGCCGGGAGTTGATCGAGCGGCTCGACCCGCGGCCCGGCCAGTCGGTGGTGGAACTCGGCGGTGGTACTGGGCGCAACCTCGAATATCTTGGCGATCGCGTGGGCACCCTGGGGCGGTTCGAACTGGTCGACTTGTGCCCGTCGCTGCTTACGCAGGCGAGGAAACGCTGCGAGCGCTGGCCCGGGATCGTCACGGCGGTGCAGGCCGATGCCACGACCTACCGGCCGGCGTGGGCGAGCAAATACGGGGTCGACTGCGTGGTGTTCTCCTACTCGCTCACCATGATCCCTGACTGGCGGCGCGCAATGAACAACGCCATCCGCATGTTGAGGCCGGGCGGACTGCTGGGCGTGGTGGATTTCTACGTGTCGCCGGACGTGCCCCGGCCCGGAGGCGCGCGCCATGGCTGGGCCGCGCGCCGCTTCTGGCCGCGCTGGTTCGGCCACGACGGTGTGCACCTCAGCGCCGAACACCTGCCCGAATTGATGCGGCGCACGGACCCGGTGGTGTGTGAAGAGCGTCTCGCGCCGGTGCCCTACCTTCCTGCATTGAAAGCACCCTATTACCTCTATGTCGGCAGAAAACGGGTCGGCTGACCCGTTCGGGCATCCAGACCCGGGAGCCACACGGGTCCGGTCCATTTTCCTGTCGGACATCCACCTGGGCACGCGCGCCTGCCAGGCCGACCACCTGCTCGCCTTCCTGCGCGCACACGAGTCGGAGCATATCTACCTGCTGGGCGACATCGTCGACTTCTGGGCGCTCGCGCGGGAGATCCACTGGCCGGCGCTTCACAACACCTTCGTGCAGAAGATGCTCAAGCGCGCACGCCACGGCGTCCGGGTGACGTTCGTGCCGGGCAACCACGACGAAGCCCTGCGCGAGTACGCGGGCAGCGCGTTCGGCGACATCCATGTGGTCCGCGAGGCCGTGCACGTGGCCGCAGACGGCCGCCGCTACCTGTTGATCCACGGCGACGAGTTCGACCAGATCACGCGCTACCACCGCTGGCTGGCGGAACTGGGGGACGTCGCGTACACGGTGCTGGTGCGGATCAACATCCTGCTGTCCTGGGTTCGCCGCAAGCTGGGCAAGCCCGGCTACTGGTCGCTTGCGGGATATGCCAAGCGCAAGGTCAAGGGCGCGCTGGATTTCATCTACGGGTACGAAGCCAGCGTCGCGCACCATGCCCGCAACCGCGGCATGGATGGCGTGATCTGCGGGCACATCCACAGTGCCGCGATCAAGGACATCGAAGGGGTGCGCTACATCAATTGCGGCGACTGGGTGGACAGTTGCTCGGCCGTGCTCGAGCACCTCGACGGGCGCATCGAGCTGGTCCACTGGGAGCAGGACGAATCAGCCGGGTCCCAGCCCGACTTGTTCAGGCAGCCAGGTGGGAATCCGCAGCAGCGCGACGCCCATGCGGATCTGCGTCCCCTCGGCGATGCCGTCGCACAAGGCGAAGCCCGCGGGCGCGAATACGATGATCGTGGAGCCGTGCTCGAACCAGCCCAGTTCGTCGCCCTTGCGAAAGGACGCATCGCAGGCGATCCGGTTGGGGCCGCGGTAACGAAGGTGTAGCAGCACGTCGAGGAAGTGAAGGCGGATGCTGGCCACGAGGATCGCGGCCACGGGCACCAGCGTCACTACGTGGCCTGAGCCCGCCAGTTCGGTGCGGATGACCGCGCGCTCGTTGCGGCAGTAGAGGCTTTCCACCCGCTTCAGCGCGATCGGGTTCACGTTCCAGGTGTCGCCGGAGATGTAGGTGACTTCGCGCACGCGGCCGTCGCATGGCGCGTGGAACCGGTGGTACATGTTCGAGCGCAGCCGCAGCGTCACGTAAGTCCCGTTGCGGTACAGCGCTTCGAGCGCGGGGTCGCAGAGGAGGTCCTGCAGGCGGTACGCAAACCCCTTGGCCTGGATCAGCATCCCGTCCTCGACGCGGCCGGAAGCACCGACGATGGCGTCGCAGGGGCTGGCGAGGAAGTTCGGATCGGGATCGACGGGCCGGGCCCCCGGCTTCAGTTCGCGGATGAAGCAGTCGTGCATGCTGGTGAAGGTGCTTTTGCGTGCCTCGGTGAGGTCGAGCGCGCCGAACCAGCGCCAGACCGCAATCGAGAAATCCCGGATGAGGGGCTGTTCGATCTTGCTGAACCAGCCCATGAAGAGGGTGAGCGCCCGGCGCGGGATGCGATTGGTCAGCAGGAAGTTCAGGTCATCCTGCTGCAGGAGGCGGGCGAAGGCGGCGCGCATGGTCATGTTGGCGTAATCCGGTTGCGGTAAAAGTCAGGCATGGAAACCACTCTTGCGATTTTTGCCACTGGGACGGCCGTGCTGGCCCTCCTCTTTCCCAAACTCCGCGAGCGCTTCGAGCTGTCCCGGGCCAAGCACCGGTCGCTTGCGGGGCACTCCCGCATGAGCCGGCTGGCAGCGGCCCAGGTGCCGTACTACGAGTACGACGGCGTGCGCTTTTTCGATTCCGACGGCGCGCCCGCCGAAGTGGCTGCGCTGCGCTACACGGGGTTTGCGCGCCTTTCGGACCTGTACCGGCAGCGGTTCGCGGAGACCGCGCGCGTCACCGCCGGTGCGCGGGCCGGCCTGTCCGACCTGCAGTTCACCGCCAACTACCGGGTGCCGTTCCAGTACCGCCGCTTCGTGCGCGGCCGCCTCGATGCGGGCTCGTTTGTCCGCTCGTCTTCCGGCGTCTGCGTGGAGGACCTCGACGGGAACCAGCTCTACGACCTGACCGGTTCTTACGGGGTGAACGTGTTCGGGGTCGATTTCTACAAGAAGTGCATGGCGGAGGGCAGCGCGCGCGCCGCCGACCTGGGCCCCGTGCTGGGCGCCTATCATCCCTCGGTCGCCTACAACGTGCGCCGGCTGCAGGAGATCTCCGGCCACGAGGAGGTGTCGTTCCACATGTCGGGCACCGAGGCCGTGATGCAGGCGGTGCGTCTCGCCCGCTACCACACGCGCCGCTCGCACCTCGTGCGCTTCTGCGGGGCCTACCACGGCTGGTGGGGCGACGTGCAGCCGGGCGTGGGCAACCCGGTCCCGGCGCGCGACACCTACACGCTGAGCGAGATGAACGAGAACACGCTGCGCGTGCTGAGGAAGCGCCGCGACATCGCGTGCGTGCTGGTGAACCCCTTGCAGGCGCTGCACCCGAACGCAAGCGCACCCGGAGACGGGTCGCTGGTCGCCAGCGGCCGCAAGGCGGGCTTCGACCGCGCCGCCTACACCGAGTGGCTGCGGCAGCTTCGCGAAGTGTGCACGGAGCGCGGCATCGTGCTGATCTTCGACGAGGTGTTTGTCGGGTTCCGCCTGGCGATGGGCGGGGCGCAGGAATACTTCGGCGTGCGCGCCGACCTGGTGACCTACGGAAAGACCCTGGCAGGCGGCTTCCCGGTCGGCGCGGTGTGCGGCCCGCACCGGTGGATGACCCGCTTTCGCGAGGATCGGCCCGCAGACATCTGCTTCGCGCGCGGGACGTTCAATTCGCATCCCTACGTGATGGGGGCCATGCAGGTCTTCCTCGAGCACCTCGAAACCGAGGCCGGGCAGGCGGTGTATCGCGACCTCGATGCGACGTGGGACGGTCGCGCCGCCCGCCTCAACGAACGACTCGCCGCGGAATCGATCCCGGTGCGGGTGGCGAACCTGTCTTCGATCTGGACGGTTTTCTATACGCAACCCTCGCGCTACAACTGGATGCTCCAGTACTACCTGCGCGCCGAAGGCATCGCGCTGAGCTGGGTCGGCACGGGCCGGTTCATTTTCAGCCTCAACTACACCGAGGCCGACTTCGAGGCGGTTGCCGACCGGTTCCTGGCGGCTGCTCGCGCAATGAAGGCGGAGGGCTGGTGGTGGTCGGATCCCGCGCTGACCAATCGCTCGATCGGGCGCGGGATCCTGCGCGAGATGATCCGCCACCGGTTCAGCCGCGCGGCGGATGGCCCATCGGGTCAATCAGTTGCCCGCGCATGAGGTAGAACGGCGCCTTGTAGTACAGCATCAGGTCGTGGAACGGGTCGGTCAGGATCTTGATCGCCCACACGATGCCGGTGTTCACGTCACGGATGAAGAAGAGGTGCACCGTGCGGAACAAGAGGCCGCCGATCCCGAGTGCAAGCCACACCAGGCCGACATTGAGGATGAATCCTTCCTTGCCGGTCGGCGCTTCCAGCAAGCCGAACAGGGTCGGTTCCAGAACGAGGGCGAGGGGGGATGCGGCCCAGATGGCCAGCAGCACGGTCTTGCGCTGCAGGTTGTAGCCGACCTTGATCTCTTCCTTGTACTCGTGGGTGGCGCGGTTGACCACGTCGTAGCCCTTCGGTTCGAAGAAGAAATGCCCGGCCTGGCGGGTGGTCATCGATACCAGCCAGCCGACCAGCGCGGCGACGGCCGGGTTGATGAACAGCAGGCAGTACGCGGCCAGGAAGCTTGCCGCGCTCACGAAGTGCAGCGACTGGTTGATCCGGCTGTGGTGGTAATAGCGGTGGTCGTCCCATCGCTGCACTTCAAGCGTACGCAGGAGCTCTTTCATCGGTTCCTCTCGGTTGGGGCGGCAAGGCGCCGCCGGACACCCGCAAGGTACGAACGGAGCGTGACAATTCGTCGCGGATTGCGTTACGAATTCGCGACGGCGGGTTAAACAAAAACGTCATCCGGCTGTCACGCGCAGGACGCATACGGGTGCGATCCTCGAGGCCGTGCAGAGCACCATGCCCCCGATCTTCGTCGAGCAACTTCAGGTCATGCGCCGGTCGTTGCGGATCGCGGTGGTGACTGAAACCTATCCGCCCGAGATCAACGGGGTGGCCACTTCGGCGGCGCAGTTCGTGGAAGGCCTGCGCAGGCTCGGCCACCAGATCCACCTGGTGCGTCCCCGCCAGGGACGGGGCGATGCCCCGGGGAGCGATGCCGGCCTCAGCGAAGCCCTGACCCGCGGCCTTGCCATCCCCCGGTACCCGGACCTCAAGATGGGCCTGCCGGCCAAGCGGGTGCTCAAGCGCCTGTGGTCGCTGCACCGGCCGGACATCGTGCATGTGGTCACCGAGGGGCCGCTCGGGTGGTCCGCGTTGCAGACGGCGAGGATGATGGAGATCCCCGTGGTGTCGGACTTTCGCACCAACTTCCATGCCTACAGCCGCCACTACGGCATCGGTTGGCTGAAGAAACCGATCCTCGGGTACCTGCGCAAGTTCCACAATCGCACGCTCTTCACGCTGGTCCCGACGGATGCGATGCGTTGCACGCTGGTGGATGCGGGCTTTCGCAACGTAGAAGTCATCGCACGCGGGGTCGATACGGGACGGTTCGATCCGGCGCGCCGGAGCCACGGCCTGCGCGCCGCCTGGGGTGCCACACCGGATACGCCGGTGATCCTGCACGTGGGGCGCCTGGCGCCGGAGAAGAACCTCACGGCCCTCGCCGCGGCTTTCGAGGTGATCCGTCGGAGCACGCCCGGCGCGCGCTTCGTCGTTGTCGGCGATGGCCCGGCGCGCGCGTCGCTCGAGGAGCGCTGCCCCGGCATCGTGTTTGCGGGGACGCGTACGGGCGCCGACCTTGCCGAGCACTATGCCTCGGCGGACATCTTCCTTTTTCCGAGCCTCACCGAGACCTACGGCAATGTCACCATCGAGGCGATGGCCAGCGGCCTGGCCGTCGTGGCCTTCGACTACGGCGCAGCCAGGCTGCACATTCGAAGCGGCTGGAACGGATTGCTCGCCAAGGGCGAAGACGCGCAAGGCTGGATCGGGCTGGCAGCCGAACTCGCTGTGGACCCGCTAAATGCAAGAGTCCTTGGTGCGCGGGCCCGCGAGGCGGCGCTGGAACTGGGTTGGGATCGTGTCGTGCGGCGCCTCGAGGCCGTTCTACTGTCGGCAACCGGGCAAACTACAGACGTTAGTCCATCCTGTGAAGTCGCTCGGCGATCACGCGCATGATCTGAAGGTAGAGGTGCGGGGTCTGCTGGATCATGAAGAGGAAGCGCTTCCCCGGGATGGCCACCAGCTTGCAGTCGCTTATCGCGGTTGCGGTGGCCGTTCGGAGTGAGTGCTCCAGCAGTGCCATCTCGCCCAGCACGCCGCCCTGTCCGAGGATCTCGACCCCCTTGCCGCGGATGGAAAGTTCTACTTCCCCTTCCAGGACGACATACACCACTTCGGCCTGATCGCCGGCAGAGAAGATCGGCTGGCCCTTGGGGAAGGTGGGGAAGGTCACGCCTTCTGTTTCATTGCGGGACAGGTCAATGGTCGCTGTCATGCGAGTCTTCCTGTCCTGGGCGGGTTACGAAAATTCAAGTTCAAGACGGCGTGGCCAGCGTGTAGAGCAGCTCTTCCTGCGCCGAGCGCCTGCGCCCGCGCCGCGGCTTCACGCGTGCATATCCGCCGTCTGCGTCCATCTCCCACGCCTGGCAGTTGTCGGCGAGGTAGGGCAGGAGTCCTTCGCGGATCACGCGGCGCTTGAGCGCGGGGTCGAGGATCGGGAAGCACAGCTCGATGCGCCGGAAGAAGTTGCGGTCCATCCAGTCGGCACTGGCGAGCCAGGTGTCGTCAGCGCCGTCGTTGTGGAAGTTGAAGATGCGCGAGTGCTCGAGGAACCGGCCGACGATCGAGCGCACGCGGATGTTCTCCGAGAGCCCCGGGATGCCCGGCTTCAGCCCGCACACGCCGCGCACGAGGAGCTCGATCTTCACGCCGGCCCCGGAGGCGGCGTAGAGCTCCTCGATGATGACGGGCTCGAGCAGCGAATTCATCTTCGCGACGATGCGCGCGGGCTTGCCCTCGGCCGCAAGGCGGGCCTCGTTGCGGATGGCGGCCACCACGCCCTTGTGCAGGCTGAACGGCGACTGCCACACATGGCGCAGCTTGCCCGCGCGGCCCAGGCCCGTGAGCTGCTGGAAGACATCGCTGGCGTCGGCGCAGATTTCCTCGTTGGAGGTCATCAGGCCGAAGTCCGTGTAGAGGCGCGCGGTGCGCGGATGATAGTTGCCGGTGGCGAGGTGCACGTAACGCTTCAGGCTGCGCACGCCCTCGGCGGTTTCCTCGCGGCGCACGATGAGCGACATCTTGGCGTGCGTCTTGTGGCCGACCACGCCGTAGACCACGTGGGCGCCCACTTCCTCGAGGCGCGCCGCCCAGTTGAGGTTCGCCTCCTCGTCAAAGCGCGCCATGAGTTCCACCACCACGGTGACTTCCTTGCCGCGGCGGGCCGCGTCGATGAGGATCTCCATCAGCTCGCTGTCGGTGCCGGTGCGGTAGACCGTCTGCTTGATCGCGATGACCTGCGGGTCGGTGGCCGCCGTGCGGATGAAGTTGATGACCGGCGTGAACGACTGGTAGGGGTGGTGCAGTAGCACGTCCTGCCTGGCCAGCACCTCGAAGAGGTCGGACTTGTCTTCAAGCGCCGCCGGCAGCCCGGGCTGGAAGGGTGGGTACTTGAGCTCGGGGCGCTCCACCTGGTTCTGGACTTCGCGCAGGCGGTACAGGTTCACCGGCCCGGCGACCCGGTAGAGGTCGTTGGCGTCGAGGCCGAACTGCTGCAGCAGGAATTCGGCCATGTGCTCCGAGCAGCTGTCGGCGACCTCGAGCCGCACCGCATCGCCGAAGTGCCGGTGCAGCAGTTCGCCCTGCAGCGCGATGCGCATGTTGGTGACCTCCTCCTCATCGACGAAGAGGTCGGAATTGCGCGTGACGCGGAACTGGTAGCAGCCCAGCACGTTCATCCCGGAGAAGAGTTCACCCACATGGGCGTGCAGGATCGACGAGAGGAACACGAAGTCATAGCCGCTGCCGGCGACTTCGGCGGGCAGACGGATCAGCCGCGGCAGCGCGCGCGGCGCCTGCACGATGGCTGCGCCGGAGCTGCGGCCGAACGCATCACGCCCGTCCAGTTCGACCGCGAAGTTGAGGCTCTTGTTGAGCACCTTGGGGAAAGGGTGCGCGGGGTCCAGCCCGATCGGCGTGAGTACCGGGAGCAGTTCGCGGAAGAAGTAATCCCGGATCCAGAGTTTTTGCGGCGCGGTCCAGTCCCTGCGGCGGCGGAAGCGGATGCCTTCGTCCGCAAGCTTCGGCAGCAGGATTTCATTGAGGAGCGTGTACTGCGCCTCGACCAGCAGCCGGACCTCGCGGACCACGAGTGCATAGACTTCGACCGGGTCCTTGCCGTCGGGGCCAGCCTCGTGGACGTTGAGCTTGATCTGCTCCTTCAGGCCGGCCACCCGGATCTCGACGAATTCGTCCAGGTTGGACGAAACGATGCACAGGAACTGGAGTCTTTCCAGCAGAGGCACGGCCTCGTCGGCCGCCTGGGCCAGGACGCGCCGGTTGAAGGCCAGGAACCCGAGTTCTCGGTTGAGGAAGTGCGCGTGGGGAAAGGAACGCTTCATGACCGGATTGCCAATAAAGAAATAGTCTAACGCGCCGGGATGACAGATTTGTGACACCTCTTCTCCTGCAATCGTAGTGTCACATTCATGCGTTAAGTTTGCGGTGCGTCAAACCTTCCCCGGACTCCCCCTTGATCGATACCCCCCACACTTCGTCAGACTATGAGCAACAGTTGGCCCTGGCCCACGACCGCGTCCTGCAGTTGGGCGTGCGCGTGGAGCGCCAGGTGGTCGACGCCATCGAGTCGCTGGGCAGCGGGTCGGAAGCCCTGATCGACCAGATCATGCTGCATGAAGGCCTGGTCAACGCGCTCGAGATGGAGATCGATGCGCTGGTCGGGCAGATCATCGCCCGGCGGCAGCCGACCGCCCGCGACCTGCGCATGCTGATGGCCGTGATCAAGATCACCACCCACCTGGAGCGGGTCGGCGACGAGGCCAAGAAGATCGCGCTGCAGGCGCGCCGCATTTTTGCGCGGGGCGCGGCGATGCTGCCGCGCTATGTCGAAGTCCGCCGCATTTCGCAGATGGCGCTGGCGATGCTGCGCACATCCCTTGCGGCGCTGGAGCGTCTCGAAGTTGGCGACGCCGAAGGCGTGGCGCACCGCGACCTGGCGGTGGATGACGCGTTCCGCGGCATCTTGCGCCAGCTGATCACGTACATGATCGAGGACCCGCGCACGATTTCCTCCGCGCTCGATATCCTGTTCATCGCAAAGTCGCTCGAGCGCATCGGTGACCACGCGAAGAACATCGCGGAGCAGGTGATCTACGCCATCGACGGCCGCGACATGCGCCACGCCTCGGATCCCGCGCGTTCGACATACACCAGTGGCTCTTGAGCGGGCGCGGCGCATTGCCGCGTTCGTTGTGCAGTGCTAACGTCGGGCATGCCCCGCCACGACCTCCTCGCCGCGATTGACCTCGGATCCAACAGCTTTCACCTGGCGATCGGTCGCGTGGTGGACGGTCAGATCTACCCGCTCGACTCGCTGCGCGAGGCCGTCCGCCTCGGCGGCGGGCTGACGGCCGAGAAGCGCATCGACCGGGCGACGCAGGCCCGCGCGATGGAGGCGCTGGCCAAGTTTGGCGAGCGCCTGCGGGGGTTCCCCAAGCAGGCGGTGCGCGTGGTGGGCACGAACACGCTGCGGGTCGCGAAAAACGCGCCGCAGTTCCTGCGCGAGGCGCGCGAGGCGCTGGGCTTTCCCATAGAAGTGATTGCCGGACGAGAGGAGGCGCGCCTCATCTACGTCGGCGTTGCGCACTCGTTGCCCGCGGGCGAGCAGCGCCGCCTCGTCGTCGACATCGGCGGCGGGTCGACTGAACTGATCATCGGGACGGGCCTCGAGCCCGCGCTGACCGAGAGCCTGTACATGGGCTGCGTGAGTTTCAGCCTCAAGTACTTCCCGGAAGGGCGCGTCGACAAGCAGGGCATGAAGGCGGCCGAGGTTGCCGCCCGCCAGGAACTCGCCGGCATCGTCAAGGAATACCGGGCAACAGGATGGCAGGAGGCGGTGGGCTCCTCGGGCACCGCCAAGACGCTTGCTGACCTGTCGGTGCAGTACGGCTTTTCAGAAGGCGGCATCACCCGCGAGGGCCTCGACCGGTTGCGCAGCCACCTGCTCAGGCTCGAGCGGTGCGACACCGAGACCATGCCCGGCCTGCGCGCGGATCGCGCACCGGTGCTGCCGGGCGGTCTGGCGATCATGCTCGCCGTATTCAGTGAATTGGGCATCGAGTCGATGGAGGTGTCCGACGGGGCGCTGCGCCAAGGGGTGCTGTACGACCTGCTCGGCCGCGTCGAGCACCGCGACATGCGGGAGGCGACGGTCGTCCAGTTCATGCGCCGCTACCACGTTGATTCCGAGCAGGCGGAGCGGGTGCGCGCCTTTGCATTGCGGCTCTACGACTCGTTCGGCCCACCCGGCGAGGACACGGACCCGGACCGCCTGATGCTCGACTGGGCCGCGCGCCTGTCGGAGGTGGGGCTGTCGATTGCGCACGCGCAGTACCACAAGCATTCCAGTTACATGCTGTCGAATGCCGACATGCCGGGGTTCTCGCGCATGGAGCAGCAGCGCCTTGCGCGCATCGTGCTCGCGCATCGCGGCAAGCTTGGCAAGGTGCAGGATGCCGGCCTCGAAGGCACCGACTGGCTGCTGGTGTTTGCTCTGCGCATGGCGGCGCTGCTGATGCGCAGCCGGTCCGACGTGCCGCTGCCGCACCTGGGGGTGGCTGGCGACTCCGCAGGGTTTACCGTGGAAGTCCCGCAGTCGTGGCTGGACGAAAAGCCGCTGACCGGGGCCGCGTTCGAGTCCGAGAGCGAGATCTGGCGCGCCATCGGGATGAAGCTGAATGTGGTGACGGTGTCCGACAAGCGCGCGGCGCAGATCGCGAAGACCGGCTGATCGTCCGGAGGGGCGTCCCTAGTGTAGTGCTTCGTTCTGTTTGGAACTTAAGCGGCTGTTGGCGCGAATGACCTTGGCAAGGATGTCATTGGCCTTGGCAGTCCATACGAAAGGCTTGGGATTTTTATTGTGCAAATCGATGTACTCCTTGATTGCAGTGGTCAG
>CAMAXP010000002.1 GCA_945862265.1 Bordetella parapertussis
AATGCGCAAGCTTCACCAGCTTCTCCCGTTGCGCGTCGTCCAGTTCGATCGTACTTGCCACTCGCATCGTCGTCTCCAAAACGCTTCTGATAATCGTTGGACTCGACGAAACGCATTTGGTTCTATTAATTACGAAGCACTACACTAGTCCCTATGACCTACTCCCCGTCAGAATGATGAAAGACAAATGCAAGCCCTGGTTAAGGCGATTGGACTAGGCTCGACCTTGACCGTCCGGCGCCGCATGATCCTGTCGTGTGGCACTGGTCGTGTCTCCCTCCTTGGGCAGCAGCTTGTCCTTTAAGGCGCCGCAGGCCGGCGCCTTTTTCTTTGGTGACGCGGGTTTTTTCCTTTATAATCCGCACCCTTGCGCAGCACAGCGGAATTCTCCGTTGCGCCCCGTATGGCCAAGTAGCTCAGTCGGTAGAGCAGCGGATTGAAAATCCGTGTGTCGGTGGTTCGATTCCGCCCTTGGCCACCACTCCCCTTGTACTATCTGTCGTTGGTGAGATTGGACTAAAAGACAAGTGATGGATCTACCCAAGACGCTCGGCAGGTACCAGATCGAAGGCGTGCTCGGCAAGGGCGCGATGGGGTTGGTCTATGACGGGCGCGACCCGGGGCTGAACCGTCGTGTCGCAATCAAGACCATTCTCGTCAAGCAGCTCGACGAGGAAATGGCGCGGATGTACTCGAAGCGCTTCGAGCGCGAAGTGCGCGCGGTCGCGCGCCTCAACCATCGCAACATCGTGCAGGTCTACGACTTCGGTTCCGAAGGCGACATGGCTTACATCGTGATGGAGTACATCAACGGCAAGGAGCTCAAGGACAGGTTTGACGCGGGCGAGAGATTCGACGTCGCGACCGCGTTCAGGCTCATGTCGGAACTGCTTGGGGCGCTGGATTTCGCCCACGAAGCCGGGATCATCCACCGCGACGTCAAGCCGGCCAACATCATGGTCGACGTCGAAGGGCACGCCAAGCTCACCGATTTCGGCGTCGCGCGCGTGGTCGACCCTGAGGCGCAGCAAGGCGAGGCCACGCAAACCGGCGCGATGGTCGGCACGCCGGCCTACATGTCGCCGGAACAGATCCAGGGGCAGGCCATCGATCACCGGACCGACATTTTTTCGGCCGGCATCATCTTCTACCAGTTCCTCACCGGCCAGAAGCCGTTCGAGGGAACCCAGTGGGCGCTCGCGAAGAAGATTGTCCAGGACGACCCCGTGAAGCCCTCCTCGATCGTGCAGGTGCCGCCCGAGATCGACCGCGTGGTGGCGCGTGCGCTTGCCAAGGAACCCGATCATCGCTACCAGACCGCAGGCAGCTTTGCCGCGGCGCTCAAGCGTATCCTCGAAGGGAAACCGCCCGAGGATCCGAACGAGGTGGTGCATCTCCCGCCTCCGCCCGCAGCACCGCCGTCCGCGCCGAAGGCCAGCCAGCAGGGCACCGAGGCCGAGATGGAATTCTGGCGCGAAGTGAAGGACAGCGACGACCCTGAAGAGCTCGAGCTTTACATCGAGCAGTTCCCCAGGGGCGTCTATGTAGAACTCGCGCGCAAGAAGATCGCCGAACTCGGCGGCTGAGCACGCCGGGTCCGGCCCGATGAACGACCGCAAGACAGCGCTGCTCGAGGGCATCCGCGTCCTCGACTTCGGGCGCTATATCGCCGGCCCCTATTGCGCGGCCCTGCTTGCCGAGTACGGCGCCGAGGTCATCCGCATCGAAAAGCGCGAGGGCAGCGAGGATCGTTTTGTTGCGCCGATTAGCGCGGGCGGGGAAGGCAGCCTGTTTCTGCAGTTGAATTGCAACAAGCTGTCGCTGACCGTCGACCCGATGACCGCCGAGGGCCGCGAGGTCGTGCGCCGGCTGGTCCGCACCGCCGACGTGGTCGTTGCCAACCTGCCCGGCCCGAGCCTGGCGGCGATGGGCCTCGACTACGCGAGCCTCGCCGCGGTCAAGCCTGACATCATCGTCACGACCTGCTCGGCATTCGGCGCTACCGGGCCCATGGCCCGGTACGTAGGCTTCGACGGCGTCGCGCAGGCCATGTCCGGGGCCGTGTACATGACGGGCGAACCCGGCCAGCCCTATCGCGCGCAGGTGAACTGGGTCGATTACGGCACGGCCCTGCACTGCGCCTTCGGCACCATGGCTGCCCTCATGGAGCGCGCAAAGAGCGGCCGTGGCCAGCATGTCGACGGGTCTCTGCTGGGAACCGCGCTCACCTTTACCAACTCGATGCTGATCGAGCAGGCCGTGACCCGTGCCGATCGCGTGCCTACCGGCAATCGCGGGCAGGTCGCGGCACCGGTCAACGTTTACCGGACCACTGACGGATGGGTGTTGTGCCAGGTCGCCGGCCAGCCGCTTTACGAGCGCTGGGCGAAGCTCATGGGCGAGCCGGAATGGCTGTCCGACCCGCGCTTTGCGAATGACTTTTCGCGGGGCGAGAACGCTGCCCCGATCGATGAGCGGATGCAGCGATGGTGCGAGGGCCGCACGAGCCACGAAGCGGTGGAGGTGCTTGGTGCGGCGAAGATTCCCTGTGGCCCCGTGCTGAACGCACAGCAGGCGCTCGATCATCCCCAGGTGCAGGCGCTCGGGCTGTTCCAGCCGCTCGACTACCCGGGTTTGCCAAAGCCAGCACCGGTGGGGCGCGTGCCCCTTGAAATGTCGGAGACGAAAGGGGCGATCCGCCATCGCGCCCCCCTCCTCGGCGAACACACCGACCGCCTGCTCGCCGAACTGGGCTACGACGCCGCAGCCATCGTCGGCCTGCGTGACCGGGGAATTATTTAGAGCCCCAGCCGCTCCGGCGAAAGGTACTTCTGCCGATAGACCTCGAACGGCAGGCTGTCGGCGGCCTCGATGGTGCGTTGTTCCTGCAGCGAATCCGCAGCCATGTGGGCAAAGCGCGTCTCGACGTCGGCCGGCAGTGCCAGCGCCTCGATGGATGCGCGGTGCTGCCCGGACTGCTGCAGCACAAACCGCACATAGGTGTTGGCGTGCTCTTCGGACATCGCTTTGAGAACCCGGGCCGATGGCAGGACGTCCGGGGCGTCCAATGTCGCAACCGCGGCTGACAGCGCGTCGCGGTATGCCGCGCCCCCGTGTGCCGTGTCCAAAGCGTTCGCAATGACTTCGCAGGCGGTGAGGATTTCGCCACTCCATTCGCGCAGGCCGATCTCGTTCCCATTGCGCTCCAGCCGCAGCCCCGGCTCGCGCCCTCGTGCCGCGACGCGATGCTGGTTACGCGCATTGGTGGCGATTTCCTGCGGCGTGTCGTCCGGGCTTGCACTCAGCAGGCAATGCAGGAGGAACACGTCGAGCAGCCGGATCGTGGCCGCCGTGATGCCCACCGGCTCGAACGGGTTGAGGTCCATCAGGCGCACTTCCACGTACTCGACGCCGCGTTCCCGCAGCGCATGCAGCGGGCGTTCGCCCTGCCGGATCACGCGCTTGGGACGGATCGTGCCGTAGAACTCGTTTTCGATCTGCAGCAGGCTGGTCGCGAGCTGGCGGTAGCTGTCGACGCCATCCCCGGGGACGCCGGGTTCGCGGATGCCGATCGCCTCATAGGCCGGGTAAGGGCGCGTCAGCGCGTCCTGCAGCGAGGCGGCGTAGCTGTCGAGGCTGTTGTAGCTGACGGCAAGCGAACCTTGTGCGTCGCTCTGGTAGCCCAGCGGACCCATGCGCAGCGACGTGGCATGCGGGCGGTACATGGTGCCGGGCTTGAGTTCCTCGAGCTCGTGCTTCCTGCCCGCAACGAAGGTCGAGCACACCGAGGGCGAGGCCCCGAACAGGTAGAGCAGCAGCCAGGAATGCCTCCGGAAATTGCGGATCAGCGAGAAGTACGCCACGTTCGGATCCGCAATCGCGGGGAGGGAGAAGTTGTAGTGGATGCCCGAGATCGCCTGCATCCGGCGGCCGTACCGGTACGACAGCCCGGTCCGGTAAACCGTTTTTGCGCGACCCACGTTCGAGCTGCCGTAACGGCCGATCGGGATGGCATCATCGCCCGGCAGCCCGCAGGGCATGCTCGCGCACCACATCATCTGGTCGCCGATGTGGCGATAGACGACCTGGTGTATGCGGGTGAGCTCTTCGACGCAGGATTCGACCCCGGTGTGCACGCCGGTGATCAGCTCCAGCTGGGATTCGCTGAAGTCGGTGGTGATGTGCGGATGGCTGAGCGCCGAGCCGAGTCCGGCGGGGTGCGTATCCGCTGCGAGTGCGCCGTCCGGCCGCACGCGCAGGCTTTCCTTCTCGATGCCGCGACAGATGTTCCGCAGCGCGGCGGGCCCGAGCGCGCGCAATCGATCTTGTAGGGTGCTCATACAGGTGGGGTCTGCTGGAAGAGGCGCTAAGGTAACAGATCGTCGGACAGGTGCCGGCGCGCGTTCGCCGGGGATTCCCGCGCCCGTATCAGTGCGAACCAGCCACCGCAGCCGGTGGCGCCTGCGCTATCCTGCCACCAATCCCATGAAAATATTCTACGGCTGGCGGATGGTGGCTGCCGGGAGCGGCATCCAGTTCCTGCAGGCTGGGCTGCTGCACCAGGCCTTCGGCGCGTATTTTGCGCTCCTCACGGCCGAGTTCGGCTGGAGCAAGACCGCCTTGTCCGGCGCAGCCGCGCTGCAGCCGATGGAGGCCGCCGTGCTGGGTCCGGCACTTGGCTGGATCATCGACCGGTTCGGGCCGCAGGGCATGATCCGGATCGGTGTGGTCACCTTCGGGATCGGGTTCATGCTCCTCAGCCAGATCGAGTCGCTGGTCGGGTTCTATGGGGCATTCCTCGTCATCGCCCTCGGGGCGAGCCTGTGCGGCTTCTTCCCGATCAATGTGGCGATCATCCACTGGTTCGAGAAATTCCGGGCGCGCGCACTGTCCGCGCTCTCGCTCGGCCTGGCCTTCGGCGGGGTTTGCGTGCCGCTTGTCGCCTGGGCCATGCAGACGTGGGGGTGGCGCGCCACGGCGTTCGGCTCGGGCCTGCTGGCCATCCTTGTGGGCTGGCCGCTTGCGCGCCTGTTCCGCCGTCGTCCCGAGGACGTCGGCGAGACCATCGACGGCTTGCCGCCGGCTGTGGCCCAGGCAGGCGAACCCGACGCCCTGGGGGCGCGCGAATTCACGACGCGGGAGGCCCTGCGTACCAGCGCATTCTGGTTGCTGTCGCTGGGCCACGCCTTTTCGCTGCTCGTGGTCTATGCGGTCAGCGTCCACGCCATCACGCACATGAAGGAAGGGCTGGGCTACACGCTGGCGCAGGCCTCGCTGATCATCACCCTGATGACCGCATCGCAGGTGTGCGGTGTGCTGCTCGGCTGGTGGATCGGGGACAAGTACGAGAAGCGCCTGCTGGCGGCCGGGTGCATGCTGATGCATGGCGCCGGCCTGCTGATGCTGACCTATGCCACCGGGACCGGGATGCTCGTCGCGTTCGCCCTGCTGCACGGCGGCGCATGGGGGCTGCGCGGCCCGTTCATGCAGGCCATACGGGCCGACTACTTCGGCCGTCGCTCGATCGGCATGATCCTCGGCCTGTCGGCGCTCATCATCGTGATCGGGCAGATCGGCGGCCCGATCGTGGCGGGGATCTTCGCCGATATCACGGGCAACTACCGGATGGGATTCACCGTCCTCGCGATCCTCGCGATCCTCGGATCGCTCTTCTTCCTCTTGGCCAAGCGGCCGGTGCTTACAGCGGCAGCCTGACGCCCAGGCCGCGCTGCAGCGCGGTTTCGTAGACCACTTGTGCCGCCGCCAGGTCGGCCAGGGCGTGGCCCGAGTAAATGAATATCGCGCGCTGTTGTGCCGAAGTCCGGCCCGGTTTCGCGCCGGTCGTCAGGTCGGCAAGGTCCGCTTCGTAGGGGCCGCCGAAATTCATGCGCCCCATCGCAGCAAGCGTTTTCGTCTGCTCATGTTCGTCAGTGGCGAGGATGTCGACGCCGCGCAGGGTGGTGCGGTCCCACGACCTGCCGAGGTCGACTGCTGCTGCAAAGGCTCCGGGCGCGAGCCAGGCGGTATCGAGGAACTCGAGGGTGGGAGCACCCTCGGGAACGGTAGTGATGACCACATCCAGGCCTTCGACGGCCTCCCGCGGCGTGGTCGTCGTGCGCGCTTCCAACCCCAGCGCGCGCGCTGCTGCGGCGAACTTCTCGGCGCTCGCGAGAGTCCGGCTGCAGGCGACTACGCTGCGCAGTCGGGGCAACACCAGGCGCATCGCGTCGAGGTGGCTGTAGGCCTGCACGCCGCATCCGACGAACCCGATCGTCTCGCTGTCGGCGCGGGCGAGGGATTGCGCCGCAATCGCCGTCATCGCGCCCGTGCGCGTGGCGGTAATCCAGTTGCCGCCCATGACGGCAAGGGGCACGCCAGATTTCATGTCCGAGAGGATGATGAGGCTGCAGATCGTCGGTCCCGTCGTTTGTGCGGCGGGCACGAGCCCGAACCATTTCATCCCGGCATAGCCGGACGCCTGCAGCACCGCGGGTTTGGCCTGGAAGACGTGGCCGGATCCGAGCGTCAGTACGGACTTGGAGGCGGCGCGGGCGGTGCCCCGGGCTTGCTCTGCGAAGGCCTCTGCAACCACTTCGCGAAGGCGGTTGAGCGGAATCGAGGTGCCTGCGACTTCGGCTTCTGAAAGGTAGAGGAGGTGTTCCATGGTCGGCAGTTTAGCCGGGGCACCGCTTCTGCGGTGCGTCGAACGGCTATTTCTTACATCGAGGCCATGGGCAGGTAAGATCATGGCGCAGACGTTGTTCCTGCAGCTGGTCAACGCCGCGCCCAAGCGCATGGTGGTGATCGGCGAGGGCACGCATTCGGTGATCATGAAAAAGAACCGGATGCAGCTGTTCCGCGAAGTGTAAATGTTTTTTGACGAAGCCCGCAACTAAGGAGAATCACGCATGCCCATGATCCGAGTCAGCCTGTTCGAAGGCCGTACCATCGAGCAGAAAAGAGAATTTGTCACTGCAGTCACCGCCGACGCGGTCCGTACGCTGAAGTGCACGGCCGAGTCGGTCGACGTGGTGTTCGAGGACATCAAGAAGTCCGACTGGGCCATGGGAGGCAAGCTGTCCTCCGATCCGAAGTAGGAAAGTCTGAAATTTATTTCGGAGATCGGCTCCAGGAGCCGGTCTCCGGGTGATTTTGCACTGAAACAGATACATTTTTCAGGATGGGAGTCTCGCTCTCGTCCTTCAGCGCGACACCCGTGAGGCCGCGCCTCAGGCCCTCGCGCACCAGCCAGTCGAGCTTGGCGGCGGCCGCCCCGTATCCCAGCCCCTCCGGCCGCACGTTCGAGATGCAATTGCGCTCGGCGTCGGTGCGCCCCACGCGCGGAGCGTGGGTCAGGTAAAGGCCAAGGCTGTCGGGAGAGGAGAGGCCGGGCCGTTCGCCGATCATCACGACCACAAAGCCGGCGCCGAGGCGCTCACCGATCTCGTCGCCGAGCGCTACGCGCGCCTGGGTGGCAAGGATGACCGGGACGGCCCCCCAACGGGCCGGGGAGTGCAAGCGCAGCGCGGCGAGGAGCGGGGAGGCGTGCCGTTGCACGGCGAGCGCCGACAACCCGTCTGCGACCACCACGGCAAGCTCGGGATGGGAGCGCAGGGCATCCAGCCTGCGACCGCTTGCGGCATCCAGGCTGCGCCCGAAGTCCGGACGCCTAAGGTAGGTAGGACGGTCTGCGGCAGCGCTTTGGACGCGCAGCGGCGCGTATCCCTCCGCCCGCAGTTGCGCCTCGAGCGCGTCCACGTCGAGGGCCAGGTGAACCGCGTCGCGCGCCCTGGCATGCGCGAGGCCGAAAGCCAGCACTTCGCTCGTCGGCCAGGCGGGTCCCGCACGTCCGAGCGCAATGCGCGCCGGCGTCAGGCGGCGCAGGCCGGCCCAGGGGTCGACGGCGGCGGGCTTGTCGCGGCTCACGGCGCCCCGAGCTCCGCGGCTGCAGCCAGCAACCGGTTGCCGTGACCGTGCGGCAGCAGCATGCCGGCCTCATCGATCAGGCGCATCCTTTCCAGCCAAGCCTCGAATTCCGGCGCCCTTTTGAGGCCGAGCACGTTGCGCAGGTAGAGCGCGTCGTGGAACGAGGTGCTCTGGTAGTTGAGCATCACGTCGTCAGCGCCGGGCACGCCCATCACGAACGTCACGCCCGCGACGCCCAGCAGCGTGAGCAGCGTGTCCATGTCGTCCTGGTCGGCTTCGGCGTGGTTGGTGTAGCAGACATCGACCCCGATCGGGAGCCCGAGGAGTTTGCCGCAGAAATGGTCTTCCAGTCCGGCGCGGATGATCTGCTTGCCGTCGTACAGGTACTCCGGGCCGATGAAGCCCACCACGCTGTTGGTCAGCAGCGGCTTGAAATGGCGGGCCACCCCGTAGGCGCGCGCCTCCAGCGTCTGCTGGTCGACGCCGTGATGGGCGTTGGCCGACAGCGCACTGCCCTGGCCGGTTTCGAAGTACATCACGTTGTCGCCGAGGGTTCCACGGCGCAGTGACAGCGCCGCGTCGCGCGCCTCGGCGAGGAGTGCGAGGTTGATCCCGAAACTCTCGTTGGTGGCCTGCGTGCCGCCGACCGACTGGAAGACGAGGTCCACTGGCGCGCCGGCCTCGATTCCGCGGATCTGGTTGGTCACATGGGTCAGCACGCAGGACTGCGTCGGGATCCCGAACCGCTGGATGAGTTCGTCCAGCATGCGCCACAGCGTCATGAACGCGGCCAGCCCGTCCCCCGCCGGGTTGATGCCGATTACGGCATCGCCGCACCCGTAGAGCAGGCCGTCGAGCATGGAGGCGGCGATGCCCTTCGGGTCGTCGGTGGGGTGGTTCGGCTGCAGCCGGATCCCGAGCCGTCCGGGGAGCCCGATCGTGTTGCGAAAGCGGGTGGTCACGCGGGCCTTCTTCGCCACGACGACCAGGTCCTGGTTGCGCATCAGCTTGCAGACCGCGGCCGCCATCTCCGGCGTGACGCCCGGAGCGAGGGCCGCGAGCACGTCCGGCGTGGTTTCGTCGGAGAGCAGCCAGTCGCGGAAATCGCCTACTGTCAGGTGGGACACCGGGGCGAAGGCGGACCGGTCATGGGTATCGAAGATGAGGCGGGTGACCTCGTCCCTTTCGTAGGGAACGACGGCCTCGTCGAGAAACCGGCCGAGCGGGAGGTCGGCCAGCGCCATGCGCGCGGCGATGCGTTCCTCGGCCGTCGCGGCGGCGAGGCCGGCCAGGGCATCGCCCGAGCGCAGTGGGGTGGCCTTGGCCAGCAGGTCCTTCAGGTCGGCGAATCGCCAGGTGACGCTGCCGACGGTGTGTGCGTAGCCCATCGGTCCTCCGCATTGAGCCGAGTATAGCGAGGAGAGGACGCGTCAGGCGATTCCCGGATTGCCCTGCATGCCTTTCAGGCGCGGCAGGTTCAGCGCGAGCGGCTTCACCACCTTGCGCTCCCGCAGGTATTTCGCCATCAGGTCCCAGATCGGTTCGCCGCCGGCCTGCCGGGCCTCCTCCGATACCGGTGCCCAGCCCGCCACCTTGTATTTTTTGGGGGCCTCGAGCGGCCGGCCCTTCAGCGTCATGTCGCTGATGCGTCCGCCCATCTTCGCGTTCGGGTCGCAGGCATAAGTCAGGCCGCCGACCCGCACCATGTCGCCGCCCTGCTGGTAGTAAGGATCCGGATTGAAGAGGTTGTCGCAGACGTCCTCGAGGATCGTACGGATCGTTTCCCCGGTCATTTCGGTGACCGTCGTGTAAGGGTAGGTGATGGCCGTCTGGTCCATCAGGTGCTCCATCAGGATCGGCTGGCCGGGCAGGAGGCTCGTCCCCCAGCGAAATCCCGGGGAGAACGCGATCTCGGCATCCTTCGCCGCCATCAGCCCGTCGAGGATCAGCTGGTCGAAGGTGCCGTTGAAGTTCCCGCGGCGGTAGAGCAGGCCTTCGGTGACGGCGAGTTGTTCGGCGAGCCTCCCCGCGTACGGCGCGCGCACTTTTTCGATCAGCCCCTGCATCGCGGCGTCGGCCGGCAGCAGGTTGGAGAACACGGGCAGCAGCGCGTAGCGGAAGTCCGCGACCTTGCCGCCCTTGATGTCGAGGTCGAGCACGCCGAGGAACTTGCCGTTGGATCCGGCATTGGTCACGATGGTCTGGCCGCCGGCATTCTTCACGATGACCGGCGCCGGCACGCCGTCGTGCGTGTGGCCGCCGAGGATCGCATCGATGCCGCGCACGCGGGAGGCCATCTTGAGGTCTACGTCCATGCCGTTGTGCGACAGCAGCACCACGGCCTGCACGCCCTTGGCGCGCGCCTCGTCGACGGTCTTCTGCATCTCCTCTTCCTGGATGCCGAAGTTCCATTCGGAAACGAAGTAGCGCGGGTTGGCGATCGGGGTGTAGGGAAAAGCCTGCCCGACGATGGCGACCGGCACCCCATTCATCTGCCGGATCGAATACGGCGCGAACACCGGGTCGCCGAAGTCGGCGGTCTTGATGTTCTGGGCGAGGAACTCGACCTTGCCCTTGAAGTCCCCCTCCACGACCTGCTTTACGCGTGCGGCGCCGAGGGTGAATTCCCAGTGCCCGGTCATCAGGTCCACCCCGAGGAGCTTCTGCGCCTCGATCATGTCCTGGCCCTTGGTCCACAGCGCGGTGGCCGAGCCCTGCCAGGTGTCGCCGCCGTCGAGCAGCAGCGCTCCCGGGCGCGAGGCCTTCAGCTGCTTTACCAGCGTGGCGATGTGCGCGAAGCCGCCGAGCTTGCCGTAGGTGCGCGCGGCTTTCTCGAACTCGAGGTAAGTGAAGGCATGGGCATTGGGCGAACCCGGCTTCACGCCGAAGGTCTTGAGCAGCGCTTCGCCCACGAGATGGGGCGGCCGGCCCGCCATGCCGGCTACGCCGAGGTTGACGTTGGGTTCGCGGAAATGGACCGGCAGCAGCTGTGCGTGGCAGTCCGTGAAGTGCAGGAAGTGCGCGTTGCCGAAGCGCGGCAGGTCGTAGAACCCGGCGCGCTGGGCGCGCGCGGCCCCCAACGGCAGACCGCTTGCCGCGGCGACCGCGAGTGCCTGCAGGAATTCGCGGCGGTTCAAGCCCCGGCGGCCACGGTTACTTGTTGACCGGCGAATCGGGATCCATCAACAGGGCGGTCACGTCCTTGATCTGCTGCTCGGTCAGGATGCCTTTGTGGCCGAAGCGCGGCATGTTGGAGCACGCCGAATAGGCCTGCGAGTTGTAGATCTTCCCGTAGGCGTAGCGCTGGATCGCCTCCGAATAGCCCCGCAGCTTGCCGAAGTTGTACAAGCTCGGCCCGATCGTGCCGAAGGAGATCTCCGCCTTGGTGAGTTGGTGGCAGGCGTAGCAGTTGGCGCCGGCGGGAACCTTCGGGTTGTCGGAATACTGCTTGCCGATACCGCTCTGGGCGACTTTCTCGCCATCCTTCCAGTTGCCGAGGAGCTTGCCGTCGGCCGGGTACTTGATCGTGGCCAGGTTGGCCTTTTCGATGCCGTCGGCGACGTCCTTGGGCAGGCTTGCCGAGGGCGGGATGCTGCAGAGCTTCTGCGCGTCGTCCTGGTCGAGGCGGTCGAGCTTCGCCTGGCCGCGCTCGTTGAAGGAGGCCTTCATCACGGCGACGGCCTTCTGCGCGACCTCCGCATCGTTGACCGTTGCGCAGCCCGAGGCGATACACAGGCAGGCGAGGAGGAGGGACGGGGTGGGTTTCATCGTCATCTCCTTAACGCTTGATGGCCGGCGCGTTGAACGCGGCGCCGTTGGCATTGCGCGCGAGGAACGTGGTCAGCGCGATCGAGGCCTCCGACGTGAATTTGAGTTCAGGGAAGCGCTGCTGGCGGAAGCAGTCGTTCAGCCGCCACTGGAACGTGCGCAGTTCCCCCTGTGAAACCCGGTAGGCGGGCCACGTGGTGTAGGCCAGCTGCGCGCCCGCCTTTTCGGTCAGGTTGGGCAGGTCCTGCAGGCGGATGCGCTTGCCGGTTTCGGCATGGCAGGTGGCGCAGGCGAAGTCGTGCGAGCCGCCGCGAAAATAAAACATCTTTTCGCCGAGCCGGTACGCTTCCTTTTCCTTTTCGTGGTTCAGCGCAACGTTCATGACTACGCCCTTGGACTCGGCGGTGACCCAGGCGGTGAGCGCCTCGATGTCCGAGCGGTTGCTGCCGGCGCCGAACGGGCGCCGGGTCGCATCGGCCTGGCTGAAGCCCTGCTGGGTCACCATGCAGTGCACGAGCCGCGTTTCGAGGTCCATGACCCGGTCCGCATCGGCGAAATGCTTCGGCAACTCCGCATACGCGCCCTTGACCACGCCGGGGCCCTTGCCGAGGTCGCAGGCCTCGAGCGAAACCTTCTTCGGCCCGCGCTTTTGCTTCCACAGGTCCTCGCCGCGCGCCTCCCACAGGTCGGCGGGGTTGCCGTCCTGGAGTTGCTGGCGGTACTTGGCGATTTCATCGACGGCCGACGACTGGGCCGTCACGCCGGGCGGAAAGGCGGCAAGCAGGGCGCACCCCGCGAGCGTGCCTGCAATGGCTGCATGCGCTTTGCTTTTCACCTGCCTGTTCCTCCTTGGTTCGGCCGCTGTCAGTTGATCACGGCTTCGTCGGTGCGTTTGTCGCCCTTGTTGTCTGTCCAGGTGATCTGGATTTTTTCGCCCTTCTGCCCGCCCTTGAAATTGAACTCCAGGAAGGGGTTCTTGGACACCGCGGGGCCCCACTGGGCCGCAAGGACGGTCTTGCCGTTGTACACGGCAGTGACGCTCTGGATGAAGTGCGCGGGCACGATGGCCCCGGCGCTGTCCTTGCGTTGGCCGGTCTCCATCTCGTGGCTCATCAGCACTTTCACGTTGACCGAGCCGTCCTTTGCCACGGCGCGTATGCGCATCGGGTCTGCCATATCAGCCTCCGCACCCGCCAAGGGTGACTTTGATTTCCTTCTTTGCCATGAAGAACTTGCCGTTGGCCTTGACCAGGGCATACACGTCCGAGGTCTGGCCCATCTTCACCCGCGTGGTAATCAGGGGATCGGTGCCCGCGGGAATATCGAAGCTCGCGGCAAGCGCGCTCGGGTTCTTGTCGATCAGGATCGAGATCGACTGGGTGCCGGGAATCTTGCTCTCCACGCCCACCGGCACGACCGCGCCGTTTTCGGCGATGTCGGCGGCGCGGATGACTATGTCAGTCGAATTCGCCGGCCCCGAGGCGCCGAGCGCCTTGAGCGCGTCCTGCGTGGTCTTGCCTTCGAATGCGGCCTTGTTCCAGTCGGCGGCATGCGCCTCTCCGGGGCTGATGATGCCCGCGGCCGCCAGCAGGGCAAGCAGCCCCGCGCCGGCCTTGAGGGTCTCTCTGCGCTTGTGATTCATTCCAGTTCTCCTTGTTGCACTGAGTATCCTAACCTGCGCCGCCCAGTATCCACCTGACCAACGCGCGGATGTCATCTTCTGCGATGTGGGTATGTGGCGGCATGGGCACGGGGCCCCAGGCGCCCTGGCTCCCGTCCTTTATCTTGGCGGCAAGGCGAGCCTCCGCAGCGCTGTCAGTCTTGTATTTTGCCGCGATATCGTGAAGCGCGGGGCCTAAGATCTTTGTGCTGATGCCGTGGCAGGCGAGGCAGCCCGATTTTTCGGCCAGGTTTTTTGCCGGGTTCCCCGTCTGGGCGCTGGTGGGCGACCCCGTGGCCGCGGTCGTGTGGACGCCCCGGACGGGTCCGATTGTCCGCGCCTGTTCCGCCAGGTTGCCGTGGGCTGAGCGCGCATAGTCCGGCAGTTGCGACACGACGCCCTTACCGATCGTGCAGTCCTTCATGCAGGCCGTGTTGTTTACGTCGGGCCGGCCCTTGGGGTCCCACAGGCCGTGCGCGCGCGTCATGCCGTTCCGGTTGGGCAGGCGCTTCTGGACCTCGGCGATGTTCGTATCCGACAGCACGAAGTCTTCCGGCACGATTTCACCCAGGTTGAGGATGAACGCCACTACCGCGTATACCTCGTTCGGGCTCAACGTCTTGGGCGCGTTCCAGGGCATGGCCCGGTTGACGTAGTCCCAAAGCGTGGATATCTGCGAAAGCTTCATCAGCGTTGTCCGGCCCTGCTCGGGCTTCAGCAGGGAAGCCGTCCGGCCTTTCTCGATGTCCGCGCGACTTGTCCCGCCGGAAATGGGCGCGAACACGGAATTCGATTCGCCGAACGTGCCATGACAACTGGCGCATTTTGCTTCCCAGATCTCCTCGCCGCTCTTCACGCTGCCCGAACCACGCGGCAACCCCTTGAAGTCCGGGCGCACGTCGATGTCCCACGCCTTGATTTCGGCGGGCGTAGCCGTTCGGCCCACGCCGGGATACTTGCCCTGCGCGGCCACCCCGGTACTGAGGGCGGCGGCGAGGAGCAGGCTAGTAAGCTTGTACATTGCTCACCTCGCCGGATTCGGCGACCTTCCACGATTGGATCGCGTTGTTGTGGTAGATCGACCGGGTGCCGCGCACCGCGCGCAGTTGGTTGATCTTCGGCTGCACGTAACCCGTGTCGTCGATTGCGCGGCTCTGAAGAATCGCCGGCCCGCCATCCCAGGTCCAGCCAAGCGAAAAGCGCGTCAGGGCTTTTGGCAGGACCAGGGTCTCCAGCCGTGCCGTGCGCCAGTTGCGCCCGCTGTCCACCGAAACGTCCACGCGCTTGATCCGGCCGCGTCCCGACCACGCCAACCCCGTGACGTTGTAGAAGCCCTTGCCCAAGAGCGCCTGCCCGCCCGAAGGCGTGGTGATGACCGACTTGGCCTCCTGGATCGACGAATACTGGCGGTGCAGGCCGTCGGGCATCAGGTCGATGTAGTGCATGACCTCCTCGCGCGTCTGCCACGGCTGGTCACCCACTTCGATGCGGCGCAGCCATTTGACCCACGACACGCCCTGCACGCCGGGCACGACCATGCGCAGGGGATAGCCGTTCTCGGGGCGGAGCATTTCGCCATTCATGCCCCAGGCGACGATGGCGTCATCCAGGACGCGGTCCATCGAGATGGTGCGCGTGAGGCCCGAGCCGTCAGCGCCTTCGGCAAGGACGAACTTCGCGTTCTTCGAGTCGAATCCGCAGTCGTCGAGCAGCGCCGAGAGGGGGACGCCGGTGAACTCGCAGCAGGACAGCATGCCGTGCGTGTACTGGACGGTGGGTACCGCCACGTTGCCCCATTCCATGCCGGTATTGGCGCCGCACTCGATGAAGTGGATGCGCGACACGGACGGCAGGCGCATCAGGTCGTCCATGGTGTAGACCTTGGGGTTCTTGACCATGCCCATCACCATCAGCCGATGCTGGGCCGGGTCGATGTCCCACCAGCCCTGGTGATGGCGCTCGAAATGCAGGCCGCTCGGCGTGATGATGCCGAACATGCCTTGCAGCGGCGCAAAGGCCACCGAAGCCTGGGGCACGCGAGTGAGCCCGGGGCTCTCGCGGCGCTGCAGATTTCGTTCGTACTGTGAGGGGGAGCCGTAGCCGTCGGAAGCGACCGGCTTGCCCAGCCCGGTCGAATGGGCCGGCAACTTCAGGATCGCGGGGTCGCCCTGCGCACCGCGTGCCCCGCCAGCAAGCGCGCTTGCCGCCGCGCCGCCGCCGAGCGCAATGGCTTTGCGCAGGAACGCGCGCCGTTGCTCGGGTGCCGGCCTGACGCGGCCGGCCGGTTGGCGGGGCGCGCTCATGCGGCGCGCTTCTTGGGAGGGGGCAGCAGGCGCAGCAGTTCGCGGCGCAGCGGCTTCTTCTCGTCCATGCTTCCGGCGATCTGGTTGCATACGGTGCGGCAGACTTCGATCATCGATGCATCGGCGACGCGGTAGTAGACCTGACTGCCTTCCTTGCGGCGGGCGAGCACCCCGCTGCGGTACATCAGGCTCAGATGGCGGGAAGCGTTGGTCTGCGTAGACCTGATTTCCTCGACGATCTGGGAGACGGATTTTTCGGTCTCGCATAGGGCATGCATGATGCGCAACCGCGTCGGCTCGGACAGCACGCTGAAATACGAGGCTACCGCATCGAAAACCGGGTCGAGTTCGTCCATCTACGGATCCTGACGCTGAAGAGGTTCGTGGAAATATATGATCAAGTGCGCATATGGTCAATCATGCAGCGCAACACGCGCGCCGCACTGCAGCGCGCGTCCCCGGTAGAATCCGCACCATGAACGCAAACGACGAAATCTCCCTCACCCGGGACCTGCTGCAACTCGACACCATCAACCCGCCGGGCAACGAACGCGACTGCGCGCGGCGCATCGGCCGGTTGCTGGAAGACTGGGGCTACGCGGTCAGCTATTACGAGCACGCCGACCAGCGCACCAGCGTGATCGCGCGGCTGGGTGGGACGGACGCCAAGGCGCCGCTCTGCCTGACCGGTCACATCGACACCGTCCCCCTGGGGGCGGCCAAGTGGAGCCACGATCCCTTCTCCGGAGAGACCGACGGCGACAAGCTCTACGGCCGCGGGTCTTCGGACATGAAGGCCGGCGTGGCCGGCATCCTGATTGCGGCGAAGAACCTGGCCGGCCACCTGCGGCCGACGGCCGGCGTCGTCATCGTCCTGACGGCCGCCGAGGAAGGCGGCTGCATCGGGTCGAAGCACATGATCCAGGTCGAGGGGCTCCTCGGTCGCGCCGGCGCGATGGTGGTGGGCGAGCCGACGTCCAACTATCCCGCGGTGGGCCACAAGGGCTCGATGAAGTTCTGGGCGAAATTCCGCGGCGTGACTGCGCACGGATCCATGCCGCACCTGGGCGTCAATGCGATCTACAAGGCGGCGCACGCGGCCTGCAAGATCGAGAAGTTCGAATTCCACGACCACCCGCACCCGGTGATGGGCGGCCCGTCGATCAACGTCGGGATGTTCCATGCCGGGCAGACCATCAACTCCGTGCCTGACGAGGCGGTGCTGGGCGTGGATGTGCGCTCGATCGTTGGCATGGACCACGCCGTTGTGCTCAAGCGCCTGCGCGACCTGCTTGGCGACGAAGCCGAACTCGACGTGTTCCAGGACATGCCGGCCGTGTGGACCGAGCCCGAGCACGCCTGGATGCAGCGGGTCTACGAGATCTGCGCCAAGACGCTCAATGAGAAGCCCGAGCCACGCACCGTGAGCTACAACAGCGATGCGGGCAATTTCCTGAAGACCTGGCGCGGCGCGCCCACGGTCATCCTCGGGCCGGGCGAACCTTCGATGGCCCACCAGACCGACGAATACTGCCGGATGTCACGGATCCGTGAGTCGGTCGCCATCTACGAAGACATCATCCGGGATTGGTGCGGCGTTTGATCCACCTCAAGGGTGCTGCAGGTAGCGGCGGCCGTTTTGCTGCCGGGCGTATAATAGAGGCTTGATTTTGCAGGGCTTCGCGCGCCCCGACCCGGTACCGATGACGCTGTTTGCCTTAGGCCTCAACCACCAGACCGCGCCCCTCGCGATCCGCGAGAAGGTGTCGATCGCCACAGAAGCGTTGTCGCGCGCGGTCGGCGAACTGACGCGTGCGCGCCCGGTGAAGGAGGCCGCGATCCTGTCCACCTGCAACCGGACGGAGATCTACGTTTCAGCCGAGCAGCCGAAGATCGCCGCCGACTGGCTGGCCGAATACCATCGGCTGCCGGCCAGCGAACTGGCGCCTTACCTTTACACCCTGCCCGAGCAGCAGGCCGTGCGGCACGCATTTCGGGTGGCTTCGGGCCTCGATTCCATGGTGCTGGGCGAGCCGCAGATCCTCGGCCAGATGAAGGATGCGGTTCGCGCCGCGGAGTCCGCAGGGACCCTCGGCGCCACGCTGCACAAACTTTTCCAGAAATCCTTCGCGGTGGCGAAGGAAGTGCGCACGACCACGCAGATCGGCGCCAACAGCGTTTCGATGGCCGCGGCCGCGGTGAAGCTCGCCGCGCGCATCTTCCCCTCGATCGGCGAGCAGAACGTGCTCTTCATCGGTGCGGGCGAGATGATCGAGCTGTGTGCCACCCACTTCGCCGCACAGGGGCCGGCGCGGCTCACGGTCGCCAACCGGACACTCGAGCGCGCGACCTCGCTCGCGCATCGCTTCAATGGACGTGGCATCGAGCTGCGCGAGATTCCCGACCAGTTGCACGAGTACGACATCGTGGTGTCGTGTACCGCCAGCTCGCTCCCGATCCTCGGCAAGGGTCTCGCCGAACGCGCGCTCAAGGCGCGCCGCCGGCGGCCGATTTTCATGGTGGACCTCGCCGTGCCGCGCGACATCGAGGCCGAGGTCGGCGAGCTCGACGATATCTACCTCTATACGGTGGACGACCTGTCCGCCATCGTTTCGGCCAACCTCGACGCGCGCAAGTCCGCGGTCGAGCAGGCCGAGGCCATCATCGAGACCCAGGTCGGCCAGTTCATGCACTGGATGGAAACCCGCGAGACCGTCCCGGTCATCCGCGCGCTGCGCGAGCACGCCGAGCAGGCGCGCGAACATGAGGTCGATCGCGCCCTGCGGTTGCTGGCCCGGGGCGATGACCCCAAGCAGGTGCTCGAAGCCCTTTCGCAGGGCCTTACGAACAAGTTGATGCATGCTCCGACCCAGGCGCTGAACGACGCGCAGGGCGACGAGCGTCGCGCGCTCACGGACCTCGTGGCGCGCCTTTTCCACGTCAAGCGTTAGCTTCCCTCCCGGCTTCCCTGCCATGGCTCGCCCATGAAAGCGTCCTTACGCGCCAAGCTCGACCAGCTCGCCTCCCGGCTGCAGGAACTCGACCGCCTGCTGTCGGAGGAATCCGCCGCCAAGGACATGGACAGTTTTCGCAAGCTCGCTCGCGAGCATTCGGAGTTGTCGGCCGTGGTCGGCCTCTACACGAGTTACCGGCAGGCCGAGGGCGATGCCGAGGCGGCGAAGGAGATGGCTTCCGACCCGTCGATGAAGAGCTTCGCCGACGAGGAAATCAAGGCGGCTCGAGAGCGCATGGAATCCCTCGAGGGGGAGTTGCAGAAGGCGCTGCTGCCGAAGGACCCCAACGACGATCGCAACACGTTCCTCGAGATCCGCGCCGGCACCGGCGGCGACGAGTCGGGCCTGTTCGCCGGCGACCTGCTGCGCATGTACACGCGGTTCGCCGAACGGCAGGGCTGGCAGGTCGAGATCGTTTCGGAAAGCAGCTCCGAACTCGGTGGCTACAAGGAAGTGATCGTGAAGCTGATCGGGCAGGGCGCCTACTCCAAGCTCAAGTTCGAGTCGGGCGGGCACCGCGTGCAGCGTGTGCCGGTCACCGAATCGCAGGGACGCATCCATACATCGGCGTGCACCGTCGCCGTAATGCCGGAAGTCGACGAGATCGACGACGTGGTGCTGAATCCGGCGGAAATGCGCATCGACACTTTCCGCGCATCGGGTGCAGGCGGCCAGCACATCAACAAGACCGATTCGGCGGTGCGCATCACGCACCTGCCGACCGGCATCGTCGTGGAATGCCAGGACGGCCGCTCGCAGCACAAGAACAAGGCCCAGGCGCTGTCAGTGCTCGCGGCGCGCATCAAGGACCAGCAGATGCGCGACCAGGCGGCCAAGACCGCCGCGAAGCGCAAGTCCCTGATCGGTTCCGGCGACCGCTCCGAGCGGATCCGGACCTACAACTTCCCGCAGGGCCGGCTCACCGACCACCGCATCAACCTCACGCTCTACAAGCTGGACCGCATCATGGACGGCGAGCTCGACGACGTGGTCAATGCGCTGGCCACTGAGCTGCAGGCCGAGCAACTGGCCGAGCTCGCGGCCGAGCAGGCGGGCGGGCGCGCGCTGGCGTGACCATGAGCCTGACCGCGGCCCAAGCCCTCGCCGGGGCCGGGATCGATGCAGCGGAAGCGAGGATGCTCCTCGCCTTCGCCACCGGCCTGGCGCGTACCAGATTAGTTGCGTATCCCGAAGCAATCCTGAGCGACGCGCACGAAGCGGCGTTTGCCGGCCTGGCGGCGCGCAGGAAGGATGGTGAACCGATTGCCTACCTGCTGGGCGAACGCGAGTTCCATGAGCTGACGCTCCGCGTGACGCCGGATGTCCTGATCCCGCGCCCTGAAACCGAATTGCTGGTCGATTTTGCGCAGGAAGCCCTGCCGGCCGGCGGCGCGGTGCTCGACCTCGGCACGGGGTCGGGGGCGATTGCGCTGGCGATCCGCAAGCAGCATCCGGAGGCGCGTGTCGTCGCCGTGGATCGAAGTGCTGCCGCGCTCGCGGTTGCGCAGGAAAATGCGTCCCGGCTGGGCCTGCAAGTCGAGTTCCTCGAGGGCGACTGGTTCGTGCCCGTGAACGGGCGGCGCTTTGACTTCATCGTGTCCAATCCGCCCTACGTGGCGCACGGGGATCGGCATCTGACCGAGGGCGATGTGCGCTTCGAGCCGCGGATGGCGTTGGTCAGCGGCGTCGACGGGCTGGACGCAATTCGTATCATCGCCGCAGCGGGGCCTGCACACCTCCAACGCGGCGGATGGATCGCCATCGAGCATGGCCAAGGACAGGACTCAGCGGTGCGAGGTTTGCTCTTGGCCGCAGGCCTTGGATCCGTCGCCTCACGCACCGACCTGGCAGGTATTGCACGCATCAGTTTCGGCCAGTACAATCCCGAGTAATTTGATCAAGTTTGCGAGGCCATCATGAGTGTTCAGGACGTCATCAAGGCGCAGGTCGCCGGCAATCCGGTCGTGTTGTACATGAAAGGCACGCCGCAGGCCCCGCAGTGCGGGTTTTCCCAGACCGCGATCCAGATCCTGAGCGCCTGCGGCGTCAGGAGCGCATTTACGGTCAATATCCTCGAGAACCCGGACATCCGCCAGGGCATCAAGGAATTCGCCAACTGGCCGACGATCCCCCAGCTTTACGTCAACGGCGAGTTCGTCGGCGGTTCGGACATCCTGCGCGAGATGTACCAGTCGGGCGAACTGCAGAAGTTGCTGGAGCCGGTTGTCGCCAAGCAATCCGCTTAGTAGCGCGATCAGGATGGCGGAAAAAAGCCCCGCATCAGTCGGGGCTTTTTCTTTGCCTAAAGGCGAACGCGACTAACGTTCTCGCCTGAGTTCGGTCGCCCTGACCCACAGGCAATTGCCGCCATATTCAGCCTACTGCAGGCGCTCGGATTGATGTGGTAAAATGCCACATCAATCCACACCCAACCGGGATGGCGCTGATGGCGAAGTCGGTCAGGATCTCGGATCCGCTGTTCGAGCACGCGACGCTGGAGTCCACGCTCATGCACCGGTCGATTGCGATGCAGATCGAGTACTGGTGCGCCTTGGGCAGATCGCTCGAGGCAAGCGGCCTGAGCGCCGACGAACTCAAACGCGCGCTGCAAGGGCCGCGGGCGAAAAAACAGGCGTCGGGCACGAAGGTGCAGGCGGCGCGCAGCGTCCCGGAGGCGAGAATGTGGGCCGAGAAGCGCCAGCGCCAGCGGCGCGACCGCGCGGCGGTCGTCAGCGGAGAGGCGACGCCCGAGTCGATGTATCTGATCCCGCCCAAGTTCGCGCGGACCGCGATCGTCAGATTCAAGGACGTGGATTTCGATGACTGAGCGTGCGCGCGTCGAAGCCGCGTTCGATCGGGCCCAGTTGGAGAAACTACTCGCGCTAGCGCAGGACGCAGTTCTCGTAGGCGGGCAGGCGGTCGCTTTCTGGGCCGCTTTCTTCAATGTTCCGGTTCCGGCCGAGTTGGGCTCTTACGTAACGAAAGACTGCGACTTTCTGGGCAACCGCACGGACGTGACACGCATGGCAGGCGGCACGCAGGGTGCGGCGTTGTTTCCTCATCGGCGAGGACTCACTGCGCTCGTGGGGCAGATCAGGATCAACCTTTCGGAAGACGAGTCCCTGAATATCGATGTCCTTCACAGGATTGTTGGATTCGATGACGGCCATGGCATACGAAGACGTGCCCAGGAGGTGGCATTGGGCCGCGCGCGTTTCAAGGCGATGCATCCCCTCGATTGCCTCCGGAGCCGTCTCGAGAACCTGCACAAAGTCGCGGAGAAAAGGGGCGAAGCCGGCGCGGCGCAGGCCGAATTGGCCGCGCGGATCGTCGGGCGCTATGTCGAATCCGTGCTGGAAGCAGGCAAAGAACGGCTCGCCCTGAAAGCGATCGAGGGCGTGGCGAAGATGGCGTTTGGGGCGGCCGGCAGGTTTGCATTTGGAAATTTCGGCATCGACCCGCTCGAGGCGGTTCCGCTGAACCTGGTCTCCAACCGCAGGTTTCTCGACGTTCGTTGGCCGCAGATCCAGGTCCAGGCGCGCGAGCGACGCGCGAAACGCTAGGGCTCTCTCGCCCAACGACCGAAGGTGCGGCCGCACCTCAGTGGTAGTCCTCTTCCCTCTGCTCAAGGTCTCACCGGGCTGGAGAACCTCTTCGGTGGCTTGACGCAGTTCAGGCGCTGGTCAGCCGCGTATTCGCGAGGTTGAGCCGCTCCACCAGGATGGCGATGAATGCCCGCTCGAACTTCAGGCGGCAGGCTTCGCTCGCGTTCATGAGTTCGGCCACGTTGATGCGCACGATGCGCGACTCACCGTTCGCGGCGACGCTCGCGCCGCGCACCTTGCCGGATTCGGCCAGGTAGGCCATCTCCCCGAAGCATTCGCCGGCGCCAAGCACGTTCAGCAGCTTCTTGTTCTTGGTGACCTTGACCTCGCCGGACACGAGCATGCAGAAATGCTCGCCGGCCTCGCCTTCGCGCATCAGGATCGCGCCGGCGGCAACCTTTTCCCAGCGGCCGACCGCCACCACCTCCCACAGTTCCGGATCCGAGAAACGGCGAAAGAAGCCCATCGAGCGCAGCGCGTTGAACTTCTCGCTGTCGGCGAATTCCTCGGTCTTTCGCGCCAAGCTCTCCGTCTTGAAGGCTTCGGCCAGGTCCTTGGCGAAATCCTCCCAGGCCTGGTAGCGCCGGGCCTGGTCCTTCTGCATGGCCTTGCGCACGATCCGGTCGACCGACATGGGGATGCCTTCGCGCAGCGTGGAAGGCGGCGCGGGGTCGGTGGTCGTGATCTGGTAGATCATGCTGAAGCTGTTCGAGGCCTGGTAGGGCAGCTGGCCGGTCAGCAGCTGGTACATCACCACGCCCAGCGAGTAGATGTCGGTCTGCTGGTTGAGCGGTTGCTCGCGGATCTGCTCGGGGGACATGTAGGCGGGCGAGCCGACCCCGGTCACATGGGTGGTGTCGGTCCCGGCGGACAGGGCAAGCCCGAAGTCGGAGATCTTGATGTCGGTCGGCCCGGACATCAGGATGTTCCCGGGCTTGATGTCCCGGTGCGTGACGCCGATCTGGTTGGCGTAGGACAGGGCCCGCGTGCACTTGAAGACAATCTCGACGATCTTGTCGATCGGCAGCAGGTTGTCCGGCGCGGTGCGCGGCTCGAGCGTCCCGCCGGGCACGAACTCCATGACGATGTAGCCGGAATCATCCTCGATCACCGCGTCGTAGATCGCCACGATGTGCGGATGCGAGAGCTTGCCGGCGAGCGACGCCTCGGCGAGGAAGAGCTTCCGGTAGACGCCTCCGCGGGCGCTGTCGCGCAGCGCCTCCGGGAAGATCCGCTTGACCGCAACCTCACAGTCGTTGAACGGGTCGCGGCAGAGGTACACCTCGCTGGTCGCCCCTTCGCCGAGCTTCCTGACGACCGGGTACTTCCCGACTCGCTCGGGCAGGGGGGCAGGCTGCGGGTCGGGCGCGTCCGCGGACATGGCGGCGGACGACCTATACGCCCGAAAGCCGGAGGTTGGCCATGGTCAGCCGCTCGACCAGAATTTCCATGAAGGCCCGGTCGAACTTGTGGCGGCAGGGGTCGGAGGCCTGCTCGAGGTTGGACGTGGGGATCGAGATGATCTTGGCGTTGTTCATCACGGTCACGTCCGCGACGCGCACCGGTGCGGACTTGGACAGGTAGGCCATCTCCCCGAACGCCTCGCCCGTGCGCAGCAGGTTGAGCAGCTTGCCGTGCTTGGTGACCTTGACCTCGCCTTCGGCAAGGATGCAGAAGAAGTCGCCGGGCTCGCCTTCCTTCATCAGGAGCTCGCCCGGGGTCGCAGTGCGCCACGACGACATGCGCGCCACTTCCCACAGCTCCGCATCGGTAAAGTTCTCGAAGAAGGAGAGCGTGCGCAGCGTCTCGAACTTGTCCGTGTCGGCGAACTCTTCCTTTGTCGCGCCGACATACTCGGACCGGAACACGTCCGCGAGATCGAGCGAAAACGCCTCCCAGTCCGGGTAGCGGTCATCGTGCTCTTTCGCCATCGCGCGCAGGATGATGGCCTCGACGCGCGTGGGAATCTCCGGCCTGAGCGAAGACGGCGCCGGCGGGTCCATGTTGGTGATCTGGTAGATCAGGCTGAAGTTGTTGCTGGCCTGGAAAGGCAGGCGCCCCGTGAGCAGGTGGTACATCACCACGCCCATCGAGTAGATGTCGGTGCGGTGGTCGAGGGGGTGTTCTTTCACCTGCTGCGGCGACATGTAGGCCGGCGACCCGATCGCGGCCACCTGCGTGGTTTCCGATGCTGAATTGAGGGCCGCGCCGAAGTCCGTGATCTTCACGTCCGAACCGCCCGCGTGCAGGATGTTCGCCGGCTTGATATCGCGGTGCGTGATGCCCAGGCGGTGCGCGAACTCCAGCGCCCTGGTGCACTTGAACGCCATTTCCACCACGCGTTCGATCGGCAGCAGGCTGTCCGACGCGCAGAACTTTTCGAGCGTGCCGCCGTCGACGTACTCCATCACGATGTAGTTGAGCCTGTCCTCGGCCACGGCATCGTAGATCTGCACGATGTGCGGGTGCTGGAGCTTGCCGGCGAGCGAGGCTTCGTTGACGAACAGCTTCTTGAACAGCTTGCCGCGCGCGGGGTCGTCGAAGGCGTCGGTGGACACCACCTTGACCGCGACGTCGCGTTCGTTGAACGGGTCGTGGCAAAGGAACACCTCCGAGGTCGCCCCGCTGCCGAGCCGCTTCATGACCGGGTACTTGCCGACCCGGTCGCGGAGCGGCGCCTCGCTCATGCCCGGGCGAGCCGCTTGCGGCCGAGCGCGACGGCACGCAGGACCTGGCGCGGGGCCGTCCCGCCGCGGTGCTTGCGCCGGGAGACCGATCCTTCGAGGGTCAGCCATTCGGAGACATCGGGCCCGATGGTGCGGGAGAATTTCCTGAGCGCAGCCAATGGCAGGTCGGCCAGGTCGCAGCCCAGGGTTTCCGCCTCGCGCACGGCGAGCGCGACGATTTCATGGGCGTCGCGAAACGCCACGCCCTTGCCCACGAGGTAGTCGGCGAGGTCCGTTGCGGTCGCGAAGCCCTCCAGCGCCGCGGCGCGCATCCGGTCGGGGACCGGGCGGATGCCGCCGACCATGTCGGCGAACACGGTAAGGCAGTCGCGCAGCGTGTCGACGGTATCGAAGAGCGGTTCCTTGTCTTCCTGGTTGTCCTTGTTGTAGGCCAGGGGCTGGCCCTTCATCAGGGTCAGCAACCCGACGAGGTGGCCGAAGACGCGCCCGGACTTGCCGCGCACCAGCTCCGGCACGTCGGGATTCTTCTTCTGCGGCATGATCGACGAGCCGGTGCAGAAGCGGTCGGGGATCGTGACGAACCGGTAGCGCGGACTCATCCAGACGATGAGCTCCTCGGAAAAACGCGACAGGTGCACGAGGATCAGCGACGCACACGCGGAAAACTCGATCGCGAAATCCCGGTCCGAAACGGCATCGAGGGAGTTTTCGCAGATCGCCTCGAAACCCAGGGCCTTGGCCACGTGGTGCCGGTCGATCGGGAAGGTGGTGCCTGCGAGGGCGGCTGCGCCCAGCGGCAGCCGGTTCACCCGCCGCCGGCAGTCGGCGAGCCGCTCCCGGTCGCGCTGGAACATTTCGAAGTAGGCGAGCAGGTGGTGCCCGAAGGTCACCGGTTGCGCGACCTGCATGTGCGTGAAGCCGGGCATCACCACCGCTGCGTACTTTTCCGCGGCATCGAGCAGCTTGCCCTGGAGGCTGGCCAGCAACTCGCGGATCGCGTCGATTTCGCCGCGCAGGTACAGTCGCACGTCGGTGGCGACCTGGTCGTTGCGCGAGCGCCCCGTGTGGAGCCGCTTGCCTGCGTCCCCGACGAGCGCCGTGAGGCGCTTTTCGATGTTGAGGTGGACGTCCTCGGCATCCAGCGACCATTCGAACTTGCCGGACGCTATCTCCTTGGACACCGTCGCCATGCCGCGTTCGATGGCTGCGAGGTCGGCCTTGGACAGGATCTTCCGGGCCGTGAGCATCCGCGCGTGCGCAAGCGAGCCGAGGATGTCGACCGCGGCGAGGCGCTTGTCGAAAGACACGGACGCCGTGAAGCGCTTGACGAGGTCATCCACCGGTTCGGAAAACCGGCCGGACCACGTTTTGGCGGCCGCGCCGCCGGGCGCTGGCGAGCGGCCCGCAGCCGACCTGCGTGGTTTTGATTGTCTATGAGCCATGGGGAATACTGGGGCGAGTCGCCGCAGTGCCGCGGCGATCGAGCGTAAGTGCAATGATTATAAAGCAAAACGCCTATTCAGACGGCCTGCCCGACTTCCGCAACCTGGGGGTAACTGCGCGCATCCTGGTCGCGGTGAACCTGATCGCGTTCGGCGCCGCCTGCTATGCCGAACCGACCTTGATGCGGGGGCTTGAACGGTTCGTCAGCGAAGCCGCATTCATCGAGCCTGCGCTGCTCGCGAGCGTGATCGCGCTCTACGGCCTGTCCCCGATCCTCGCTTCGATGCGCTACCTGCCCGCCTCTTCGGTGGTCATCGCGGTAGTGGTTGGCATTGCGGCGGCGCTCGCGCCGGCGCTGCAGCCATATTTCGCGCCTGTCCGCGGATGGGGCGAGGTGGTGCGCGTCCTCGTCCTGGCGGCGCTCATCGCCATGCTGGTCCTCGGATACCTGCGTCTGCGCACCAAGGCGTTCTCCCCTGCGCTCACCGAGGCGCGGCTGCAGGCCCTGCAGGCGCGGATCCGGCCGCATTTCCTGTTCAACAGCCTGAATGCCGTGTTGTCGCTGATCCGCCGCGACCCGAAGCGCGCCGAACTTGCCCTGGAAGACCTGGCCGACCTGTTCCGCGTGCTGATGTCGGACGGCCGGCAGTTTGTGCGCCTGGCAGACGAGATTGCGCTGCTGGAGCGCTACGCCAGCATCGAGCAGTTGCGGCTGGGCGAGCGATTGCGGATGGTCTGGGAGATCGACGGCGCACCGCTCGATGCGCTGATGCCGCCCCTCGTTCTGCAGCCGCTGCTGGAGAACGCCGTCTACCATGGCGTGGAGCCCGGGACCGGGATCGGGGAGGTGACCGTGCACATCGAGGGCCGGGGTCAGCGCGTGCTGGTGCGCCTGGCCAACCCTTTCATCGCCGACCAGGCCCAGCGGCCGGGAAATCACATGGCCCTCGACAACCTGCGCGAGAGGCTTGAACTCTTCTTCGATGCCGAGGCGCGCATGAACCTGCGCGTGGCGGACGGGCGGTTCGAGGTGGAAATCGAGTTTCCGCACGTGACGGAGCGGCCGACCGGGCAGGGGGACGCACCGTGAGCGCGCCGGCCTTGCGCATCTTCATTGCGGACGACGAACCGCCCGCGCGCGCCCGGATGAAGGAACTCCTCGACGACCTGCACGAGGCGTGCCCCACCCTCGTCGTTGGCGAGGCCGGGAACGGGCTCGAAGTGCTCGAGCGGTTGCCCGACAGCCGGGCCGACGTCCTGCTCCTCGATATCCAGATGCCGGGGATGACCGGGCTCGAGCTGGCCCACCACCTGTCGCCCCTCGAGGCCGGGCCGGCCATTGTCTTCGTTACCGCCCAAGATGCGCACGCAGTCGACGCCTTCGAGCTGAACGCCCTCGACTATCTGCTCAAGCCCGTGCGGGCGGCCCGCCTGGCGGCTGCGCTGCGGAAGGCGCGGCACGCAGGCCCGCCGCCCGGGGAGGCGCTGCAGCGCGCGCAAACCCTGCCGCGCGCGAATTTCTCGATCGTCGAGCGCAACCGGATCCACCTCATCCCGGTGGCTTCGGTCGTGTATTGCAAGGCCGAACTGAAGTACGTCACCCTGCGCACGCTCGAGCGCGAGTTCATCATCGAGGAGCCGCTGGTGTCCCTGGAGCGCGAATTTGCGGACGCGTTTCTCCGGATCCACCGCAACTGCCTCGTCGCGCGCGCTGCGATCAGCGGGTTCGAGCGGGCCCCCGGCGGCAGCGAGGACGAGTCCCATTGGGAGGTGCAGCTCGATGGGGTGGCGGAGCGCTTGCCGGTCAGCCGCCGCCAGTGGACGGCGGTGCGCGAAATCCTCGGGCACCGCTGAAGGCGCGAGCGTGGCGGACGCCTGTGCTGCTAGAATTACCTCCCTCTGAGCATGGCCTCCACACACTCTTCCTCCCCCGCGCCCGGCTCGCAGCCTGAGCGCCTCATCATCGCAACGCGCGAAAGCCGCCTGGCGGTGTGGCAGGCCGAGTACGTGCAGCAGCGGCTGAAGTCGCTGTACCCGAAGTGTCGCGTCGAACTCCTGCCGATGACCACCCGCGGGGACGAACTGCAGGAAGCCAAGCTCGCGACTGAGGGTGGAAAGGGACTGTTCATCAAGGAACTCGAGGTTGCCCTGAAGGACGGCCGGGCCGACCTTGCGGTGCATTCCATGAAGGACATGCCTGCCGAGATGCCGCCGGGGTTCTGCCTGGCCGCGATCACCGAGCGCGAGGACCCGCGCGATGCCGTGGTGTCCAGCCAGTATGCGGACCTTTCCGAGGTCCCGGCGGGTGCCGTAGTGGGCACCTCCAGCCTGAGGCGAGCCTCGCAGGTGCTCGAGCGGTTTCCCGGCGTGGAAATCCGCACCATCCGGGGCAACGTCAACACGCGGCTGGCGAAGCTTGACCGCGGCGAGTACGCGGCCATTGTGCTGGCCGCCTCCGGGCTCAAGCGCCTGGGACTCGAGTCGCGCATCCGGAGCTACCTCTCCGTGGAGCAGTGCCTGCCCTCCGCGGGGCAGGGCGCGCTGGGCATCGAATGCCGCGCCGATCGTGCGGACCTGATCGCGGCCGTGGCCCCGCTGGTGCATGCGGGAAGCTCGATCTGCGTCAGGGCCGAGCGCGCGGTGAATCGTGCCCTGGGGGGCAACTGCAGCATACCGCTGGGCGCCTACGCCGAGAGCTGGGCGGGCACCCTGCGCCTGCGCGCCCTGGTGTCCTCGCCCGACGCGACGCGAATCGCCCGGGCGGAGGCGACGGGACCTGCCGACAACCCCGAGGCCCTCGGAGAGAAAGTGGCGGAGCTGCTGCGCGAACGTGGCGCGGCGGAGATCCTGGCCGCGCTTGACGCGTGACCTGCCCTTGACCCCGCTCGCCGGTCGCGGGATTGTCATTACCCGCCCCGATCGACAGGCCGCGGGGCTCGCAGCCCTGATCGACGCTGCCGGCGGCCATGCGCTGCGCTATGCCACGATCGAAATCGAACCGCTCCGAACCGCCCGGCTCGACGCCTTGCTCGGCCGGCTGGCCGACTATGACGTCCTCGTATTCATCAGCCGCAACGCGGTCGAACAGGGCCTCGCACGGATCCGTGAAAGCGGGATGGCCTTGTCGCCTGTGCCCGGACGCCCTGTCGTCGCAGCGATTGGCGCGGGTACGCGGCGGGCGCTCGAGACCGAAGGATTCGCGACGGTGATCGCTCCCGAAGGCCCTGCGGACAGCGAGGCGCTGCTGGCCGAGCCCGCGCTTGCGAATGTGTCCGGCAAGCGCATCGCGGTTTTCCGTGGCGAAGGCGGACGCGAAACGCTCGCTGCGGGATTGCGCGCGCGTGGCGCGACCGTGGATTACGCTGAGTGCTACCGCCGGAGGGCGCCCGCCCTCGACCCCCAGCCCCTGATCGCCCAGTGGTTGCGTGGCGAAGTCCACGCCGTGACGGTGTCCAGCGGCGAGGGGCTGGCCAACCTGGCGGCGCGGCTGGGTGAGGTTGCTCGCACGTTGTTGGTCGCGCTCCCGGTGTTCGTGCCGCATCCAAGGGTTGCGGAGCAGGCACGAGCGTTGGGCGTGGCAGATGTGGTCGTCTCCGGGGCTGCCGACGAGGACGTGCTGGCTGCGCTGGTTGCCTATTTTCGGCGCACAGGCTAAAACGGCGGTCTTGATGGAACCGGAAATGACTCCCCCCCCCACCACGATGGCGCCCTCCGACGGCGAGGCGCTGGCCAAGCGCAGGCGGCGCATTGCCGCCATTGCAGCCGTCGTTGCCGTCGTGATCACCGGCGTATACGGCTGGTATGACGCGCGCAGTCGCATCGGCGCAACCCAGGAGGAGCTTGCGCGCCGGCTGCGCGACATCGAAAGCGACAGCCGCGAGGCCAGGCTGCTCGGCAAGCAGGCGCAGGAGTCCATGCGCGAGGCGCAGGCAAAGATCGCCGTGCTGGAAGGCAAGCTTGCCGAATCACAGAGCCAGCAACTGGCGCTCGAGTCGCTTTACCAGGAGCTCTCGCGCAACCGCGATGAATGGGCGCTGGCCGAGATCGAGCAGGTGCTCACGATTGCGGCGCAGCAGCTGCAGCTCTCGAGCAACGTGCGGGCGGCGCTGCTTGCGCTGCAGCTGGCCGAGTCGCGCCTCGCGCGCAGCGACCGGCCGCAGTTCATTCCCGTGAGGAAGGCCGTGGCACGCGACATCGAGAGGTTGCGCGCACTGCCGACGGTGGACATTGCAGGGTTGTCGCTCAAGCTCGATACGCTGGTCGCTGCCGTCGACGGCCTGCCGCTCGCTTTCGACGAGCGCACCCCGGAGCCCAAGGGCGCGAAGCCGGCGAAGGCCGAGCCGGACGGGTTCTTCTACCGGTTCGGGGCGGAGATGTGGGGGGAGCTGAAGAGCCTCGTGCGCATTCGCGCGATGGATGCACCCGAGCCGCCGCTCCTTGCGCCTTCGCAGGCGTACTTCCTGCGCGAGAACCTGAAGCTTCGCCTGCTGAATGCGCGGCTGGCGCTGGCCATGCGCGACGAAGTGGGCTTTCGCGAAGACCTGCGTGTTTCGCAGGCTTGGGTGAACCGTTATTTCGATGCGCGCTCCAAGCCGGCCGGCGCGTTCGCCGCGCAACTGAAGCAGCTGGGCGGGACCACGTTTACGCTGGAGCTGCCGACGCTGTCCGAAAGCCTGGAAGCCGTTCGCAGCTTCAAGGCGCGCCGCGAGCGCGGCGGCGCCTGAGGCGCAGGGTGCGATGAGGGCGCTGTTCTGGCTGCTGGCAGTGTTCGCGGGCGCGGTGGCCCTCGCGATCATCGGGCGGGGCAACGAGGGGTATGCGCTCTTTGTGTATCCGCCGTGGCGCGTCGAACTGTCGCTGATCTTCTTTGCCGTCGTCCTGGCCGCGTGCTTCACCGTGCTGTTTTTCTTCGTGCGGGTCATCCAGCACACGCTCAACCTGCCGCTGCACGTGCGCAACTATCGCAAGCGCCGCCAGGCAGAGAAGGCGCGCGATGCACTGCTCGGGTCCGTGCAGGCCTACCTCGAGGGGCGCTTCGCCCGCGCCGAGAGCGACGCGCGCCAGGCCTTCGAGTCGGGCGAGTCGCGCCCGCTTGCCGCATTGCTCGCGGCCCGCGCGGCACACCAGATGCGCTCGCGCGACCGGCGCGATGCGTGGCTGGAGCGCGCCTCCGAAGGCGGGGACCCGTTGCATGTCGCCCGGCTGGTGACCCAGGCCGAACTGCTGCTGGAGGATCGCGACTACGCCGGCGCGCGGGCCGTGCTGCGCGACCTGCACGGCTCGGGTCCCAAGCACATTGCCACGCTGAGGCTCCTGCTGCGGGCGGAACTCGGTGCGCGCAACTGGGAGGAGGTGCTCAGGCTGACCGGTGTGCTTTCGAAGCGCGATGCACTCTCCCCGGTGCTGCAGGACGAGTACAAGACCCAGGCCCTGGGCGAACTGCTGGCCGCGCTCTCCGGGGACCCGGCCGGGCTCGAAGCACGGTGGCGGCGTGTCCCCGCGCGCGACCAGGTCCTGCCCCGTGTGGCATTGGTCGCTGCGCGGCATGCCGCTTCGGCAGGCCGGGCGGCCCTTTCCAGGGGCATCCTGGAGAAGGCGCTGGCGCATGAATGGAGCCCGGGATTGGTCGAACTGTATGGCATCGCACCGGCCGAGGAGGTTCGGGCGCGGATCGAGAAGGCCGAGCGCTGGCTGGCCGGGCATCCCGGCGACGCGCCGCTCCTGCTCGCGCTGGGCCGGTTATGCGTGACCGGCGAGTTGTGGGGAAAGGCGCAGAACTACCTCGAGGCGAGCCTGTCCTTCGAGCCCGGGCGCGACAAGCACCTCGCCCTGGCGCGGCTGTTTGAAAAGCTGGGCAAGCCTGCCGAGGCGAGCCGGCATTTCCGCATGGCTGCGGAAGCCGAGAACTAGGCCCAGTCTTTGGGAACCAGGAAGTCCGTATAGAGACCGGCTTCCGGCGACCCCGCTTCCGGGGTCCAGTCGTACTGCCAGCGCACCACCGGGGGCATCGACATCAGGATCGACTCGGTGCGCCCGCCCGACTGCAGGCCGAACAGCGTCCCCCGGTCCCACACCAGGTTGAACTCCACGTAGCGGCCGCGCCGATACGCCTGGAAGCTGCGTTCGCGCTCGGAATAGGCCATGTCTTTGCGTTTTTTGAGGATCGGCAGGTAGGCCGTAAGGAAGTGGTCGCCGACACTGCGCATCATCGCAAAGGAGGCATCGAACCCGCCTTCCGCGTAGTCGTCGAAGAAGATGCCGCCGACGCCGCGGGGTTCCTTCCTGTGCTTCAGGTAGAAGTACTCGTCGCACCACTTCTTGAAGCGCGGGTGCAACGGCTCGCCGAACGGCGTAAGCGCGGTCTTGCAGGTCGCGTGGAAATGCCGGGCGTCTTCCTCGAACCCGTAGTAGGGCGTGAGATCCATCCCGCCACCGAACCACCAGACCGGATCCTCGCCGGGCTTCAGCGCGACGAAGCAGCGCACGTTCATGTGCACGGTCGGGCAATAGGGATTGCGCGGATGCAGCACGAGCGAAACGCCCATGGCGTCAAAGCTGCGCCCGGCAAGTTCCGGCCGGCTGCCCGAGGCCGATGGGGGAAGCTTCGGCCCCTGCACGCGCGAGAACCCCACGCCTGCGCGCTCGAATACGCCGCCCTCCTCGATGATGCGGGTGAGTCCGCCCCCGCCCTCGGGGCGCGACCAGCGGTCGGCGCGGAAGGAGCCGCCGTCGATGGCTTCGAGCCCGGAGACGATGCGCGCCTGCAGGCCGGTGAGGTAGGCGCTGACGGCTTCGGTATCCACAGGCCTACTTCCTGATGGCGCGATGGCCGATGTCGCGGCGGAACTGCATGCCGGAAAAGTGGATGGGCTCCAGTGCCTCGTAGGCGCGCTTCTGCGCCATCTTCACGCTGTCGCCAAGAGCGGTGACGCAGAGCACGCGCCCGCCGTTGGTCGTGACGGCCTTGTCCTCGAGTCGCGTGCCTGCGTGGAACACGTGCGTTTCGTCGGTGGATTTCGGCAGGCCCTCGATGGCGTCGCCCTTTTTCGGGTCTTCCGGATACCCGCCGGCGGCCATCACGATGCCCAGCGCGCAGCGCCGGTCCCATTCGGCCTCGACCTTGTCGAGCGTGCCCGCGATCGCATGCTCCACGAGCTCGAGCAGGTCGGACTTCAGGCGCAGGATGATGGGTTGCGTTTCCGGATCGCCCATGCGGCAATTGAATTCGAGGGTCTTCGCGTTGCCGGCCTTGTCGATCATCAGGCCGGCGTAGAGGAACCCGGTGTACGGCAGGCCGTCCTTGGCCATTCCGGCCATCGTCGGCAGGATGATCTCGCGCATCACGCGCGCATGGACCTTCGGCGTGACGACCGGCGCAGGCGAATACGCGCCCATGCCGCCGGTGTTGGGGCCCTGGTCGCCGTCCTTCAGCCGCTTGTGGTCCTGGCTGGTGGCGAGCGCCAGCACATGCGCCCCGTCGCACATCACGATGAAGCTCGCTTCCTCGCCTTCGAGGCATTCCTCGATGACGACGCGAGCGCCCGCTTCGCCGAAGGCCTTGCCGCCGAGCATCATGTCGACCGCGGCCTTGGCTTCCTCCACCGAGGTTGCGACGACCACGCCCTTGCCGGCAGCGAGGCCGTCGGCCTTGACCACGATCGGGGCGCCCTGCGCATCGATGTACTGCTTTGCCAGCACGGGGTCGGTGAACGTGGCGTAGCGCGCCGTGGGGATCGAATGGCGCACCATGAACTGCTTGGCGAAGTCCTTCGAGGCTTCCAGCTGCGCGGCGGCCTGCGTGGGGCCGAAGATCTTCAGGCCCCGCGAGCGGAATTCGTCGACGATGCCGGCAGCCAGAGGCGCTTCCGGGCCGACGACCGTCAGGTAGACGCCTTCGCGCTCGGCGAAGGCTGCGAGCGAGCGGATGTCGGTGAGCGGGACATTCTCGAGGCCCGGTTCCGTGGCGGTGCCGCCGTTGCCGGGGGCGACATAGACCTTCTGCACCCGCGGGCTGTGGGTCAGCTTCCATGCGAGCGCGTGTTCCCGTCCGCCCGAGCCTACGACGAGAATTTTCATGTCAGTGCCGGAAGTGCCGGGTGCCGGTGAGGACCATGGCGATGCCGCGTTCGTCCGCCGCGCCGATCACCTCGTCGTCGCGCACGCTGCCGCCGGGCTGGATGACCGCGACCGCCCCCGCATCGATGACCACGTCGAGGCCGTCCCTGAACGGGAAGAATGCGTCGGAGGCCGCGCAGCTGCCGGCAAGCACCAGTTTGGCGTTCTTGGCCTTGATCGACGCGATGCGCGCGCTGTCCACGCGGCTCATCTGGCCGGCGCCGACGCCGAGCGTCATCGAGTCCTTGCAGAACACGATCGCATTGGACTTCACGAACTTGGCCACGCGCCAGGCGAACATCAGGTCGCGCATCTGCGCCTCGGTCGGCGCCTTCTTCGTCACGACCTTGAGCTCAGAGGGAACCACGTTTTTCGAGTCGGGACTTTGCACCAGCAGCCCGCCGCCGATGCGCTTGAAATCGTAATTCATCGACGCGTGCGCTATCGGGACCTCGAGCACGCGCAGGTTGGCCTTGGCCGAGAAGGCCTGTTTCGCCTCCGGTTCCACGCGCGGCGCAATGATCACTTCGGCGAACTGCTTGCCGACTTCCTCCGCGGTGGCGCGGTCGATGGCGCGGTTGAAGGCGATGATGCCGCCGAACGCCGAGGTCGGGTCGGTCGAGAACGCCTTGCTGTACGCCGAAAGCAGCGTGTCCCCGATCGCCACGCCGCAGGGATTCGCGTGCTTGATGATCACGCAGGCCGGTTCGGAAAAGCTCTTTACGCATTCCCACGCGGCATCGGCGTCGGCGATGTTGTTGTAGGAGAGTTCCTTGCCCTGCAACTGGCGGTAGCGCGCGAGTCCGCCTTCGAGCGGCTTGTTGTCGCGGTAGAACGCCGCGGACTGGTGCGGGTTTTCGCCGTAGCGCAGGTCCTGCAACTTCGAAAACTGCAGGTTGAGGACATCCGGGTAGGGTTTGCGGGCGTCCTGCTCGTCGAGCGAGAACAGGTAATTGGCAATTGCGCCGTCATAGGCGGCGGTATGCGCGAACACCTTTTTCGCAAGGGCGAAGCGGGTCGCTGCGGCGACCGTGCCCGTGGCGCGCAGTTCCTCGAGCACCTGCCCGTAATCCGCCGGGTCGACGACCACTGCGACGCTGCCGTAGTTCTTGGCGGCTGCGCGGATCATCGCGGGACCGCCGATGTCGATGTTCTCCACCGCATCTTCGAGGCGGCAGTCCGGGTCGGCCACCGTGGCCTGGAACGGGTACAGGTTCACGACGACCAGGTCGATCGGGTCGATGCCGGCCCCGCGGATCGCGGACATGTGCTCGCGCGATTCGCGGCGGGCGAGGATGCCGCCGTGGATCTTCGGGTGCAGCGTCTTCACCCGGCCGTCAAGCATTTCTGGAAAGCCCGTATGGGCGGAAACCTCGGTGACGGGGATGCCCGCTTTCTCGAGCAGCTTGGCGGTGCCTCCTGTCGAGAGGATCCCGATGCCCATTGCGGCAAGCGCCTGGGCAAACTCGACGATGCCGGTCTTGTCGGAAACGCTGATCAGCGCCTGGCGGAATGTGTTCATAGGGGTGGCGCGGTCGGTTGCGGGCCCGTTTCAGCCCTTGATGCGCAGCACCTGCATCTTCTTGCGCAGCGTATTGCGGTCGATGCCGAGCATGATCGCGGCCTGGGTCAGGTTGCCTTCGGCCTGCCCGAGGACGAGCTCGATCATGGGTTTTTCCACGTTCTTCAGCACCATGTCGTAAATGGAAGTCGGCTTCTCGCCGTCCATGTCCTTGAAGTAGCGCTCAAGCGAGCGCTTCACTGCATCCTGGAGTTCGTTGTTGCGGCTCATGCTGCGAGTTTCTCCCTGAGATCCATCGTCCCCGGGTCGCGACCCAGGTACTGCAGTCGCTCGCCTGTGTCGGCGAGTCGGTCGAAATAGGCGTCCACGGCCGCGAGTTGCTCGTCCGCGGACTCGATCCGGTTCATGTCCCGGCGGAAGGCTTCGCCACCGGGGAGTTCGTTGACATACCAGCCGATATGCTTTCGCGCCACGCGCACACCGTGCTCGGGCCCGTAGAAACCGTACAGTCCCTGCAGGTGCTCCGCGAGCACCGCGCTGATCTCGCTGATGCGCGGCGCCGCCATGTGCGTGCCGGTGGCAAGGAAGTGTTCGATCTCGCGGAAAATCCACGGCCGCCCCTGCGCGGCACGGCCGATCATCACCCCGTCGGCGCCCGTGCGGCGCAATACCCTGTGAGCATCCTCGGGGGAGAGAATGTCACCATTGGCAATGACCGGGATGCCGACGCCGGCCTTCACTTCGGCAATCGTTGCGTACTCGACCGGCCCGGAGAACTTGCAGGCCCGGGTGCGACCATGCACGGCCAGCAACCGGATGCCTGCCGCTTCAGCGATGCGCGCGACGCGTACTGCGTTTTTTGCCCCGGGGTGCGGGCCGGTGCGGATCTTCAGCGTGACCGGGACATCCACCGCCCGGACCACTGCGTCGAGGATCGCGGTGACGAGGGGTTCGTTGCTGAGCAATGCCGACCCGGCGGCGACGTTGCAGACCTTCTTCGCGGGGCAGCCCATGTTGATGTCGATGATCTGCGCGCCGAGGCCGACGTTGTAGCGCGCGGCTTCCGCCATCGCCAGCGGGTCGGACCCTGCGATCTGCACGGAGATCGGATCGACTTCCCCGGCATGGTCGGTGCGCAGGCGCGATTTGCGTGTTTCGCGCAGTTCCGGCTTCGACGACACCATTTCAGAAACGGCAAGGCCGGCGCCGAAGCGCTTGCACAGTTGGCGGAAAGGCCTGTCCGTGACACCGGCCATCGGCGCGACGAACAAGGCATTGCGCAATAGGTATGCGCCAAGCTGCATCGGTGGGTTCGGAGAGTGGAATGCGAAGGGAAGCGCATTCTATACGCTCCCGTGCCAAAAAAATCGCGCCGCGGACATTTGTATCGTTGCAGCAACATCGCAACGCACCAAACAAGTGAGCCCCCCCCGGATTGCCCGCGCCATGCGGACTGGCGCACGCGCGCAAAGCGTGCTACCAGGCGGCTGCGCCGTAGACCATGCGGCGGGCAAACGCCTTGCGCGCTGGCGGAAACATATCGAGTGCCGTGAGGGCCGCGCCGCGGAACGCAGCCGCGAGCGGGTCGCGACGCACATAGAGTGTTGCGAGAAGGTCGGTGGTACGGATGGTCGCCTGGGCATCTGCGCGTCGAGCGCGATGGTAACGCTCGGCGAAGGCCGCCGACCCCAGTTCGCCGGCAGGCACTTCGCGCATCAATCGCGCGAGGCCCCACGCGTCGCGAAGGCCCAGGTTCAGTCCCTGCCCGGCCACGGGGTGCAATGTTTGTGCGGCGTTGCCGATGCGCAATTCCCCAACCTGGGCGACGGCAGGGCTGTAGCGCAGCGCGAGGGGGAACGATGCACGCGGGCCGGAAAGCCGCAGTCGTCCTGCCCGCAGGCCGAACGCCAGCTGAAGATCCGCGACGAATCGCGCGTCATTGGCATCCATGCTTTCCGCAGCTCGTCCGGCCGTCCGGCTCCATACGACGCCGTAACCCTTTCTGAGGGGCAGCAGCGCCAGCGGTCCTTCAGCGGTGAAGCGTTCCCACGCAGTGTGGGGGACCGGTCGATCGCTCTCGACACAGGTCACGATCGCCGTGTGGTGATAGTCCTTCTCGACTGCGCCGGGACCCGGGTTGCCCTCGGCATGCACCGTCAGGCGCGCAGGGGGCGCGACCTCCGTGGACACGAGGGCTTCGGCGCCAGCGCAGGCGGCAAGGTGCCTGGCGATTTCGGCGTATCCGGCCACATAGCCCAGTGCCGGCAGGCCGAGATCGTCGCGCGAAATCCGGGTGCGGCCGAACGCGCCCGACTGGGAGACGTGGATCTGCTCGATCGCTGTGGTTGCCAGGCCTTCCCACGCGCCGATGCGCTCGAGCATCAACCGGCTCGCATGCGAAAGCGCAATAGGGCGTACTGCCTGCGAAGCGCCGTCGCGAGTGCGCCCGACGAGCGCGATCCGCAGGCCCGAGCCACGCAACGCTAGCGCGAGCGCGCACCCTGCGGGGCCCGCGCCGAGGATCGCCACATCGAACTCGGGTTCACGCATCGCGCATCAGCGCTTCGATATCGGCGATCGACTTCGGCGTTTCGTGGGTGAGGATTTCGCAGCCGGAGGCTGTCACCAGTACGTCGTCCTCGATCCGGATGCCGATGTTGGCAAAATGCTCCGGCACGCCTTCGCCGGGGCGCACGTAGAGGCCCGGCTCCACCGTAAGGGTCATCCCCGGAACCAGGGGGCGCCATGCACCGGCCACCTTGTAGTCGCCCGCATCGTGGACATCGAGGCCGAGCCAGTGGCCCGTGCGGTGCATGTAGTAGCGACGGTAGGTTTCCTTTTCGAGCACTTCGTCCAGGGTGCCGGCCAGGAGCTTGAGGTCGAGCATTCCCTGCGCGAGCACGCGGACGGCTGCGTCGTGCGGCTCGTTCCATCCCTTGCCGGCCCGGGTTTCGGCGATCGCGGCCGATTGTGCGGACAGCACCAGCTCGTACAGCGCGCGCTGGGGCCCGGAAAAGCGGCCGTTCACCGGGAACGTGCGCGTAATGTCGGATGCGTATCCGTCGAGTTCGCAGCCCGCGTCGATCAGCAGCAGGTCCCCGTCGGACATGCGCGCGTCGTTGCCCACGTAATGGAGCACGCAGGCATTCGCCCCGGACGCGACGATCGACGTATAGGCCGGGAATTGCGACCCGCCGCTGCGGAAGGCGTACAGCAACTCGGCTTCGATTTCGTATTCGAATCGGTCGGGCTTGGTTGCTTGCATGGCACGGCGGTGCGCGACAGCGGAAATGCCCGCGGCGCGACGCATCGTCGCAAGCTCGGCGGCATCCTTCACGAGCCGCATTTCGTCGAGCGGCACGCGCAGGTCACCGATGCTTGCCGGCGCGGCGATGCCGAGGCGCACTTTTTCACGCACTGCATTCATCCAGCCCATCACGCGCGCATCCCAGGCCGCATCCGCGCCCGGCGCGTAGTGGAGCATCGGCTGGTTGGCGAGCAGTTCCGGCATCTTCTCGTCCAGCAGCGAGACGGGGTAGGCCTCGTCAAACCCGAACCGGGCACGCGCGCCGTCCGGGCCATGGCGGAAGCCGTCCCAGATCTCGCGCTCTTCGTTTTTCTCGCGGCAAAACAGGATCGAGCGGGGGGCGTCGCCGCCCACGAGCACGAGCACCGACTCGGGTTCGGTGAAGCCGGTCAGGTAATGGAAGTAGCTGTCGAAACGGAACGGGTAGTGGGCATCGCGGTTGCGGATTTTCTCGGAGGCGGTCGGGACGACCGCAATCCCCTCGCGCATCACACGGGCGAGCCGTTGCCGGCGATCGGCGAATACACCAGTTGTTGCCACTGAATCGTTCATGGACTTCCCGTTCGAGTGAATGCGCGGTTGAGTTCGGCCAGCCGTTCGGGGGTGCCGACATCGCTCCACAGGCCGGCATGCACTTCGCCGCCCAGCCTGCCGTCGGCCGCGGCCTTGCGGAGCAATGGCGCCAGCGGGGCCTTCGAGCCCGGCGCAACGCCGTCGACGATCGAAGGACGCAGCACAGCAAGGCCGGAGTAAGTGTATCGCGGGGCATCGTCGTTGCCGACCTTTCCGGCGTTCAGCGAAAAGTCGCCTTGCGGCCGGAAGTCCGGGTTGGGCACCAGCACGATGCGCCCAAGGAGCGGGCCGAGGTCGCACCCAGCGAGCGCGGCCAGGGGATGGTCGCAATGCACGTCTGCGTTCACGAGCAGGAACGGGTCTTCGCCCAGCAGCACGCGGGCTGTCGCAATTCCGCCGGCGGTTTCCAGCGGCGGGTCTTCGCGCGACCACGCAATCGACAGTCCCCAGCGCCGGCCGTCGCCCAGCGCATCCATGATCCGCCCGGCGAGGTGGGAGACATTGATCACCACTTCCCGGATCCCGGCGGCCGCGATCTTCTCGAGGTGCCATTCGACCAGAGGCTTGCCGCGCACTTCGATGAGCGGTTTGGGCAGCGTGTCGGTCAGCGGGCGCATGCGCTCGCCGCGTCCGGCCGCCAGGATCATTGCCTTCATCAGAAGGTGTAGCCCGTAGTCGGGGTGCGCTCGTGCAAGCGGTCGAGGAGTTCGGCCAGCGGCCCCAGTTCTCGATAGCGCGCGCAGGCGCGCTGCAGGTAGTCCAGCACGAGCGGGATGTCGGCAAGGTAGCGTTCCTTGCCATCGCGGTGGGCGAGGCGGGCGAAGATGCCCGCCACCTTGAGGTGGCGCTGTACGCCCATCCACTCGAAGTCCCGGTAGAAGTCGGCGAAGTCCGCATGCACCGGCAGGCCGGCCTTGCGCGCACGCTCCCAGTAGCGCACGCACCAGTCGATCACCCGCGCCTCGTCCCAGCGGACATAGGCATCCTTCAGGAGCGATGCCAGGTCATAGGTGATCGGCCCGTACACCGCATCCTGGAAATCGATGACGCCCGGCATCGGGTCGCACACCATCAGGTTGCGCGAATGGTAGTCGCGGTGCACGTACACCATCGGCTGGGCCAGGTTGTTCGCCACGATGCGGTCAAAGGCGGTTGCGAGGACGAGCGCGTCCTTTTCCGGGAGCGCGACGGCGAGGTGCCGGGACAGATACCACTCCGGGAACAGGCCGAGTTCACGGCGCAGCAGCGCCTCGTCGTAAGGCGGCAGGTCGCCCGGGCGGCTCGCGGCCTGGATCGTGACCAGTGCCTCGATCGCCGACCCGTACAGCTCGGGCGCGGCACTGCCTGCGCTTGCGTTCAACCGCTCGAGGAAGGTGGTGCCGCCCAGGTCTTCGAGGAGCAGGAAGCCCTCTTCCAGGTTCTCGCCAAGCACTTGGGGAACGTGCGCGCCTGATGCGCCGAAAAGGCGCGCCACATGCAGGAACGGGCGGCAGTCCTCCTTGTCCGGCGGGGCGTCCATCGCGATCAGCGTGTCGCCGCCATCGGTCGGGGACACGCGGAAATATCGACGGAAACTGGCGTCGGCCGAAGCCGGCGCGAGCGTGAAAGCGCGTCCGGGCAGGCGCGTGGCGAGCCAGTCGTACAGTGCGATCAGGCGGGGGTCGGAAGTCATCCTGGAACCGGTGGGCGGGGAGGTGCAATCCAGCCTGGAAAAAGGGCGGCCGCGATTGCCTTATCCCGCGAATTGTGCGATTTTAGCAGCCCAAGATTTTCATCCCCGTTCAGCCCCCAAAATGCAGCTTCTCTCGGCGCGGCAGCTTCTTCCGGCGCGCACGCCGGCGCTCCTCGCTGCCTGTTTTGCCGCGTGGTGCGCCGCATTCCCGGGCACCTCGAACGCGCAGGGATTGCGGCCGCCACAGGCTGCGGTTCCCATACCAAAGGGGCCGACCTACATCGACGCCGGACGCATCGAAGGCGTAATGGATGTCGAGATCACGGCGACCGGAAAGGCGGAACTTCGGCAGGATGACACGGGCATTTTCGGTGAACGCATCAAGCTGAACCAGGAGTTCAACCGCATCGATGCCGACGGCGGCGTGCGCCTGGAGCAGGGCTCGGACAGGTTCTTCGGCACCCGCCTGCGGTTCGACTCCGCCAACCAGTCCGGCACGCTCGACGACCCGACCTTCATCATCCGTGGCGGCGACAAGCCCGGCCGTGGCAAGGCAGAGCGCATCGAATTCCGCGGCCGCGACCATTACTCGATCTGGAAGGGGTCCTTCACCACCTGCGAGCCGGGGCGGGACGACTGGTCGGTGGAAGCCGACGAGATCGAACTCGATTACGACACCCAGGTCGGCACGGTCCGGTCCGGCAGGCTGCGCTTCATGGACACCACCATCGCTGTCCTGCCGTGGATGGACTTCCCGCTGGAGAAAGGGCGCAAGAGCGGGTTCGTCACGCCCGGCTACACGCAATCCACGCGCAGCGGCCTCGAAGTGATGGCCCCGTTCTACTGGAACATCGCGCCGGAGAAGGATGCCACGATTACGCCGAGGTATCTCAGCAAGCGCGGCCTGCAGATGCAGGGTGAGTACCGCTACATGGACCCGAAGTACTCCGGGCTGGCCAGCCTGGAGTACCTGCCCGACGACAAACGGGCGGGCCGCAACCGCTACGGGATGTCGCTGTACCACCAGGAAAACTTTGCCCCGAACCTGTTCGGGCGACTGGACCTGAACCGCGTGTCCGACAGCCGGTATTTCGTCGACCTGTTTTCAAAGGTGAGGCAGACCTCGCAGGCCACGATCCAGCGCGAAGGGTTCCTGCAGTACAACGGTTCCAACTACTGGTTGCAGGGGCGAGTGCAGCGTTTCCAGACCCTGCAGGATCCGCTGGCGCCCATAGTCAGTCCTTACCACCGGGTGCCGCAGGTCAACACGGGCGTATGGAAGAACGAGCTCGGCGGCATGGCCGATTTTGCGATGCAGGCCGAATATGTCCGGTTTACCCATTCCACGCTTGTGGAAGGCACCCGTATCTCGGTGAATCCGACGATTACCATGCCCTACCTCACGCCGGGCTTCTTCTTCAAGCCGAAATTTGGTCTGCGGTACGCGACTTACGGCCTCGACCGGACCGCGATCGGCCAGCCCGAGCACCAGTCGGTCGCTATTCCATGGATGACGATCGACAGCGGCCTCGTCTTCGACCGGCAGACGAACATCGCGGGACGCGACTTCACGAACACCCTCGAGCCGCGCGTGTTCTACACTCGCGCCGCCTACCGCAACCAGGACACTGTCCCGGTGTTCGACACTGGACTCGCGGACTTCAACTTCGCGAACCTGTTCAGCGAGAACCGGTTCGCGGGCGGCGACCGGTTCGGCGACGCCAACCAGCTGACGTTTGCAACCACCTCGCGGCTGCTGTTCCCGAGCGGGCAGGAATTCCTGCGCGGCACGATCGGGCAAAGGTTCTCGTTCAGGGACCAGCGCGTCGGGCTGCTGCCCGGCACGCTGCCGACCACGTCCGGAAGTTCGGACCTGCTCGCCTCCGTGGGCGCGCGCGTGGCGCGCGACTGGAACTTCGACACGACGGTGCAGTACAACCCGCGGGACCGACGCAACGACCGTTCGGGCATGAACCTCAGGTACGCGCCGGAATTCGCCAAATTCGTGAACCTGGGCTACCGCTACAACCGCGACGCGGCGAACCCGATCAACCAGGCCGACCTGTCGGGGCAATGGCCGGTGGCGGCGGGCTGGTTCGCGCTCGGACGCTACAACTACTCGTTCTTCGACGGTCGCCTGCTTGAGGGCGTGGCCGGCCTCGAGTACAACGCCGGGTGCTGGGTCCTGCGTTTCATGGCGCAACGCCTGCAGGTGGCCACGCAGCTCGCGTCGACATCCTATTTCGTGCAACTGGAGTTGAACGATCTCGCGCAGATCGGGTCCGACCCGTTCGACATGCTCAAGCGCGCGATCCCAGGCTATACCCCCACCAACATCCGGACCGACCAGCCGATGCCGGCCAGCCTGCAACGCCGGCTTCCTTTTGAGCAGGTGTACTGATTTGACGATGAACCGATTGCTTGGCGCCGCAGCCGCTGCGTGCGCGACACTGATCCTGGCCTCGCCGGCCGGTGCACAGCGTATCTCGCTGGTAGACCGCATCGTGGCGGTCGTGAACTCCGAAGTGGTCACCAACTCCGAACTCAACGAGAGGCTCGTGGTCGCCGAGCGCCAGATGAAGCGTGGCGGCACCCCGGTGCCCGAGCCCCGGGTGCTCGAGCGGCAGGTGCTCGAGCGGCTCGTCCTCGAAAAGGCGCAGCTGCAGATGGCGAAGGACACGGGCCTGCGCGTCGACGAGGTCCAGCTGGACCGCACCCTGTCGAGGATCGCCGAGAACAACAAGATGACGCTGGCCACGTTCCGCCAGACGCTCGAGAAGGACGGGGTCCAGTTCGACCGCTTTCGCGACGAGATCCGCAACGAGATCATGCTGACCCGCCTGCGCGAGCGGGAGGTCGAGGACAAGATCCAGATCAGCGACAGCGAGATCGAGCTGTACATGGCGGAAAACGAAGGCCCGGGCGCGTCGCTCGGCGATGTCGAATACAACGTCGCCCACGTGCTGGTGCGCCTGCCCGACCAGGCGTCTCCCGACCGCATCCAGGCTGCGCGCGCGCGCGCAGAGAAGGTCGTGGCCGAGTCCAAGGGCGGGGCCGATTTCGCCAAGCTCGCGGCGAGCTACTCCGATGCAGCCGATGCGCTGGCCGGCGGGCAGATGGGCTGGCGGTCCCACGACCGGTTGCCGGAGCTGTTTTCCTCGGCGCTGAAGGACCTGCCGCCGGGCGGCGTTTCCGGCGTGCTGCGCAGCCCGGCCGGCTTCCACGTGCTGAAGATGATCGAGCGGCGGGGCGGCACGGCCGCCGCGTCGGGCGCGCCCGTGAGGCAGACGCTTGCGCGGCACATCCTGATCAAGACCAGTGAAGTCGTTTCTGAGAATGACGCGAAGCGCAGGCTCTCGGACATCCGCGATCGCATCGCAAACGGGACGGATTTTGCCGAGCTCGCCAAGCTGAACTCGGCGGACGGTTCGGCCACCAAGGGCGGCGACCTCGGCTGGGTCTATCCGGGCGATACGGTGCCCGAGTTCGAGCGCGCCATGGATGAGCTCAAATCTGGCGAGATCAGCCAGCCGGTGAAGTCGCCGTTCGGCTACCACCTGATCCAGGTGCTCGAGCGGCGGGTGGCGGACGTCAGCATGGAGCGCCGCCGGCTCCAGGCGCGCCAGGCCCTGCGCGAGCGGCGTGTCGACGAGGCGTTCCAGGACTGGCTGCGCCAGTTGCGCGACCGCACCTACGTCGAGATCCGGCTCGAGGACAAGTAGGCCATGGGCTCCCGCCTCCCGGTGATCGCCCTCACCACGGGCGAGCCGGCAGGCATCGGCCCGGACCTGGCGCTTGCGCTTGTGCGTGAGGCGTTTCCCGCCCGCATCGTATTGATCGGTGACCAGGGCATGCTGGCCGAACGCTGCCGCGTGCTCGGCCTGGCCGCCGTGCTGCGTCCCTACTCCGCGGGCGGAATACCCTTTTCCGGCGCCCTTGAGGTCGAGCATATTTCGCTCGCCGCTCCGGTCCGCCCTGGCCACCTCGATCCCGTCAACGGGCGCTATGTGCTTGCCGTGCTGGATCGCGCGGTCGACGGCTGCCTGTCCGGCGAATTCGACGCGATGGTCACAGCGCCTGTGCACAAGGGCGTGATCAACGATGCGGGCGTTGCCTTCACCGGGCATACCGAGTACCTCGCACAGCGAACGGACACCGGGCATGTGGTCATGATGCTGGTGGGCGGGGGCTTGCGTGTCGCGCTGGCCACCACGCACCTTGCGCTGGCGGACGTGCCGAGGGCGATCACCCCGGCCAGCCTGACCGAGACGCTGCGGGTGGTCCACGCGAGCCTGCGTGACCGGTTCGGGATCGCCAATCCACGGATCCTGGTCTCGGGACTGAACCCGCACAGCGGCGAATCGGGGCACCTGGGCCGCGAGGAAATCGACGTGATCGAACCGGTGATCCGCGCCCTTGTGGCCGAAGGCATGGCGCTCGAGGGGCCGGTGCCGGCCGACACCCTGTTCGTGCCGGAGCGCCTCAAGCGCGGCGATTGCGCGCTGGCGATGTTCCATGACCAGGGCCTGCCCGTCCTCAAATACGCGAGCTTCGGCCGCGGCGTGAACGTCACGCTCGGCCTGCCGATCGTTCGTACCTCGGTGGACCATGGCACCGCGCTGGACCTCGCGGGCACCGGGCGCGCCGACGCCGGCAGCCTCATCGAAGCCCTGCACCTCGCGCTGGAACTGGCCCGCTCGGGCCGTCCGGCGGGCTGACGATGGCGCACATCCCGCGCAAGCGCTTCGGGCAGCATTTCCTGCACGACCCTTGGGTGTTGTCGCGGATCGTGGATGCGATCGCGCCGCAGGCCGGCGACGCGCTGGTCGAAATCGGGCCGGGCGAAGGCGCGCTGACGCGGCCGCTGCTCGCACGCATCCCGTCGCTGACCGCGGTCGAGATCGACCGGGACCTGGCCGCCGCGCTGGTCGCGGAGTTCCCGCCGGAGCGACTGCGGGTGATCGTCGCCGACGCGCTCGACTACGACTTCTCGGCGCTGCCCACGGGGCTGCGCGTGGTCGGCAACCTGCCTTACAACGTTTCCACGCCGTTGCTCTTCCACCTTGCGGCGTTCGCCGATCGGGTTCGCGACATGCACTTCATGCTGCAACTGGAGGTGGTCGACCGGATGGCCGCGAGTCATTCAACGCCGGCGTACGGCCGGCTGTCCGTGATGCTGCAGCGGCGGTTCCGGATCCAGCGCCTGTTCAAGGTCGCGCCGGGCGCCTTCCGTCCGCCGCCCAAGGTCGAGTCCGCCGTGGTCCGCCTCACGCCGCTGCCGGCGGCCGAAGTGGTGCCCTTGGACGAGAGGCTGTTCGGCACCGTGGTGACCCGGGCTTTCGGCGCGCGCCGGAAGACGCTGCGCAACGCGCTGATTTCGCTGATCGACGCGCAAGGGCTGAGCGCCCTGGGCATCGACCCGGGCTTGCGGCCGGAGAACGTGTCTCCGGAAGATTATACAAGAATCGCTATCGATATTGCCCGGAGAGCGTCTCCTGGAGCCGAGGTTAAGAAGTAATTCCCTGAAATTAAGCGGGCTTCCTCTCGATGAACTCGATCTTGTAGCCGTCGGGATCCTCGACAAATGCGATCACCGTGGTGCCGAACTTGACCGGCCCTGCCTCGCGGGTGACCTTGCCTCCGCCCGTCCGCGCCTGCTCGCATGCCTTCGCCGCGTCCGGCACTTCCACGGCGAGGTGGCCGAAAGCGCTGCCGGGGTCGTACTTCTCCACGCCGTAGTTGTAGGTCAGCTCGAGGACCGCATTGGCCGACTCTTCGCCATAGCCGACAAAGGCCAGCGTGTACTTGCCGTCCGGCACGTCCTTCTGGCGCAGCACGCGCATGCCGAGCACCGAGGTATAGAAGGCAATCGAACGCTCGAGGTTGCCGACGCGCAGCATGGTGTGCAGGAATCGCATGGTGTCTCCTTAGAAGATGGGCAGGCCGGCGGCAGCGAGGTCGAGGCTGCGCCGCGCGGCACGGAAGTCAGGATACAGCCTCTCGACCACGGCCCAGAATCGCGGCGAGTGGTTCAATTCGACGAGGTGCGCCACTTCATGGGCTACGACGTAGTCGGCGAGGTCGGGCGCCACGTGCACGAGGCGCCACGAGAGCCGGATCCGGCCGTCCTGCGTGCAGACACCCCACTGCGTCCGCGCATTCGACATCGCCACCTTCGGCTGCGGGCGCCCGATCAGGCTTGCGTAATGCACCACGCGCGGCGTCAGGATCTCGAGCGCGTGCGACTTCAACCATCGCGCCAGCTCGACCTTGACCCGGGCGCGCTCGTCGGGCCGGCGCAACTGGACCAGCAGCCGGTCGCCGTCCACCTGGATCCGCTTGGGCCCTTCCGAGAGCTCGAGCGTCAGTGTCCGGCCAAAAAGCGGGATCGGCTCGCCGTGCGCGCCGCCGACGCGCAGCGGCCGGCCGGCCTTGGACCACTCGTCGAGCTTTTTCAGGATCCAGTGCGTCTTCTCGAGCAGGAATCGCTCGATCTCGACCCATGGCGCAAAGTAGGGGGCGGCGACGGCGAGGCCGTCGGCGTCGATCGAGATGCCGATGGTGCGGCGGCGCGAGCGCGCGAAACGGAACTCCACCACCCGCGTGCCGAGTTGCACGAGCCGCCGGGCAGCGGTGCGCGGCTCCTCTGCTGCGTCAGCGCCGAAAAGCGTCAGCTGCTGCGGGCCGGGCATAGTTCTGATTGTTGTTGCTCGATCCAGCGTTCGGTCTCTGCGATCACTTCGGCGGGGTCGCGCCCGGCGGTCGGGATGGCCGGGCCGATGCGCATGGTGATGGTGCCGGGATGCTTCATGAAGGAGTTCTTCGGCCAATAGAGACCGGCATTGTGCGCCACCGGCACGACGGGCGCGCCGGTCTGCACTGCCAGCCATGCGCCGCCGGACTGGTACTTGCGCTGGGTGCCCGGGGTCACGCGGGTGCCTTCCGGGAAGATCACGACCCAGAACCCCTGCGCGATCCGCTCCTTGCCCAGACGCGCGAGCTGGCGCAGGGCGGTGCGGCCCTTGGCGCGATCGATCGCGATGGGGCTCATCATCGCGAGGCCCCAGCCGAAGAACGGGATCCACAGGAGTTCGCGCTTCAGCACATGCACCTGCGGCGGGAAGACCGTCTGGAACGCCAGCGTCTCCCACGCGGACTGGTGCTTGGAGAGGATCACGCACGGCTCGGCAGGCAGGTTCTCGCGGCCTTCGACCCTGTAGTCGAGCCCGCAGGCGTGCCGCGCGATGAACAACATGATCTTGGACCACCAGGAAATCACGCGAAAGCGTCCCATGCGCGACAACGGGAAGCTCAGCACCGACAGCACCGCGAAGGGTGGGGTGACCAGGAGCAGCGCGGCGGCGAAGAGCACCGAGCGCAGGGCCGTCATGCGGGGCGCGGCTCCGCGCGTTGCTCGACCAGGTGGCTCGCAAACGCCGCGAGATCGGCAAAGATCTCGGTGCCCTCGGGCAGTCCACCTGCTTCGCGCGTCATGCGGCCCTTGCCGGTCAGCACCAGCACGGGCCTTGCGCCGGCGGCCACGGCAGCCTGCAGGTCCTTGAGGGAATCACCGACGAAGGGCACCCCAGCGAGGGGCACGTTCAGGCGCCGCTCGATCTCGTGCAGCATGCCGGGCATGGGCTTGCGGCAGGCGCAGTGCGCATCCGCTGCATGCGGGCAGAAAAAGATCGCCTCGATCCGCCCGCCCGCCTGGATCACGGTCCGGTGCATGACATCGTGGATCGCGTTGAGGGTGCTCATGTCGAACAGCCCCCGCGCAACGCCCGACTGGTTGGTGGCCACCAGGATGCGCCAGCCCGCCTGCGTGAGCCGGGCGATGGCCTCGATGCTGCCCTTGACGGGCTTCCACTCGGCCGGCGACTTGATGTACTGGTCGCTGTCGTGGTTGATGACCCCGTCGCGGTCGAGCATGAGGATCTTCATGCGGCGAGCTTGGAGATGTCGGCAACGCGGTTCATCAGGCCGTCCAGCTGGCCGAGCAGCGCGAGGCGGTTGGCGCGCAGGGCCGCGTCCTCGGCGTTGACCATCACGTCGTCGAAGAAGCGGTCGACTTCGGTGCGCATGCCGGCGAGCAGGTGCAGCGCGCCGCTGTAGTCGAGCGCGTCGATGCTCGACTGGATTTTCGGGGCCAGTGCACCGACCGAGGCGAAGAGGGCCTTTTCCGCGGGCTCCTGCAGGAGGGCTGCACTGGCGGGCGCGGATTGCGCGTCGCTCTTCTTGAGGATGTTGCGGATCCGCTTGTTGGCGGCGGAGAGGCTGGCCGCTTCCGGCAGCTTGCGAAAGCCCTGGACCGCATCGAGCCGGGCGGGGACGAGGTCCATCCGCGTCGGCGACTGGCTGGCCACGGCTTCGATCTCGTCCGGGGCGTAGCCGTGATCCTTCAGCTGGTTGCGCAGCCGGTCCAGCATGAAGGCATAGACGTCCGCAGCCGTGGCGGCTGGAAGCTTCGCGTCCTGGAATCCTGCCGCTGCGTCCTGCAAGAGGGTGTCCAGCGCGAGCGGCAGCTTCGCCTCGAGCAGGATGCGCAGCACACCCAGCGCGTGACGGCGGAGGGCGAAGGGATCCTTGTCGCCTGTCGGGGCGCCGCCGATGCCGAAGATCCCCACCAGCGTGTCGAGCTTGTCGGCCAGCGCGACCGCTGCGGCAACGGGGCCTTCGGGCAGCCGGTCGCCGGCAAACCTCGGGCGGTAGTGCGCCTCGATCGCGTCGGCGACCGCGGCCGGTTCATTGTCATGGAGGGCGTAGTAGCGGCCCATCGTGCCCTGCAGCTCGGGAAACTCTCCGACCATGCCGGTGATCAGGTCGGCCTTCGCCAGCCAGGCGGCGCGTTCGGCCAGCGCCGCATCGGCGCCCAGGGCGCGCGCGATTTTCCCGGCGAGCAACTGCACGCGTTCCGTGCGTTCGAGCTGGGTGCCCAGCTTGTTGTGATAGACGACTTTGCCAAGGAGCGGCACGCGCGTTTCGAGGCGGGTCTTGCGGTCCTGGGTGTAGAAGAACCGCGCGTCTTCCAGCCGCGGCCGCACCACGCGCTGGTTGCCGCCGACAATGTGCTTCGGGTCGGCCACGTCGATATTCGACACGATCAGGAATTTCGGCAGCAACTTGCCTGCGGCATCGAACAGCGGGAAGTATTTCTGGTTCTGCCGCATCGTGAGGATCAGGCACTCCTGCGGAACCTCGAGGAACTGGGTGTCGAACGCGCCGACGTACACGGTCGGGTGCTCGACCAGGGCCGTGACTTCATCGAGCAGGTCGGCATAGTCGCCGAGGCTCGCCGCAAGCTCCGCCGCCTTCGAAACCAGTGCCGTGTCGATCTGCGCCTTGCGGTCCGCGAACGACGCGATCACCTTGCCGTCCGCCTTTAGTCGGGCTTCGTATTCATCGGCATTCGCCAGGGTGATGTCGCCCGAACTCATGAAGCGGTGTCCGCGGGTGACATTGCCCGACGCAAGGCCCAGCACCACGCCGGGCACAACGCGCGCACCGTGCAGCATGACGAGCTTGTGCACGGGCCGCACGAACTGGGCATCGCCGTCGCCCCAGCGCATCACCTTGGGGATCGGGAGCTTCTTGAGTGCGTCCTCGATTTTGCCGGCGAGGGCCGCATCCAGCGAATTCCCTGCGGCGGTCACCTTGGCGATAAAGATCTTGCCCTTGGGGCCGTCGCGCTGTTCGAGCGCTTCGACCGCCACGCCGTTCTTCTTGGCAAAGCCGGCGACGGCCGGGGCTGCGGCGGTGACGGGCGGGCCCTGCACTTCGCGGGCGACGTCCGGGGCCTTGCCGAGCACGCCGGTGACCTTGACGGCGAGCCGCCGCGGCGTGGCGTAGAAGGCCGCGACACTGGCGTCGCCGAGGAAGCCGTCCTTCTTCAGGTCGGCTACCAGCGCCTCGCCAAAAGCCTGCGACAGGCGTGCAAGCGATTTCGGCGGCAATTCCTCGGTGAGGAGTTCAACGAGCAGCGTGGCATCCATCTCAGGCCGCCTTCGCCGGTTTGGCGAGCATCGGAAAGCCGAGTGCTTCGCGCGAATCGTAGTAGGCCTGCGCCACCAGCCGGGACAGCACGCGCACACGACCAATGTAGGCGGCGCGCTCGGTCACCGAAATCGCGCCGTGCGCGTCGAGCAGGTTGAAGGTGTGCGAGCACTTCATGACCATCTCGTAGGCGGGCAGCGCGAGGCCGACGCGGATCAGGTTCTTCGCCTCGCCCTCGAAATCGGTAAACAGGCGCAGCAGCAGTTCCACGTTCGAGTGCTCGAAGTTGTACTTCGATTGCTCGACTTCGTTCTGGTGGTACACGTCGCCGTAGCTCACGCCCGGCGTCCACACGAGGTCGTAGACGCTTTCCTTGTCCTGCAGGTACATCGCGAGCCGTTCCAGGCCGTAGGTGATTTCGCCGAGCACCGGCTTGCACGGGATGCTGCCCACTTCCTGGAAGTAGGTGAACTGGGTGACTTCCATCCCATCCAGCCACACTTCCCAACCCAGGCCCCAGGCGCCGAGCGTCGGCGACTCCCAGTCATCCTCGACGAAGCGGATGTCGTGCACCTTGGGATCCACGCCGATGGTGACGAGGGACTCGAGATACAGTTCCTGGATGTTGGCCGGCGACGGCTTCATCGCCACCTGGTACTGGTAGTAGTGCTGCAGGCGGTTCGGGTTCTCCCCGTAGCGGCCGTCCTTGGGGCGCCGCGACGGTTGCACGTAGGCCGCCTTCCAGGGCTCCGGCCCGATGGCGCGCAGGAACGTCGCCGTGTGGAAGGTGCCGGCGCCGACTTCCATGTCGTAGGGCTGCAGCAGGACGCAGCCCTGCCTGTCCCAGAAATCGTTGAGCCGGAGGATGAGCTGCTGGAAGGTGATCATGGGCGGCGCGGCGCGGTGTGACCGCAGTGACGCGGTCGCCGAAAAAGAGGCGCGGAGTTTACCTTTTCCGTAGTGCGGCGGATAGCGCCAGCAGGGCGGCGGCCGCAGCCAGCGCAAGCCCGTTCCCATACCGCACGAAAGGCGTGGCACCCGAATAGCCACTGACTTCGACGTCGAGGCGGCCTTCCTGGTACTGCGGCAGGCGCGCGAGGACGCGGCCGTCGCGATCGATGGCCGCCGTCATGCCGGTGTTCGTCGCGGCGAGCAGGGCGCGCCCGGTTTCAAGGGAGCGCATGCGGGCCATCTGCAGGTGCTGGCCCGGCGCGAGGGTGTCGCCGAACCACGCCATGTTGCTGACGTTGACGAGCAGGGTCGCCTCGGGCAGCGGGCCGATGAGCTCCTCGCCGAACGCATCCTCGTAGCAGATGTTGACCGCGACTTTCTGCCCTGCGACCGCCAGGGGCGGTTGCGCTGTGCCGCCGCGGGTGAACTCCGACATCGGGATCTGCAGCACGTTCACGATCCAGCCGAAGCCGGGCAGGATGAACTCCCCGAACGGCACCAGGTGCGACTTGCTGTAGATCTGCGGCGGGGAGACGCCGAGGCTGACCACCGAATTGAAGTACCTCTCCTGCCCGGTCCGGTAAGGAACACCAAGAAGGAGGTCGCCGCCGTTGCGCTTTGCGATCGCTTCGAGCGCGACCAGCTGCGCGGGGTCGATGCGGTCCAGGAACCGGGGCAGCGCCGTTTCGGGAAGCACGATCAGCTTCGCGCGGCTCGCCGAGGCCAGCCGCTCGTAGGCCGTGAACGTGCGCTCGAAGCGTTCCGGATCGAACTTGGTTTCCTGTGCGACGTTTCCCTGCAGCAGGCTCGCGGTCACGGGAGGGCCGTAGGGTTGGGTCCAGTCGACGGTGCGCAGGGTTGCCCCAACCGCAAGCACTACCCCGAGCAAGACGAGCGGCAGGCCGCGGGACTGCACGGTCGCAGCGCGCAGCACGAGGCCCGCGCATACCGCTGCAATGAGCGACAGCCCGTAGACACCGGTGACCGGGGCATAGCCTGCCACGGGCGTATCCGTTGCGGCGTAGCCGAGGACGAGCCATGGAAATCCCGTGAGCCCCCATCCGCGCAGCAGTTCGGCCGCCATCCAGAGGGCCGGGAAGACGCAGAGTGCGCGCACGGCATCGCTCGCCGGGATGCGGTGCTGCGCGTAGCCCGCGGCCGCCAGCGGCCAGGAGAGGAAGGCACAATAGGCCAGCGTTGCGAATGCGGCGACCGGCATCGGCATCCCGCCGAACACGGAGAGGCTCACGTAGACCCAGGACACCCCTGCAGTGAAAAGTCCCATGCCGTACGCGAACCCGATCCAGGCCGCATCCCGGGCGCGCGGCGCGCACATCCAGAGGTGGAACAGCAGGGCCGGGGAAAAGAGGGCCAGCGGATAGAGGCCGATCGGTTCGAAGGCGGGCACCAGTGCGGCGCCTGCAAGGTACGCGACGATCAGGGCCAGGCGCGGCCGGCCGGCCAACCGGTTGCGCGACAGCTGTGCGATCAAGCCTTGGGCTTTTCGACGATCAGCGTGTAGACGCGCCGGCTGTCCGCACGCAGCACCTGGAACCGCAGGCTTTCGAGCGCAATCGACTCGCCGCGCTTGGGCAGGCGGCCGAGGTGGGCGATCACCAGCCCGCCGACGGTGTCGAAGTCTTCGTCCGGGAATTCCGTCCCGAACGCTGCGTTGAAGTCGGCGATCTGCGTGAGCGCCTTCACGCGGTAGCGCCCGCTCGACTCGAGGATGATGTTGTCGCTGGCCTCGTCGAAATCGTACTCGTCCTCGATTTCGCCGACGATCTGCTCGAGCACGTCCTCGATCGTGACGAGACCCGCCACGCCGCCGTATTCGTCGACCACGATGGCCATGTGGTTGCGGCTGGCGCGGAACTCGCGCAGCAGCACGTTGAGGCGCTTGGATTCGGGCACGAAGATCGCCGGGCGCAGCATCTCGCGGACGTTGAACTCCTCCTCGCCCGCGTAGTGGCGCAGCAGGTCCTTGGCGAGCAGCACGCCGATCACGTCGTCGCGGTTCTCGCCGATCACGGGAAAGCGCGAGTGCGCGGTGGAGATCACCACTGGGATGAACTGCCCGATCGGCTCGTTGATGTCGATCACGTCCATCTGCGCGCGCGGGATCATGATGTCGCGCACCTGCATTTCGGACACCGTCATCGCGCCTTCGATGATCGACAGCGCATCCGCATCGAGCAGGTTCTTGCGGTAGGCGGAGCGCAGGAGCTGGGTGAGCTGCGCGCGGTCGGCAGGCTCGCGCAGGACCATCGCCGCGAGGCGCTCGAGCAGAGTAGGGGGTTCGGGATCGCTCATGGGATGGCGTATTGTACCGGGCCGCGCCTGGCGCCTAGATCAGGTACGGATTCGGGTGTCCGAGGCGCTTCAGAATGCGCTTTTCGGCCCGCTCCATCCGCGCCGCGTCCGCTGCGTCTTCGTGGTCGTAGCCGCGCATGTGCAGGATCCCGTGCACGGCAAGGTGCGCGAAGTGTTGCGCGAGCGTCTTGCCCTGCTCGGCGGCTTCCCGGGCCACGACCGCAGGGCAGATCACGATGTCGCCCGCGTCCTTGCCGTAAGCGAAGGTCAGCACGTTGGTGGCGTAGTCCTTGCCGCGGTAGGCAAGGTTGAGCCTGCGGCCTTCTGCGGCGCCGACCAGCCGGACGGTGACTTCGGCGTATCCGGGCAGGGCGGCGCGGACCCACGCACGGAACCGCGCCGGGGCCGGGACGCGGCGCGAACGGCTGGCGTCCTGCACACGCACCCGGGCTTCACGCCGGATCGGTTTTTTTTGCGTGCTCTTCGTAGGCATGGACGATCCGCGCAACGAGCGGATGCCGGACGACATCCTCGGCGAGGAACTCGGTGAACGCGATGCCGCGCACCTGCGCGAGGATCGCGCGCGATTCGATGAGCCCGCTCTTCTGGCCGCGGGCGAGGTCGATCTGCGTCACGTCGCCAGTCACCACCGCCTTGGCGCCGAAGCCGATGCGCGTAAGGAACATCTTCATCTGCTCGGGCGTGGTGTTCTGCGCCTCGTCGAGGATGATGAAGGCGTGATTGAGCGTGCGCCCGCGCATGTAGGCCAGCGGCGCAAGCTCGATGGTGCCCCTCTCCAGCAAGCGGCCCACGGTGTCGAACCCCATCAGGTCGTAGAGTGCGTCGTAGAGCGGGCGCAGGTACGGGTCGACCTTCTGCGCGAGGTCGCCGGGGAGGAAGCCGAGGCGTTCGCCGGCTTCCACTGCCGGGCGCACCAGCACGATGCGCTGCACGAGGTCGCGTTCGAGCGCGTCGACGGCGCAAGCCACCGCGAGGAAGGTCTTGCCCGTGCCTGCCGGCCCGATGCCGAACGTGATGTCGTGCGCGAGGATGCTCTTGATGTATTCGTTCTGGCGCGGGGTGCGGCCGTGAAGGTCGGGGCGGCGCGTAAGCAGTTGCGCGGGCTCGCCCGCTTCAGGGGTGCTGGCGCGAACGCGTGTGTGCTTCAACTCGGTGAGGCCCAGCTGCACGTCCTCCAGCAGGAGGTCGTCCTTCACGGCCTTGGCGTAAAAGTATTCCAGCGCCCGGCCCGCGTCCCTGCACTGCGCCGGGTCGCCCTTCAGCGTAAAGCCGGCCCCGCGGCGCGCGATCGACACGTCGAGCGCCGATTCGATCTGGCGCAGGTTCGTGTCCATCGGGCCGCACAGCCGCGCAAGGCGATGATTGTCGACCGGATCGAAGCGGATCTCGGGCGGACGGTTGTCCGTCTTGCGGGGGGAGGGCTTGCTACGCATCGACCAGCTCGCCGCGCAGCGTGTGGGTCAGCGCGCGCGTGATGCGCACGTGGGCAAGCTGTCCGGCGAGGGCGGGCGGGCCGCTGAAGTTCACCGTGCGGTTGTTGGCGCTGCGCCCGGCGAGTTCTGCCGGATCCTTGCGCGACGGGCCCTCGACCAGCACCGGCTGCACGCTGCCCACCATCGACGCGCTGATGGCCGCTGCCTGGGCGCCGATGCGGGCCTGCAACCGGCGCAGGCGCGACAGTTTCACCTCGGCCGGCGTGTCGTCGACCAGGTCGGCCGCCGGGGTTCCGGGGCGGGGGCTGTACAGGAACGAATACGAGTCGTCGAAGCCCATGTCCTCGACCAGCGCCATGGTTGCCTCGAAGTCGGCCTCGGTCTCGCCCGGGAACCCGACGATGAAATCGGACGACAGGCTGATGTCCGGGCGAATGCGCCGCACCCTGCGAATGATCGAGCGATATTCGAGGCTGGTGTATCCGCGCTTCATGGCCGCGAGGACGCGATCCGATCCGGACTGGACCGGCAGGTGGAGGTGGTCGACGAGCTTCGGGATTTCGGCGTACGCCTGGATCAGCCGGGGCGTGAATTCGCGCGGATGGGAGGTCGTGTAGCGGATGCGCTCCAGGCCGTCGATCTCGGCGACGTGCAGGAGCAGTTCCGCGAAATCCGCAGCCTCCCCGTCGTGCATCGCGCCCTTGTAGGCGTTGACGTTCTGGCCCAGCAGCGTCACTTCCTTCACGCCGCGTTCGGCCAGGTCGGCGATTTCGGCAATGACATCGTCAAACGGTCGCGATACCTCCTCGCCGCGCGTGTAGGGGACCACGCAGAAGCTGCAGTACTTGCTGCACCCCTCCATCACCGACACGAAGGCGGACGGGCCTTCGACCCGCGCGGCGGGCAGGTGGTCGAACTTTTCGATCTCCGGGAAGCTCACGTCCACCTGCGCGCGGCCGGTACGGCGGCGCTCGGCGAGCAGCGCGGGCAGGCGATGGAGCGTTTGCGGGCCGAACACGACATCCACGTACGGGGCGCGCGCGACGATGCCGGCGCCTTCCTGGCTGGCGACGCAGCCGCCGACGGCAATCATCATGTCGGGGCGCAGCTGCTTGAGTTCCTTGGCGCGGCCGAGGTCGGAGAACACCTTCTCCTGGGCCTTTTCGCGCACCGAACACGTATTGAAGACCAGGACGTCAGCGTCCTCGGGTCGGTCTGTGGGGGTCAGGTGCTCGGCGGCCGACAGCACGTCGGCCATCTTGGCCGAATCGTACTCGTTCATCTGGCAGCCGAACGTCTTGATGTAGAGCTTGCCGGCCATGGGTGGCGCTACGGCCTCTTGTCCGGCTTGGCGGCTTCTTCCCGGGTGAGGATCCAGACGCGATGCACGTGGCCGACCGGATCGACAACATACTTCACGAGTTGCGGATTCTGCGGGAGGGCCATCGGGAGGATGATCCGGTTTTCCGGGCCGCGGATCTGGGCGCCGGGCGACAGGAGCATTTGCTTGCCGTCGATCTCGACGATCATTTCCCGGACGTGGCGGATCTCGCCGCGCTTGGCGTCCTCGGGGAGGGTGCGCAGTTGCGCGAACGCGCCGCTCGCGCCCAGAAGCGTCGCCGCTGCGAAAGCCGCGGTTGCTAGGAGGGCAGGCAGGGAGCGGGAGGCGCGCACTTGGGTATGTGGTGGTGATAGGTGGACTTGAACCACCGACCCCAGCATTATGAGTGCTGTGCTCTAACCAGCTGAGCTATATCACCGAAAGGGTGGAGATTGTCTGGAAACGGCCGCGAATTGTCTTTTTTTCGGGGGTCCGGGTCAAGGTCGATCGAAATATGCAGCTGATTCATATTGTTATTGCAGTGCGAGAGGGGCGGCTGCGGGCAGTAGAATGCCCGGATGCAGTTTGACCTTGTCGTAGTCGGCGGGGGCGCCGTGGGCGCCAGTCTTGCGCGCGCCGTGCGCGGGCTGTCCGTCGCCCTGGTGGCCGGCGTCCGTCCGGTCTCCCTGACCCCGGCCGACGAGGCCTGCGAAGGCCGCGTGTACGCGCTCTCCCCCGGAAGTGTCGCCTTCCTGCGCGAAATCCGCGCCTGGGATGCGATGCCGCTCGAACGCCTGACGCCGGTGTACGCGATGCGCGTTTGCGGAGACGACGGCGCTGCCTCGATGACGTTCGATGCCTATGATGCAGGCGTCCCCGAACTCGCCTGGATCGTCGAGGACCGCGTGCTGCAGGACGCCCTCTGGCGGACGCTGGGCACGCAGGACGGCCTCGAGATCTTCGCCCCTGCAACCTGCGCCGCCCTTGAATTGGGTGCGGCGGCCCGGCTCACGCTGGCCGACGGCCGGACAATCGATGCGGCGCTTGTCGTGGGCGCCGATGGCGCGGGCTCCTTCATCCGTTCAGCGGCCGGGATTGCGGCCCCGGAGACGCCCTATGGGCAGACGGCCGTGGTCGCGAATTTCGCTTGCGAGCGACCGCACGGAAACGTGGCATTCCAGTGGTTCAAGGGCGGCCCGATCCTGGGGCTGCTACCCCTGCCCGGCAACCGTGTGTCCATGGTGTGGTCCGTCCCGCCTGAGCGCGCAGCCGGGCTGATGGCATTGGACCCTGAAGCGCTGGGCCGCGAGGTCAGCGAGGCTTCGAATCGCACGCTGGGCGAACTGACCGCCCTGTGCGCGCCGCAGGCCTATCCGTTGCGGCGGATCACTGCCGACAGGATGGTGCTGCCCCGGCTCGCGCTGGCGGGAGATGCCGCGCACGTGGTCCATCCGCTTGCCGGGCAGGGCCTCAACCTCGGCTTTCAGGACGCGCGCTCGCTCGCCGCGATCGTGACGGGCCGCGCACCGGTGTATGGCCCCGGCGATATCCGGCTCCTGCGCCAATACGAACGCGAGCGCAGCGAGGCTATACTCGCCATGCGCGCGGCGGTGAACGGGCTGCATTCCCTCTTTGGCGCGAGCGGGCGGACGGCGCGGGCGGTGCGCAATACCGGGCTGAACTTTGTCGATCGCCTGCCAGTCTTAAAGAATGCCCTGCTGCGCCACGCGCTGCACTGAACTTCGGAGAATCCATGGCACGTCTAGTCGTTGCAGTCCTGTCCCTGCTGGTTGCACTGTCTGCCGTCGCCAATGAGCAACTGATTCGCCGCAGCGTCGAGCCCAAGCTTGGCGGCGCAAAGATCGAGGGCGTCCAGCCCTCGGTCATCCCCGGCCTGTTCGAGGTCCGGTTCCGGAGCCCGCAGGGCGTGCAGATCCTCTACTCGGACCCGAAGGGCGAAAACATCGTCCAGGGCGAGATCTACGAGACGAAATCCGGGCGCAACCTGACGGACGAACGCATAGGCAAGCTGTCGGCGATCAAGTTCGACTCGCTGCCGCTCGACCGGGCGGTGAAGATCGTCCGCGGCAACGGCAAGCGGGCGCTGGTCATGTTCTCCGACCCCTATTGCCCCGCGTGCCAGTCCTTCGAGCAGACGCTGCAGCAGATCGACGACGTGACCCTTTACGTCTTCATGTTTCCGGTCATCCGGCCCGAGCGGATCGACGACTCGAAGAGCGTCTGGTGCGCGAGCGACCGCGCCAAGGCCTGGCTCGACTTCGCATTGCGCAAGAAGGCGCCAGCGCCGGCGACCTGCGACAACCCGGTCGAGTCGATCGTGACGCTGGGACAGTCGCTGGGAGTGCGCGCGACGCCGACCCTGTTCTTCGAGAACGGCGAGCGGCAGCAAGGCGGGATGCAGCTCGCTGACCTGCGTACGCGGATCGACGTCGCCTCCAAGGAAGGCCGCCAGGCCAAGGCAAAGTGACCGCCTAAGGGCGGGGCAGTCCCTCGCCCTTCGGCCACAGGAGCCACATCTTTCCCTGCTGGCGCATGCGGCCGGCCTGCGCCCCCGCTTCGTCACCCGTTCCCCAGAAAAAGTCGGCGCGAATGGCGCCGCGGATCGCGCCGCCCGTGTCCTGGGCCATGACCAGCCGCTCAAGGGGTTTCGACGACAACGGATAGGTGGTGGCCAGGAACACCGGCGCGCCCAACGGGACGTACCGCGGGTCGATGGCCGCGCTGTAACCCGGGGTCAGCGGGGCGCCGAGCGCGCCCGGCGGGCCGTCCTGCGGACTCGAAGGCGCCGGCAATTCGCGGAAGAACACATAGCTCGGGTTGGCATTGAGCGCCTCCTGCAACTTGCCCGGATTGGATGCGCCCCAGGCCTTGATCGACTGCATGGAGGCCTGCTCGAGCTTGAGTTCGCCCCGGTCGACGAGGTAGCGACCCAGGGAGCGGTACGGATGCCCGTTTTGTTCGGCGAACCCCAACCGGATGCGCTCCCCCGGGGAAAACTCGACCAGCCCGGACCCCTGGATCTGCAGGAAGAAGAGTTCGACTGCGTCCGCGACCCAGGCCAGGGGCTTGGCCGGAAGGACGTGCGTGCTTTCGATTTCGCCGCGCGAGTAGTACGGCACCAGGCGCTGGCCCTGCAGGCGGCCGCGCAGCCGCAGGTTGCGCAGCTCCGGGTGGAGGTCGGCGAGGTCGACAACGACCAGGTCGTCCGGGACGCCATAGATCGGGTAACGAAAGCCGCTTGCGCGCGCACGGCGAGCCTTGAGGATGGGCTCGTAGTACCCCGTGACCAGGCCTTCCGTCGCGCCGTCCGGCGCAACGATGCGATAGGCGGAAAACCGGCTTTCAAAGAATGCCCGCGCGGCAGCCTCGTCCTCGGCGCCCACCCGGCGGGCTTCTGCGCAGACTGCCTGCCAGGGACGCTTCGATTGGACGCGCGCGCACCCCGTATTGAAAGAGCGCAGGCTCGGCAGGAGGCCGGCCTGCGACCAACCCTGGAGGTCGCCCCAGGGGGTTTCCTCGAACCGCGCCTCGGCAGGCGGGGCAGGCGGGGCGGGCGGGGCAGGCTTTTCGGGCTTAGGTGCGACCGGCGCACAGGCCGCCAGGGCGCCACCCAGTAGAATTGCGGCCGACAACTTCATGGCGGACCGGACGATGTGGGTCATCTTTCTCGAAATGGGCGTGGCGCTCAGCCTGCTGGTGCTGATCGTCTGGTGGACCTGGCCGAAGAAGCGCCCTGAGGACGAAGACAAGCGCTGAGGTCCGTCAGTGGAGGACGCGCGGGACCGAAAGCGTGAACTCCGGGATCTCCGCCTCGAAACGCGCGCCGTCCTCTCCCACCATCTGGTAGCGGCCGCGCATGGTGCCGACCGGCGTCGTGATTGACGTACCGCTCGTGTACTCGAAGCTTTCACCCGGCCGCAGCAGCGGCTGTGCTCCGATCACGCCAAGGCCGCGGACTTCCTGCGTCTTGCCGCGCGCGTCAGTAATGATCCAGTGGCGGCTGATCAGCTGCGCGCTGGCGGTGCCGGTGTTGCGGATCGTCACCGTATAGGCGAACACGTACTTGTCGGCCGCTTCGTCCGATTGGTCGGTGAGGTACTGGGTCGTCGTGCCGACGGTGATTTCGTAGTGTTTTTCCTGGGCCATGTGCCCATTGTACCGGCATGGGCCGGGCGGCCACGCGGGTTGCTGCGCTACAATCGCCGCCACCATGAAATTTCGCATCGCGCCAAGCCTGCTGTCCGCCGATTTCGCCCGCCTCGGTGAAGAGGTGCGCTCGGTCGTCGCCGCAGGCGCCGACCTCATCCACTTCGACGTCATGGACAACCATTACGTCCCGAACCTCACGATCGGCCCGCTGGTGTGCGAGGCGATCCGCCCGCACGCGGGCGTCCCGATCGACGTCCACCTGATGGTGAAGCCGGTCGACCGGATTGTGCCGGATTTCGCAAAAGCGGGGGCGGGCATCATCAGCTTCCACCCGGAAGCCTCCGAGCATATCGACCGGACGATTGCGCTGATCCATGAGCATGGATGCAAGGCCGGGCTGGTCTTCAATCCCGCGACGCCGCTCGAGTACCTCGACTACACGCTGGACAAGGTCGACCTGGTGCTGTTGATGTCGGTCAACCCGGGATTCGGCGGGCAGAAGTTCATCCCTTCCGTGCTGCCCAAGATCCGCGAAGTGCGCAGGCGCGTGGACCTGCTCAAGAGCGAAACCGGGCGCGAGGTATGGATCGAGGTGGACGGCGGCGTGAAGGTGGACAACATCGCCGAAGTCGCCGCCGCGGGTGCCGACACTTTCGTCGCGGGGTCGGCCATTTTCGGCGCCGGGGATTACGCGAAGACGATTGCGGACATGCGCGCGCGGCTCGCCGCACTGTGATCTCCCTGGGCGCGGTTCGCGCCGTCCTCCTGGACCTTGACGGCACGCTGCTCGACACCGCGCCTGAAATCGCCGCAGCGGCGGCCGACATGCTCTCCGAACTGGGACTGGACCCGGTAGACCCGTTGCGCGTGCGGGAGTTCATCGGCAAGGGCATTCCCCACCTGGTGCGGCGAACGCTCGAGGCGTCTCTTGGCAGGGCGCCGGATGAGCGGCGGGTCGGTTCGGCCATGGAGGGATTCTTCTTCCACTACGCGAAGCGCAACGGCTGCATGGCCAAACCCTATCCTGGTGTCCTCGAGGGCATCACCGAGTTGCGCGCGAAGGGGTTTGCGCTCGCGTGCGTCACCAACAAGACCGCGCAGTTCACGATCCCGCTGCTTGAGGCGACCGGGCTGGCCGGGTTTTTTCCCGTCGTGGTGTCGGGCGACACGATGCCGAAGAAGAAGCCCGCCCCCGATCCGCTGCTCGAAGCCTGCCGCCGTCTTGGTATCCCGGCGCTTGAGGCACTGATGATCGGTGACTCGAGAAACGACGCGTTGGCCGCGCGCGCGGCAGGGTGCCCGGTCCTGCTGGTGCCCTACGGGTACACCGAGGGCGAGGATGTGCAAGGCATCGATTGCGATGGTATAGTTCCCTCGCTCCTGCACGTCGCAGGACTCCTGAAAATTCAGTCGTGAACCACACCCGGACAAACTGGACCCTTCATTGGCCTAGCTGGCGCCCCTGGCGCAGCTAGACCTTCTTGCGCATCCGCGCGGCGCGGATGCGTGAGGCAGTACAGGCCGCAGGCTAGTCGCAGTTCCAGTTCCAATACCGGTTGCATAGTGGGAGATTCACATGACTGAGCTCGAATTCGAACAGCTCGCAAAGCAGGGCTACAACCGCATCCCGGTCGTGGCCGAAATCCGCGCCGACCTCGACACGCCGGTCGCGCTCTACCTCAAGCTCGCCAACAAGCCCTACACCTACCTGCTCGAGTCGGTGGTGGGTGGTGAGCGCTTCGGCCGGTATTCGTACATCGGGCTGCCCTCGTCCGAGCGTATCGAGGCCCGTGGCCGCAACGTTACCGTGCACCGGCGAGAGGCCGATGGCGAGGAGCGCGTTGAAAGGTTTGCGGACACCGACCCGTTCGTCTTCGTGCGCGACTATCTCGCCAAGTACAAGGCCGCGCCGCTGCCCGGACTGCCGCGCTTTGCCGGCGGCCTCGTGGGGTACTTCGGCTACGAAACCGTGCGCTTCATCGAGAAAAGGCTGGCCGGCGCCGACAAGCCCGACCCGCTCGGCACGCCCGACGTGCTGCTGATGCGCTCGGAAGAGTTGGCCGTGGTCGACAACGTGCAGGGCAAGCTGTATTTCGTCGTCTACGCCGACCCCGCCCTGCCCGACGCACTGCGCCGCGCGCGGGCCCGGCTGGCCGAACTCCAGGCGGGCCTGGCCAGGCCGCTGCGCCAGGTGCAGCGCAGTTACCCCGGCGACGATGCGGTGCGGTCCTCCGTCACGAAGGAGGCCTTCATCGACGCGGTGAAGAAGACCAAGGAGTACATCTACGCCGGCGACGCGATGCAGATTCAGATCTCGCAGCGCATGTTGCGCCGCTTTACGGCGCCGCCGTTCGCGTTGTACCGGTCGCTACGCGGGTTGAATCCCTCGCCGTACATGTTCTATTTCGACCTCGGCGACCACCATGTGGTGGGCGCCTCGCCGGAGATCCTCGTGCGGCTCGAGGGCGACACTGTGACGCTGCGGCCGATCGCGGGCACGCGTCCGCGCGGCAAGACCTATGCCGAGGACCAGGCCGCCGCGAAGGAACTGCTCGCCGATCCGAAGGAGCGGGCCGAGCACGTCATGCTGATCGACCTCGGCAGGAACGACGTCGGCCGCGTGGCGAAGATCGGCAGCGTGAAAGTCACCGAATCGATGACGGTCGAGCGCTACTCGCATGTGATGCACATCGTGTCCAACTGCGAAGGCGCCCTCGCCGAAGGGCTCGACGCGTTCGATGTGCTGAAGGCAACCTTCCCGGCCGGCACGATCAGCGGCGCGCCCAAGGTGCGGGCGATGGAAATCATCGACGAGTTCGAGCCGATCAAGCGCGGCCTGTACAGCGGGGCAGTGGGTTACCTCGGGTTCAACGGCGACATGGACCTGGCGATCGCGATTCGCACCGCGGTCATAAAGGACGGCACGCTGCACGTTCAGGCCGCCGCGGGCATCGTGGCCGATTCGGACCCCGAGTCCGAGTACCAGGAAACCCTCCACAAGATGCGCGCGGTCCTGCGCGCGGCCGAAACCGCGCTCGCCGAGACCGAGCAGCCGGTCGCGACCTAGGGGGATGCCATGCCGCTGATGATCGACAACTACGACTCCTTCACCTACAACCTCGTGCAGTACCTGGGCGAGCTGGGCGAGGACGTGCGCGTGTTCCGCAACGACGAGATTACGGTCGACGAAGTGGCGCAGCTCAAGCCCGCCCGCATCGTGCTCTCTCCCGGCCCGTGCACGCCGAACGAGGCCGGCATTACGCTGGCGCTCATCGAGCGGCTGGCCGGGCAGGTCCCGATCCTCGGCGTATGCCTCGGGCACCAGGCGATCGGCCAGGCCTTTGGCGGCCGGATCGTCCGGGCGATGCAGGTGATGCACGGCAAGACTTCACGCATCGAGCATGAAGGGCGCGGCGTGTTCCGCGACCTCCCGGCCGGTTTCGTCGCGACCCGCTACCACTCGCTGGTCATCGAGCGCGCGAGCCTTCCGGACTGCCTCGAAGTCACCGCGCGCTCCGAGGACGGGGAGATCATGGGGGTGCGCCACCGGACGCTTGCCGTGGAAGGCGTGCAGTTCCACCCGGAGGCCATCCTCACCGAGCACGGCCACCAACTTCTTAAAAATTTCCTGCAGGAGCGAGGCGCATGAAAATTTCGATAGCAGACGCAATCCAGAGGACGGTCGAGCACCGCGAGATCTTCCACGACGAGATGCTGCACATAATGCGCCAGATCATGAACGGCGAGCTCACGCAGGCGCAGATCGCCGGGTTCGTGATCGGGCTGCGGGTGAAGAAGGAAACCATCGGCGAAATTTCCGCCGCGGCGCAGGTCATGCGCGAATTCGCCGCCCGCGTCGAGGTCGGCGACGACACGCACCTGGTCGACACCTGCGGTACGGGTGGCGACTCGGCGCACACCTTCAACGTGTCCACGGCGGCGGCAATCGTCGCGGCGGCCGCCGGCGCGAAAGTTGCCAAGCACGTTGGGCGCTCCGTCTCGTCGTCGTCGGGAAGCGCGGACGTGCTCGAGGCAATGGGTGCAAACATAGCGCTCACGCCCGCGCTGGTGGGCAAGGCGATCGAGGAACTCGGCCTCGGGTTCATGTTCGCCCCCACCCACCACGCGGCGATGAAATACGCGGCGCCGGTGAGGAAGGAACTCGGCGTGCGCACGATCTTCAACCTGCTCGGGCCGCTGACCAACCCGGCCAACGCGAAGAACCAGGTCGCGGGCGTGTTCCACCCCGACCTGGTGGGCATCCAGGTGCGCGTGCTGCAGCGGCTCGGCAGCCGGCATGTGATGACCGTGCACGGGCGCGACGGGATCGACGAGATTTCCATCTCCGGCGAGTCGATGATCGGCGAACTCGTCAAGGGCGAGATCCGCGAGTACACCGTGCATCCCTCCCAGTTCGGGATGGAGATCTACGACCGGCGCGCGATCCAGGTCAGCACGGCGCAGGAGTCAAGGGAGATGATCCTCGCGGTGCTCGAGAACCAAGCGGGTCCCGCGCTGAACATCGTCCTGCTGAACGCAGGCGCAACGATCTACGTCTCCGGGGTGGCCAAGTCGCTGGAGGCCGGCATCGAGGGCGCCCGCAAGGCGATTGCTTCCGGCCAAGCGCGCGCGAAGCTTGACCAGTACGTGGCCTATTCGATCAAGCACAAGGCCTGACCGGCGCCCATGGCCGACATCCTGCAGAAGATCCTTGCCACCAAGCAGCGGGAAGTCGCCGAAGCTTCGAGTGCGGTGCCGTTCGCTGAGGTGAAAGCTCAGGCGGCGGTGGCAAGCGAGCCGCGCGATTTTGAAGCTGCGCTGCGCACGAAGATCCGGGCGGGCGAGCCCGCGGTCATTGCCGAGGTCAAGAAGGCCAGCCCCTCCAAGGGCGTGCTCCGGGCGGACTTCGATCCCGCGGCGATTGCCAGGAGCTACGCCGCGGCCGGCGCCGCCTGCCTGTCGGTCCTCACCGACCGGGAGTATTTCCAGGGGGCGCCCGAGTACCTGCAGGCGGCCCGGGGTGCGTGTGCGCTGCCTGCGCTGCGCAAGGACTTCATGGTCGATCCGTACCAGGTCTACGAGGCCCGCGCACTGGGGGCCGACTGCATCCTGCTGATCGTTGCCGCCCTCGAGCCCGCGGTGATGCGCGAACTCGAAGCGCATGCGCTGGGACTGGGCATGGCCGTGCTTGTCGAAATTCACAACGCAGCTGAGTTGGATGCGGCGCTCACCCTCAAGACGCCGCTCCTCGGGATCAACAACCGCAACCTGCGGACGTTCGAGACCCGGCTGGAATCGACGCTGGACCTGCTGGGCTCGATCCCGGCGGACAAGCTGGTGGTGACCGAGAGCGGGATCTTGTCTTCGGCCGATGTCCGGCTCATGCGCAGCCGCGGCGTCGAGGCTTTTCTGGTGGGTGAGGCGTTCATGCGCGCAAAAGACCCCGGCGCGGCCCTCGCAGAGCTCTTTTACTATCATTCGTAAGTTATTGATTTAATTGTTTTTGTTTTTTTGTTGTTGTAAAAATGCAACAACTTGGTCCTTCCGGGGGGTGAAATAGCGCACAAAGTTGTCCCCGGAGCGCGCTCTTTGGCAGAATTACTACGACTTCTCGGTACGGGGGGTCTGGTTGGAGACCGCAAGGGACCGACCGAGAATCGAAACCTACACAGGAGATTTACCGAATGAATAAGAAACTTCTAGTCGTCGCCGTCGCCGGCGCCCTGGCTGCCCCGGGCGTTGCCCTGGCGCAATCCAGCGTGACCATCAGCGGCATTTTCAAGGCATCGCTTGAGAACGTGCGGATCGGTAGCCCGAACGTTACCGCTGGCAACACCGTGTCGAATGGCGCAGGCCTGCCGGTGAACTTCCTTAACCGCACTGGTCTTAACACCACCGAAAACCGCGTTGCTGACGATTCGTCGCGCATCCTCTTCAACGTTGTTGAAGATCTGGGCGGCGGTCTGGCGGCGATCGGCCAGGCGGACCTCCGCATGCCGTTGGCTTCGGGCAACGCAATCTTCATGAGCGGCAACACGCACGTCGGTCTGCGCAGCAAATCGTTGGGCCGCATCTTGGTTGGCCGCCAGGACGTCCACTACGGCAACACCGAGAGCGACATGTCGGCGCTGGCCGGTGACCTCCGTGCTGACGCAGTCTCGCTGCTGGCGTTCATGAAGGACGGCACGGCGATCGCCGGTGCCACGCGTACCCCGAACATCATCCACTACACGACGCCGAACTTTAGCGGCTTCACTGCAATCGTTGCTTACTCGACTGGGCCGACTGCAGCTAGCGGTACCGGTGCGACTGGACAGGTGCTGACGTCTGCCGCGCAACCCGTTGTGCAGCAATCCGATCTGGCCACCGGTGCACGGAAGGGCAGCGCGATCAACTTTAACCCGAACTATGCCGCCGCAAACTGGCAGGTTGGCTACAGCTACTGGAACTCGAAGCCGGATCTTGCTGCCGCGACCCAGAGTGGTACTGGCGCTGCGGTGACCTCCGCCTCATCCGGTGCCTCGTTTGGGACAGCCGACCAGCGTGCCGACAGGCTTTATGGCAGCTTCAAGATGGCCGGCTTCAAGGTTGGTCTGGCTTGGGACAAATCGCGCCTGAAGGCTTCAACCGCTAGTGCCACAGGGATTGTCAACGTTACAGGCAATGGCGGCGTAACAGGCGCAGCGTTTGCCTCTGGCACCACGATCAGCGAGCGTACCGCGTGGTCGATCCCGGTGTCGTACATGATGGGCAAAAACCAGTTCCACTTTCACTACACGAAAGCACTTGACGACAAGTCTACCGCTGTGCAGGACGGTGGGAAGATGGTCGCGTTCTCCTACCAGTACACGCTGTCCAAGCGTACCTCGGTGGGCCTGACGTACTCCAAGATCACCAACGACATAGGCGCCGCGTACAACAACTTCACCTCGGCCTCCCTGGGTAACTCAATTTCCGGTGTGAACCCTGGCGAAGATCCGCGCCTGATGGCCGCGACCATCCGCCACGCGTTCTAAGAACCCGTACGGATGTAAGCCGGAGCAATCCGGCTGAACAAGCTCTACTGAACGGGCGCCGAAAGGCGCCCGTTTTTTTTGGGGTGTGCCTGATGGGATGAGGACACGCTCGCCTGTTGCCAAGCCTCGGTCGCATCAAGATCCGCCCATAACTTCCTGTACAATACGATTTATCGCATTGTTAAGGGTACGGTTATGAGGACTATTTCGGCGAACGACCTTAAAACCAAAGGGATTGGCGCCATCGAGCAGGCCCTGATCGAGCAGTCCGAAGCCTCAGTCAGCGTGCGCGGCCAGGTCAAATATGTGGTGATGAGCCAGGCGCAATACCAGTATTTGCGGGAGTGCGAACTCGAGGCCGCCCTTGCCGAGTCCAGGGCTGACATGGATGCAGGCAGGTTTGTGGCGGAGTCGGTTGCCGAGCATTTGAATCGCATCGCCCGGATGAACCAGCCTGCCTGATGGCGTGGCGGCTGATTTTTACCGAGCAGTACAACCGGCGCGCTGCGAAGTTCGTCAAGCGGCATCCCGGATCCATCAAGCAGTACGCGAAGACGCTGGAACTGCTGGAGGTCAACCCGCATCATCCATCGCTGCGACTGCATGCGCTGAAAGGGCGTTTGGAAGGGTTGCACAGCGTATCGATCAATCTCAGCTTTCGAATTACGCTGGAGATGATCGTCACTGACACGGAAATCATTCTCATCAATGTCGGTGATCACGATCAGGTGTATTGAGGGTTGTGCGACCAGTCAACGGCCGGGTTTGCTATCCTTGGCTGCTGATCGAACGAAGTGACTCCCTCTGGACATGCCAAAACATGCAGGACTCAAAGCGCACAGTGATTGCCGTGGACGAGGACCTTGAGCAAAACCTCGCGCGTGCGCTGGGGTCGCGCGCCGAAGTCCTGGAGGCCTACTTGTTCGGTTCCCGTGCGACAGGGCGAGCGCAGTTGCATAGTGATATAGATGTCGCGGTGTATGTTGATCCCTCGCAGACCGCAGGGACGGCGTATGGTTACACCGCCGAGCTGACCGCGCACCTCATGGGGATGCTTCGCACCAATGAGATCGACGTAGTGGTGCTCAACCGGGCGCCCCCGGTCCTCTACCATCGAGTGCTGCGCGACGGCCGGCGAATCCTGGCCCGGGACCTGCGCGCGACGACGACGCGAGAAGGCTACGCGATGTCGCGCTATTGCGATTACCTGCCGCAGATAGCGAAGATCGAAGCGGGACGCCGGGCGGGGGAGGCGCGCACAAAATGACTCGCGGCCGTCCCGATCCCGAAGTGATCCGAAAGCATATCGCCGCCCTTCGCGAGGCACTGTCCAACCTGCGCAGGCACACTGGGCATAGCGCACCGGAGTTGCGCGCCGACGCCGATCTGCGGTGGATCGTGGAGCGAGGTCTGCAACTCTGCGTGCAGAATGCGCTGGACATCGCCACGCACCTGGCTGCAGCCTCCGGCCTCGACTCGCCGGATTACGCCACCGCAATCGATCGACTCGCCGAGATCGAGGTGCTCTCTCCGGAGTTCGCCTCGCGCCTGCGCCCGATGGCGGGATTTCGAAATGTCCTGGTGCACGGCTATCTGCAGGTGGACCTGGGGGTGCTCGAACGGGTTTTGCATGAAAAGCTGGATGACCTGGACGAGTTTGCGGTCTGCGTTGAAACCTACATTGCAGGTTGAACCTTCGCGGCAGGGCATTGCTACACTAGCGCCATGACCACTTCCCTTTTCGATCGCGCCATCAACGAGTTCGACCGTGCATTGCGCACCGTGTCGGGCGTACATGCGGCGTTGCGACCCTCCCCGGCGACGGGCCTGGCCGAAAGCGAGCTGTCGCAGGCGGAGCGCGACCATGCGGTGGCACTGATGCGGGTGAACCATGTCGGCGAAGTGTGCGCCCAGGCCCTGTACCAAGGGCAGGCGCTGACGGCCCGGGATCCGGCAAACCGGCGCGCGCTTGAAAAGGCCGCATCCGAGGAGCAGGACCACCTCGCATGGAGCGCCGACCGGATCGATGAACTGGGCGGGCGCACGAGCCTCCTGAACCCGGTCTGGTACGCCGGGTCGCTGGGGATGGGTGTTGCGGCCGGCCTGCTGGGCGATCGCTGGAATCTTGCCTTCCTTGCGGAAACCGAGCGTCAGGTCGAGGAGCACCTGGCCGGTCACCTGACGCAGCTCTCGCCGACCGATGAACGCACGCGCGCTGTGGTGAGGCAAATGGCGCAGGAGGAAGGCCAGCATCGCGCGACGGCGATTTCACTGGGCGCGGCGGAAATGCCGGCGCCGGCCAAGGGGCTCATGCGCGTCCTGGCTAAAGTGATGACGACCGTCGCCTACCGGGTCTGACTGGCGCGGAGGGTCAGGCCGGGGCCAGCTGGTAACTCTGCACCGGCGTCGGGAATCCCTTTAATGTCAGGGCTTTGCCCGGAGTGAGTTGGGCGCGGAGCGGTTCGCTTTCCAGTAACTCCAGGGTGCGCGGATCGACGAGGATTTCGCCGTGGGCCGCCTCCGAGCACAGCCGGCACGCAAGGTTGACCGCAGGGCCCACCGCGGTGTATTCCAGCCTCGAGGCGGCGCCGATGACGCCCACGGTGACAAAGCCGCTCGCAACCCCGACGCCCACGCCCAATTGCAGCTCCTCGTCCGACCAGCGAGTGGTTACTGCAATCCCGGACTCCCGGATGCGCTTGGCGAGTTCGAGCGCACGCGGGGCGTGATCCTCGAAGGCGATTGGGGCGCCGACGAGCACCAGCACCCCGTCCCCGGCCTGGTCTTTGATCGTGCCGCCGAATTCGGCTACGGCGGTGCCGACGGCGTCGTAATACTCCCGCAGGATCTGGATGACGCGCTTGGACGACGTAGCGGATGAAAAGGCCGTAAACCCGCGCAGGTCGCAGCACACGACCGACATCTGCAACGTTTGTTCGTCGGTTGCGCTTTTCAGGCCGCGTTCGCTGACGAGTTTTGCCACCTGCGGGGAGAGGAAGCGTGCCATGAACTGCGCGCGGCGCCCTTGGGTGACGTGATATTGCACGGCGCCGACGAGGAAGATGAGCAGGCCGACCGCTGTCGACACCGGGGCGAGGTGCAGGGGGAGGATCAGCCCCGAAGCCATGAAGGGCGCCCCGATGAGGAATGCGATCCCGCGCAGCGACTCCGCGCGGTCCGGGCGGCGGCGCAGCATCAGTGCCCCCGACACGGTGGCGAGCAGCAGCGAGACTGCGAGCGGGACCGCAAAAACGTAAAACGCCGGATGGACCTGGTCGCTGGTGTCGCGCATCAGGTTGATGAAATACTCGGACCGCGCTTTCGGAAAGGCGATCGAAACGAGGCCGTAGAAGGCGGCGAGTCCCTGCGCCGTTCCCAGCATCCTGTCGGCAAACCGGGTTTGCAGTCGCCCCGCAGGGATCGTGCGGCGCACCCGCAGCAGCCATTCGTAAGCGAGGATGAACGCCAGCGTTTCCGGCAGGGCGAAGATCCCGCTCCAGGCCGGTATTTCATTGCGCCGGCGCATCGGCAATTCGAACAATGTCCCTAGCGCGATCGACAGCCCGACGCAGGCAAGGAACGCTGAAAGTACCCGGCTGATGGGCGAGCCCCGATCGGCAACGATGAACGACAGCGACATGCCCAGCGCGAGCAGGGAAACGATGATCTGGGGCGTGATCTCAGGGGTCATGGATGAATCTTACAGGGTACAATTTCGTCCCCCAAAGGTGCCCCCTCCGGCCGCCCAGAATGCACTCATACACTCCCCTTCGAGGTCGCGCCGTTTGACTACCCTGGTCATGTATTCCGGCGGGCTGGACAGCACGGCCATGCTGGTGCGACTGCTCTCGGAAACCACCGACGAGCTCCGGGTCCACCATATCCGCATGGCCAACCGGGAAGGCCGAGTGGAAGCCGAGCAGGCCGCAGTCGAATCGATAGTTGCGTGGTGCGCCAAGCGCTATCGGCCGTTCCGGTACTCGGAGTCCGGGCTGGATTTTTCGGCGCTGGAGGCAATCCCGATCGATTATCTTTCCGTCGCATTCGTGGCCTGCCAGGTGGCCATCGATACCCCGGGGTGCAACCGAATTGCAGTGGGTACGCTCGCTCGCGACCTGGACGAAATGAAGCGGTCGGTCACCGAGGTGCAGCGCCGGGTGTTCGCGGCCATGTACGACTGCTACCGGGCGCGCAAGCTTGGCGAACCGGATCTGGAGTGGATATACCCGGTCTATGCCATGACGAAGCCGCAGATCGCCTCCTTGCTGGAGCCCGAGGTGCGGCAAATGACCTGGTCCTGCCGCCGGCCGGTCAGGGCGGACTCCGGGTACCGGACCTGCGGCACCTGCAAACCCTGCCGGGCCCGGGCTGAGATCAGCGCCGCTTTGGGAGTTTCCCTCTGAAGGTCGGAGCGCCCACCACCCGATTCGACCTGCTTGCGCTGCCCCGGGGGGGGAGGCAGAATCGCCTTTTGCGTCCGCCATTTGCAGTCAACCGTAACGCCAAGAAGGTCAAAGGAGGCCCTAGAGAGGCCTCCCAGGGAGTAGAAAAATGATGTCGGGACGCAAAGACGGTCGCATCCTCATTTACAGCCACGATACGTTCGGGCTCGGCCACCTGCGCCGTTGCCGGACCATCGCACATTCGCTGGTCGATCGCTTCAAGCACCTTTCGGTGCTGATTCTGTCCGGGTCGCCGATCATCGGCAGCTTCGATTTCCGTTCGCGGGTCGATTTCGTCCGCGTGCCGGGCGTGATCAAGTTGCGCAATGGCGAATACACGGCACTCAACCTGCACATCGATATCGAGCAGATGCTCAAGATGCGAGCTTCGATCATCCGCCACACGGCGGAGATGTTCGACCCCGACATCTTCATCGTCGACAAGGAGCCGCTGGGACTGAGGGGCGAGGTGCTCGACACGCTGGAAATGCTCAAACAGCGCGGCACGCGCCTGGTGCTGGGCCTGCGGGACGTCATGGACGAGCCCAAGCTGCTGGTGCCCGAGTGGCGGCGCAAGAACGTGCTGCCCGCGCTGAAGGACCTCTACGACGAGATCTGGATCTACGGCCTGCCGCAGATCTGCGACCCGCTCGAGGGCGTTGCACTGCCCACCAAGGTGCGCCAGAAGATCACCTACACCGGGTACCTGCCGCGAGAGGTTTCCACGCGCGGCGCGCCGCCGCGGCTTCCCGAAATCACGAAGCGCCCGTATATCCTCGTGACGACCGGCGGTGGTGGCGACGGGGAGACGCTGATCGACTGGGTGTTGCGCGCCTACGAGCACGATGCGCTGCTGCCCTATCCGGCGTTGCTCGTCCTCGGCCCGTTCATGCAGCCGGAGCGGCAGGCGGAATTCATGGACCGCGCATCGCGCCTGAAGAGGGTGGATGCGATCACCTTCCACAACCACCTCGAAACGCTGGTGGCGGGTGCGGCCGGCGTGGTCGCCATGGGCGGCTACAACACCTTCTGCGAAGTCCTGTCGATGGACAAGCGCGCGCTGATCGTGCCGCGCACTACGCCGCGCCTGGAGCAATTCATCCGCGCATCGAGCGCCGCCCGCCTGGGCCTCATCAGCATGCTCAGCGATGACGGGAGCTACGACCCGGCCGTGATGGCGGCGGCGTTGCGGGCCCTGCCGCGCCAGAACCGGCCCTCGGAAGTCGTTGTCCCCGGGCTGCTGGAGGGCCTGACCAACGTTTCGCGCCGGGTGGCGCCGTGGCTCGAAACGGCGGACAGCGAGGCATTGTCGGTCGTATCGCGCATCGGCTAGCTTCGTGGTGTCTCCCGCGGCACGCCGCGTAGCCTTCGTACTCAAAGGCTATCCAAGGCTTTCCGAGACTTTCATCGCGCAGGAGATCCTCGCGCTCGAAAATCTGGGCCTGGATATCCTGATCGTATCGTTGCGCCATCCTACCGACGGGCGCACGCACCCGGTCCACTCCGAGATCCGCGCGCCGGTCCATTACCTTCCCGAGTACCTGCATCGGGGTCCTTTGCGGGTGCTGCGGGCCTGGCTGCGGGTCAGGCGCTGGCCGGCCTACCGCCAGGTGCGGGCCGTGTGGCTGCGTGACCTGTGGCGGGACCTCACGGCCAACCGGATCCGCAGGTTCGGCCAGGCGCTGGTGCTGGCGAACGAATTGCCGGACGACGTCGGGCGCCTGCATGCGCACTTCCTGCACACGCCGGCTTCGGTGGTCAGGTATGCAGCCGGATTGCGCGGGATGGCCTGGACCGGGTCTGCGCATGCCAAGGACATCTGGACCACGCCGGAATGGGAACTGCGCGAGAAGCTGGCCTCATGCGAGTGGCTGGTGACCTGTACTGCAACCAACTGCGCGCACTTGTCCGCGCTTGCGCCGCAAGGGCGGGTGGAACTGGTCTATCACGGGCTGGATCTGTCACGGTTTGCGTCCAGCCCGGTTGCGCACCGTGCTGTGACGGCACGCTCGGCTGAAGAACGCGTCACGCTCCTGTCCGTCGGTCGTCTGGTCGAGAAGAAGGGCACGGACGTGCTCCTCGACGCGCTCGCGAAGTTGCCACGCACGCTCTTCTGGCGCCTTGTCCATGTGGGCGGCGGGCCGCTGCGCAAGGAGATGATGCGGCGCGCAGAGGCGCTCGGCATCGCGGATCGCGTTGAATGGCGGGGGGCGATGACGCAGTCGGAATTGATCAAGGAATACCGGGAGGCCGACCTGTTCGTGCTCGCCAGCCGGATTGCCGGCGATGGTGACCGGGACGGTCTTCCCAACGTGCTGATGGAAGCGCAGACGCAGGGGTTGCCGTGTGTTGCGACCCGCGTCTCGGCCATTCACGAGTTGATCGAGCACGAGGTCACCGGACTGCTGGTCCCGCCCGAAGCGCCAGAGCCGCTGGCCGCGGCGATTGAGGCGTTGATGACCGATCCGGCACTGCGATCCAGGCTCGGCGAAGCCGGCCGCCAGCGCGTGACAACGGCGTTCGGGATGGATGCCAATATCGCCACGCTTGCGGCCAAGTTCGGCCTTGTTCCGGGCGGCTCCGGCGGGCGGTCCGAGGCGGCGGTTTAGGAGCCGCACCATGCGCATTGCCTTCTACGCGCCGCTCAAATCGCCGACGCACAGCGTGCCTTCAGGCGACCGGCGTGTGGCCCGGTTGCTGGTCGAAGCGCTGGAGCGCGCCGGGCACGCAGTGGAACTCGCCTCCTCTTTGCGAACCTACGAACCCGCAGGCGACGCTGCTCGCCAGGCAGCGCTCCGGGCGGAGGGAATGACGCTTGCAAAAGACCTGGCCGCCCGATGGCAAGGAGTGGAGTCGTCGCAGCGGCCGGATCTATGGTTCACCTACCACGTGTACTACAAGGCGCCCGACTGGGTTGGCCCCGCTGTAGCTGCGGCGCTGGGCATCCCCTATGTGATTGCGGAGGCTTCTTACGCGCCCAAGCGTGCAGGCGGGCCTTGGGCAAGCGGGCACGAGGCGACCGCGGATGCGATCCGCGCCGCCTCGCTGGTGCTATGCCCTACGCAAGACGACGTGGCTTGCGTGGAGGCATTGATGCCTGTCCCGGGCCGGGTACGCCGGCTCCCGCCGTTCCTTGATCCGGGCCCGTATCGAGCGGCCGCCCGGGAGCGGACGGCGCATCGCGCACGCCTCTCTGCGCAGTACCGGCTCGATGCCTCCGTCCCGTGGATCGTCGTGGCGGCGATGATGCGTACCGGCGACAAGCAGGCTTCGTACGAAATGCTGGCACAGAGCCTGCGCAGTGTCGTCGATGTGCCCTGGCAACTCCTCGTCGCCGGCGACGGTCCTGCACGCAGTGAAGTCGAAGCAGCGCTGGAGCGGGCGGCGCCAGGGCGCGCCAGGCTGCTGGGGGAGTGCGATGCGGAGAAACTTGCGGCGGTCTACGCCGCGAGCGACCTCTGTGTCTGGCCTGCCGTGAATGAAGCCTACGGCATGGCGATGCTCGAGGCGCAGGCGGCCGGGGTGCCCGTGGTGTCGCGGGCCGTGCGTGGGGTGCCGGATGTGGTCCTCGATGGCCAGACCGGGCTGCTCGGCGCGAAGGAAGACGAAGGGGCACTCGGGCGGCTCACGCGGGAGCTACTCCTCGACGCGGAGCGGCGTGAGGCACTCGGGCAAGCGGCAGCACGATTCGTGGCGGACGAGCGCAGCATTGAAGCCGCATCGGCCAGCCTCGATCGCGCGTTGCGCGAGGCATGCGCGGCAATGCCATTGCGCCAGAAGGTGCGACTGCAGTGACCCTGCTTGCGATGATTCGGCATGCCGAGACCGATTGGAGCAGCGAAGGGCGCATCCAGGGGAGGACGGACATTGCGCTCAGTGAGGCCGGGCGCGCGTTCCTTGCGGCCAGGCAGATCCCCGCTTCATGCAGGGGCATGCGGGTTGTGACCAGCCCACTGCAGAGATGCGTGGAAACCGCAGCGCTGCTGGGACTCGAGTCGGCGGAAAAAGAGCCGCGCATCGCGGAAATGTCCTGGGGCGAGTGGGAAGGGCATCGCCTCAGCGATTTGCGCGCCGGGTTCGGCGAGGCAATGCGCGTGAACGAGGCTCGCGGACTGGATTTCATGCCGCCTGGCGGCGAGAGCCCGCGGCAGGTCCTTCATCGGGTTCGTGGTTGGCTGTCTGAGGTCGCGGCGTCCGGGGTCCCGACGCTGGCGATTGCCCATCGCGGAGTCCTGCGGGTGGTCCTTGCGGCAGCGACGCACTGGGATATGCTCGGCCGCCCGCCGGTGAAACTCGACTGGGGCGCCGCGCAGTTCTTCGCCCTCGACGAGGCGGGCGTCCCTTCCCTGATGAGTATGAACGTGCCCTTGCCAATGCGGCCCCCTGGAGCAGCCCGACCATGACGGCCAGGCGGATCTTCATCTATGTGCAGCATCTGCTCGGGATCGGGCACCTGAGGCGTGCAGTCACGATCGCCAATGCAGTGGCTGCACAAGGCGCCGAAGTGACACTGGTCAGCGGCGGATTTCCCGTGGCCGCGCTGGGGTTGCAGGGTGTCCGGCTGATCCAGTTGCCGTCAGTCGGAACCGGGGATGCCGGATTCAAGTCGCTGGTGGATTCCGCAGGCCGCCCGGTGGACGATGCATGGAAAGCCCGCCGCCGCGACATGCTGCTGGCCGCCTGGCGCGACTGCGATCCGCACGTCCTCCTCATCGAGCTTTATCCGTTCGGGCGTCGCCAGATGCGCTTCGAACTGCTGCCATTGCTCGATGCAGCGCGATCCGCTGAGCGTCGCCCGCTGATCGCTTCATCGGTCCGCGACATCCTCGGCGGCGGGCAGAAGGATCCGGCCCGGCAGGACGAGATGCTTGCAGCCTTCGAGCGGTATTTCGACCACGTTCTGGTGCACGGGGATCCGTCGGTGATTCCCTTCGAGCGTACCTTTCGCCACGCCTCGCGGCTCGGGGGCAAGCTGCATTACACGGGCTACGTCGTAGAGCAGGCGCGTCCGGTCGACCCTGATCGCGAAGCCGGGGAGAGGGCCGGGGCGGGAGAGGTGCTGGTCTCGGCGGGCGGGGGTGCGGTCGGCCGAGCGCTGCTCGAGACGGCGATCCGTGCACGCCCACTTACGAGCCTCGCAGGGCGGACCTGGCGAATACTGTGCGGGGTAAATGCAGGCGATGCGGAACTGCAGGCGCTGTCCGACCTGGCGGCGAGCGAGGGAGAGGGCCGGGTCATTGTCGAACGTGCGCGCGCCGATTTTGTCCGGATGCTGGGCGTGTGTGAATTGTCGGTGAGCCAGGGGGGCTACAACACCGTGATGGAACTATTGCAGGCTCGCGCACGGGCCGTCGTAGTGCCGTTTTCAGGGGGAGGTGAAATCGAGCAGACATTGCGCACGACTTTCCTGGCCGAGCGAGGATTGCTCGAAATGGTTGCGGAGTCAGCGCTGGATCCCGGCGTCCTCGCGGCGGCCGTGAATCGCGCAGCTTCCCGCCCTCGGCGTGGCCAGGCCAGTATCGACCTTGGCGGTGCGCAGGCCGGGGCGAAGCAACTGCTGCAGTGGGCCTCGGGGGTTGAATGGTAGAACTTCACTGGCGCGCATTCCGGGACGAAATCGATCGTTGGAGGCATGCCGGACGCGACGTCGAGTTCTGGTGGCGCGATGACGACGCGTGCCGGCCGGATCCGGTGCTTTCCCGGCTGTGTGCGTTGTCAGGTTCGTCGGGCGTCCCTTTGGCCCTCGCTGCAATTCCAGCGGAGGCCGAGAAGGCCGCGTTCGACGGGATGCCTGCAAGCGTGACAGTGATCCAGCATGGCGCGGACCATCGCAACCGTGCCAGGGCGACACAGAAAAAGACGGAATTCCCCCCGGAGGAGGCTGTTGCAGTGGCCTTGCGAAGGCTTGCCTCGGGACGGGAGCGACTGCAGGCCGCTGCCGGCGGCGCAATGGCGCCGGTGCTCGCTCCCCCTTGGAACAGGGTTCATCCTGCGCTTGCTGCAAGCCTCGGGGCAGCGGGGTATTGGGGACTGAGTACGTATGGTGCGAGAAAGCTCGTGCCCCGCGAGTGGGGATTGGTTCAGGTCAACACCCATGTGGACATCATCGACTGGAAGGGGACGCGTGGGTTCGTTGGTGAGGTGTCTGCCTTGGGGCAGGCCACCCGCCATCTTGTCGCCCGGCGCGAGGGCGCGGCCGATGCCGGCGAGCCTGTCGGATGGCTGACCCATCACGCAGTGCACGACGAGGCTGCCTGGGCGTTCCTTGCGAAGCTCTTTGAGATGACGCAGGCAATCCCGGGCGTGCGGTGGCGCACTGTCCAGGCGCTGTTCGGAAAGCGGAAGTAATTCACGAATTGCCGCAGTCGCTACGCAGGTCTCTGCGAGCGGGCGTTTCGCTAAGCGGACTTTGCGTGGAATTTGGACAGATGGGGCAATGGCACCACGCTTTCTCGTATACTCCGAAAGCACAGCCGCTCGCGGAATTCCGCCCACTGACTGAGTGATATGCCCAACGTTCTCCAGGTAAATGATCTAAAGGTCTACCTCAGCGTCGATGCAGGCACGGTCAAGGCGGCCGACGGCGTTTCATTCCGGATCCCGGAGGGCCGCACGGTCGCGCTGGTCGGGGAGTCGGGATCCGGCAAGTCGATCATCGCCCAGGCGGTGATGGGTATCCTGCCGAAAATCGCGCGAATCGAGAGTGGGGAGATCCTGTTCTCGGACCCCTCGCGCCCGGGCACGGTCGTCGACATCGCCAAGCTCCGGCCTTCGGATCCGCAGCAACTCGCGCTGCGCGGCGGGCGTATCTCGATCATCTTCCAGGAGCCGATGACCGCCCTGTCCCCGCTGCATACGGTGGGCAACCAGATCGAAGAGGCGCTCACGCTCCACCGGGACCTCGGCAAGGTGCAGCGCCAGGAGGCGGTAGTCGAGATCCTGCGCCTCGTGGGGTTTCCCAATCCGGCGCGGGCCGTACAGACCTACCCCTTTGAATTGTCCGGGGGCCTCAGGCAGCGGGCAATGATCGCCATGGCCCTGGTCTGCCGGCCTGCGCTGCTCGTCGCCGACGAGCCTACGACGGCCCTCGACGTCACCATCCAGGCGCAGATCCTGCAGCTCATCATCCAACTGCAGCGCGAAATGCGCATGGCGGTGATGATGATCACGCACGACCTCGGCGTGGTGGCGAACATGGCCGAAGAGGTCGTGGTGCTGTATCACGGCAAGGTTGTCGAAGCCGGGCCGGTGGAGGCGATCTTTCGCACGCCGGGTCATCCGTACCTCAAGGCTTTGATGCGAGCGGTGCCGCGCTTCAACATGGCGCCGGGAGAGCGGCTTACGCCATTGCGCGAGATCCAGGTGTCTACCAACCACCTGATGTCGGCGCGGCCCCGCCCGCCAGCGGATAAAGCGTCCGACGAGCCGTTGCTCACGGTGCGCAACCTGACCAAGGGGTTTGGCACGCGCAAGTCCAGCATCCTCGGCGGCAAGGCGGCGGCGCCGGTGCTCGCGGTCGACAACGTCAGCTTCTCCGTGCGCGCCGGAGAGTGCCTGGGCCTCGTGGGAGAGTCCGGGTGCGGCAAGACGACCACGTCCAAGATGATCATGCGCTCGATCACGCCGGACGGCGGAGAGATCATTTTCAACGACGGTACCCCGCAGGATGTGCTGTCGCTCAAAGGGGCAGAACTGTTTGCGTACCGGCGCAAGGTCCAGTTCGTGTTCCAGGATCCGGTCGGTTCGCTGAATCCGCGCATGAGTGCCTTCGAGATCCTGAGCGAGCCGCTGGTGATCCACGGCGTCGGCGACCCGGACGAGCGCTTCGCGCGGGTGAAGGAACTGACCGAGCTGGTGGGGCTGGATGTCCGCCACCTCAGGCGTTACCCGCACAGCTTTTCCGGCGGGCAGCGGCAGAGGCTCGGCATCGCGCGCGCCCTGGCGCTCAGCCCGTCCCTGCTGATCTGCGACGAGCCGGTGTCCGCACTGGATGTCTCGGTGCAGGCCCAGGTACTGAACCTCCTGCGCGACCTGCGCGACGCACTCAACCTCACGTACATCTTCGTGTCGCACAACCTGGCGGTCGTGAATTACATCGCCGACCGGATAGCGGTGATGTGCGCCGGACGGCTGGTCGAGGTCGCCCCGTATGCCGAGTTGTTCCGCAACCCGGTGCATCCGTATACGAAAGCGCTGCTGGCTGCGGTGCCCAGCCCCGACCTGGATCGCAGGCTGAATTTCGATGCGCTGATGGAAGGCCGGGCGTCGGACCCGAAGGCCTGGCCGAACCCTTTCCGCCTTGACGGTACGGCGCCTACCTCGATGATCGACCTCGGCGAGGGCCACCTGGTGCGCGCGCGCGACACGGCAGACCATTCGGAGTTGACGGCATGAGGGCCATTGCGAGGGCTGTGGCCGTTGCGCTCCTGGCTGCGCTGCCGCTCGGTGTGGCGTCGGCGCCGCTGGTGGAAAGCGAAAGCCTTCGCACGGATGTGGCGTCGGGCAAGTTGCCTCCGGTGCAAAAGCGCGTCCCCGCGAACCCGCTGGTGATGCCCATGACCGAGGCGGGCCAGCAACCCGGAAAGCAGGGCGGGACGCTGAACCTGCTCATCGGGCGCGCGCGGGACGTTCGCCTGCTGGTTGTCTACGGGTACTCCCGGCTGGTGGGCTACGACCGCACGCTGGGGATCGTTCCCGACATCCTCGAGAGCTTCGAGTCGAAGGAAGACCGGATCTTCACCTTGAAGCTCCGCAAGGGGCACAAGTGGTCCGATGGCCAGCTGTTCACGGCCGAGGATTTCCGCTACTTCTGGGAGGACGTCGCGAACAACCGGGAGCTCAGCCCGAGCGGCCCGCAAAGCGACCTCATCGTGGATGGTGAACCGCCGAAGTTCGAGGTCCTCGACCCGGCGACCGTGCGATATACGTGGACCAAGCCCAACCGCGATTTCCTGCCGCGCCTGGCGGGGGCTTCTCCCCTGTATATCTATCGTCCCGCGCATTACCTGCGGAAGTTCCACAAGAAGTACAACCCCAAGGTCACCGAGAACGAAGGCAAGGCGGGCAAGCGCGGCTGGGCTTCGGTGCACAACAAGCAGGACAACCTCTACCAGTTCGACAATCCCGATTTGCCGACGCTTGAGCCGTGGGTCAACACGACGCGGCCGCCGGCGGACCGGTTCGTCGCAGCCCGCAACCCGTATTTTCACCGGGTCGACCCGAATGGGGTGCAGCTGCCGTATATCGACCGCGTGGTCCTTGCCGTGGCCGAAGGCAAGCTCATTCCCGCAAAGTCGGGCGCCGGTGAATCCGACCTGCAGGCGCGCGACCTGCAGTTCAACAATTTCACGTTCCTCAAGAAGAACGAGAAAATCAACAATTACCGCGCCCTGCTCTGGAAGACGGGCGTCGGCTCGCACTTTGCCCTGTTCCCCAACCTGAACGCCAACGACCCGGTCTGGCGCAAGCTCCTGCGCGACGTGCGTTTCCGCAGGGCCTTGTCGATGGCCATCGATCGCAGCCTGATCAACCAGGTGCTCTATTTCGGCCTCGCAACCGAGGCCAACAATACGGTGCTGCGCGAGAGCGTCCTTTTCAAGGAGGCGTACCAGAAGGCATGGACCCGCTTCGACCGTAAGGGCGCGGAGAAGCTGCTGGACGATATCGGGCTCAAGCGGGGTTCCGACGGCATCCGCAGGTTGCCGGACGGCCGGCTGCTGGAAATCATCGTGGAGACGGCTGGTGAAAGCTCCGAGCAATCGGATGTGCTTGAGCTGGTCCGCGAGACCTGGAAGGAGGTCGGGATCAAGCTCTTCAGCAAGCCGTCCCAGCGCGAAGTGCTTCGCAACCGCGTATTCGGCGGTGAGGCGATGATGTCGGTCTGGAGCGGGCTGGAGAACGGGCTCGCGACGCCGGACATGAGCCCCGATGACCTCGCGCCTACGAACCAGCAGCAGCTGCAGTGGCCGAAATTCGGCCAGTACCGCGAGACGGCGGGCAAGCAGGGCCAGGCGCCGGACATCCCCGAAGCCGCCGAACTGCTCAAGCTCAGTGCCGCCTGGCGCGCCAGCGCATCGCGCGCGGAGAGGGAGAAAGTCTGGCACCAGATGCTCTCGATCCATGCCGAGCAGCAGTTCGTGATCGGCGTAATCTCCTCCGTGCCGCAGCCTGTGCTGGTGCGCTCGAACCTGATGAACGTGCCTGAAAAGGCGGTTCACAACTGGGACCCGGGGGCCTTCTTCGGGATCTACCACCCGCCCAGCTTCTGGTTCAAGTAGGGAACGCGCGGAAAAATGCTGAAATACACCTTGCAGCGCATCCTGATCCTGATCCCGACCCTGCTCGTGATCAGCCTGGTGACGTTCACGATCATTCAGCTGCCGCCCGGCGATTTCCTGTCGAACCAGATCGACGAGCTGAAAAGCCAGGGCGATACCGCCGCGCTGGAAAAGGTCGAGTTCCTGCGCAAGCAATACGGCCTCGACAAGCCGTTCGTCGAGCAATACGCGGTCTGGATCGGGGCCTGGCCGGGGACGCAGGGATTCTCCGGGTTGATCCAGGGGGACTGGGGCTGGTCGTTCGAGTATGACCTGCCGGTGAAAGAGGTGGTGGGCGACCGATTATTGCTCTCCTTCATCCTGAACTTCTCGATCATCCTGTTCACATGGGCCGTCGCCTTCCCCATCGGCGCGTACGTGGCCACGCACCAGTACAGCTGGAGCGACTATGGGCTGACCCTGCTCGGGTATATCGGCCTGGCCACCCCGAATTTCCTGTTCGCGCTGGTCCTGATGTATTTCGCCAACGTGCAGTTCGGGCTGTCGGTCGGCGGGATCATGGATCCCGAGTTCATCGGCCAGCCCTGGAGCCTTGCGAAAGCGGAATCGGTGCTTCGCCACCTCTGGATCCCGGTCATCGTGATCGGCACATCGGGCACGGCGGGCATGATCCGGCGCCTGCGCGCCAACCTGCTCGACGAACTCCAGAAGCAGTACGTCACCACCGCGCGCGCCAAGGGCCTGCCCGAGTTCCGGCTGCTGATGAAGTACCCGATGCGCATGGCGCTCAACCCCTTCATCGCCGACCTTGGCAGCGAGCTCCCGAAGGTCATCTCCGGGTCGGCGGTCGTTGCGGTCGTGCTTTCGCTCCAGACTTCGGGGCCGATGCTGCTCGACGCGCTGCGCAGCCAGGACCAGTATCTTGCGGGCTCGTTCCTGATGTTCCTTTCCCTGCTGGCGGTGATCGGTACTTTCATCTCCGACCTGCTCCTCGCGGCGCTTGACCCGCGGATCCGGCTCACCGGGGGGGCTGCAAAGTGAGTGCGGCGGCCAAGGACGTGGACAAGCTCGAACATTTCGTCTCGACGGCCCCCTTCGAGCCGCACAAGGCGGAGGCACTGACCTCAGAGCAGGAGCAGTTTTACAGCGCCTCGCAGTGGAAGATCATGTGGTGGAAGTTCAAGCGCCACCGGGTCGCGCTCATTTCCGGCGTGATCCTGCTCCTGATCTATGCATCCACCCTGGTGAGCGAGGTGATCGCCCCTTACAACCTCCACACCCGGGATACGAAAAGCATTTATGCGCCCCCGCAATCGATCCAGCTGATCCACGAAGGCCGGTTCGTCGGGCCGTTCGTCTACGGCTACAGCATGGAACTCGACCTGGCCACCATGAAGCGGGGGTACACGGAGGACACCACCAAGGTCCAGCCGCTGCGCTTTTTCTGCCGTGGAGATGAGTACGAGTTCTGGGGCCTCCTGGACGGCGATTTCCACCTTGTCTGCCCGGCGGAGGGCGGCACGTTCTTCGTCTTCGGGACCGATCGCCTCGGCCGCGACCTGTTTTCGAGGATTGTCTACGGGACGAGGATCTCGCTGACCGTCGGCCTGCTGGGGATCCTCGTCAGTTTTCTGATCGGCATCACCTTGGGCGGCATCTCCGGCTATTTCGGTGGCTGGATCGACAACGTGATCCAGCGGTTCATCGAGATGGTGCGGTCCTTCCCCGAGTTGCCCCTCTGGATGGCACTCTCGGCGGCGCTGCCGGTGACCTGGAGCCCGATTCTTGTCTACTTCGGCATTACGATCATCCTCGGGTTGCTCGACTGGCCGGGGCTGGCGCGATCGGTGCGCTCCAAGCTGCTCGCGTTGCGGGAGGAGGACTTTGCCAATGCCGCAGTGCTTATGGGAGCAAGCCCGGCGCGGGTCATCCGGCGCCACCTGCTGCCCAGCTTTGCCAGCCACCTGATTGCCTCGGTCACCCTCTCGGTCCCGAGCATGATCCTGGGGGAGACGGCCCTTTCGTTCCTGGGCCTGGGGCTGCGGCCGCCGGTCACCAGCTGGGGCGTCCTCCTGAATGAGGCCCAGAACATCAACGTGGTGGCCTTGTACCCCTGGCTGATGATTTCCGTAGTCCCGGTGTTCGTGGTCGTCCTGGCGTTCAATTTCCTTGGCGACGGTTTGCGCGACGCAGCAGATCCTTATAACTAGTCCGGGGGACGGTGCGGCAAGGCAGGGCGGTTGTACTATTCGCGGTATATGAAGAGGGACGGGTGCCATGGAACGAGGGTTGTTTGGATTTATCTGGAGCTACAGCAAGCGGGAGCAACTGCTCATCGTGCCGCTGGTCATCGCGTCCATGGTGGTGTTGTTCGCTTCACTCGACCTGCCAAAGACCATCGTCAACGAGCCCATCCAGGGCAAGCGGTTCCCGAACCCTGATTCGATGGTGACCTTCCTGCGCATTGCGCCCAACCTACCCGAGTTCCTCGGTGGCCAGCGCGTGCTGCTCGAAGGCTTCCAGATGGACCGGACCGGCTACCTGGTCGCGCTTTCAATCACTTTCCTCGCGTTGATCGTGGTCAGTGGCCTGCTGAAGCTGCAGATCAATACGATGAAGGGGTGGATGGGCGAGCGCATGCTGCGACGCCTCCGGTTCGCGCTGTTCGACCACATCCTGCGTTTCCCGCTGCCCCACTTCCGCCGGGTCAAATCGGCCGAGATGGCGACCATGATCAAGGACGAGGTCGAGCCGCTCGGGGGCTTCATCGGCGAGGCGATCATCACGCCCCTGTTCCTCGGCGGGCAGGCGCTGACTGCGCTTTTCTTCATCCTCTACCAGCACATCTTCCTCGGCGTGATCGCTTTCGGGATGGTCGTCATGCAGGCGGTCATCATCCCCAGGATGCGCCGGCGCCTGCTGGTGCTGTCGAAGGAGCGGCAGATCACCGCGCGCCAGCTGGCGGGCCGGATCGCCGAGTGCGTCGAGGGCGCCGTCGAGATCCACGCGCACGACACCTCGAATTACGAGAGGGCGGAGATTTCCGCGCGCCTCGGGAGGATGTTCCGGATCAGGTTCGAACTGTTCCAGCGCAAGTTCATGATCAAGTTCCTGAACAACTTCCTGTCCCAGGTCACGCCGTTCCTGTTCTACCTGGTGGGCGGCTACCTCGCGATTGCGGGGCGGCTGGACATCGGGACCCTGGTGGCCGTGATCGCGGCGTACAAGGACCTGCCCAGCCCGATCAAGGAGCTGATCGACTGGGACCAGCAGCGCATGGACGTCCAGATCAAGTACACCCAGGTCGTGGAGCAGTTCACGACGGACGACCTGGCGCAGCCGGGATTGCAGGAAATGGTGGACGCGCCGCAGCTGCCCCAGCAGGGGAACGTCAAGGCGGCCAACCTGTCCTTGCTGGACGAATCCGGCACGAAGGTCCTCGACGGCATTTCGTTCGAGTACGGGCTCCAGGAGCATGTCGCCATCGTGGGGCATGCCGGGGGCGGCGGGAGCGAGCTTGCCCAGGTGCTTTCACGACTGCTCCCGCCGAATAGCGGGACGATCGAAATGGGCGGGATGGACATCACGCGCGCACCCGAAGCTGTCACTGGCCGCGCAATCTCGTATGTGGGGTCGGCGGCCTACCTGTTTCCGGTGAGCGTGCGCGAGAACCTGCTCTATGGCCTCAAGCACCGGCCCGTGCGCGAGAAGGAGTACTCGGGCGATGCCCTGCGGTTGCGCGACATCGACCTGCGCGAGTCCAGCAGGGCGGGCAACTCCACCTCCGACATCCAGGCCGACTGGATTGATTACGAAGCCGCCGGGGTATCGGGCGCCGAGGAAATGGATGCGCGTATTTTAGAAGTCCTGAAGGCCGTGGACCTCGAGGAAGCCATTTTCGAGGTCGGCTTGAAGAGCGTGGTTACCGTCGGGCAGAATCCCGGCATCGCGGAGAGCGTATTGCGGGCACGGGACACCATGCGCGAGCGCATGAACCAGCCGGGCATCTCGGAACTCGTGGAGCGGTTTGACCTTGCGCGCTTCAACCGTAACGCGACGCTCGCTGAAAACCTGCTGTTCGGCACGCCGGTGGGCAAGACGTTCGACGTGGACAACCTCGCGAAGAACGCGTACGTGCGCAAGATCCTCGAAGAGTCCGGCCTCGCGGGCGACCTGCTCAAGGTCGGCCACAAGCTGGCCGAAACCATGGTCGAACTGTTCAGCGACCTGCCGCCGGGGCACGAATTGTTCGAGCGGTTCAGCTTCATCCAGCACGACGACCTGCCCCAGGTGAAGGACATCCTCGTGCAGGTGGCCGACGTCGGCCTGGACAGGATCGACGAGGCTGACAGGAATACGCTGCTCGCGCTGCCGTTCAAGCTGATCTCCGCAAGGCATCGTCTAGGCCTGATCGATGAAGCCCTCGAGGCCCGCATCCTCGAGGCGCGCCGGCAGTTTGCCGAGCACCTCCCGGCCGAAATGCGCGGGGCCATCGAATTCTTCGATCCCGGAAAATTCATCGGCGCGGCGTCACTGCAGGACAACATCCTCTTCGGCAAGATCGTGACCGGCCAGGCCGAGGGCGGTGTGCGCATCGGTCGCCTGCTGCGGCAGCTGCTCGACGAGCTGGCCATGCGCCCGCTGGTCGTGAAGATCGGCCTCGGGTTCCAGGTGGGGACGGGCGGTGCGCGGCTGCCGGCGGCGGACCGGCAGAAGATTGCCGTCGGCCGTGCCATACTGAAGCGGCCCGCACTGGTGATTCTCGACAATGCGGCCGCCGTGCTCGATCCCTCCGCGCAGAATCGCCTGCTTGCGAGCGTCCTTGAGAGCCGCAGTCAGCGCGGGGTGTACTGGGTGCTCAACCGAGTGGAACTGGCGGAAAAGTTCGACCAGGTCATCGTGATGGACCGGGGTAAGCTTGTCGAGCGCGGGAAATTCGCGGATCTGAAGGCCAGCGGGGGCGCGCTGAGCAAGTTGATGGATGCAGGTTGAGTCGTTGCTTAGGAGGTAACAAATGAGCCTGGAACAGGAAGTCGAGCTAATCCGCCAGTTTCCGATCTTCAGCAAGATCCAGCCGGCCAAGCAGAAGCTGTTGTGCTTCAGCAGCGAGCGGCTGACCTTCGATGCCGGCCAGGTCATGTTCCGGGCAGGGGATGCGGGCGACGCGTGCTACATCGTGATCGACGGCAGCGTCGAGATTTCCGTCGACACGCCGAAAGGGCCCCTGGTCGTAAACACGCTCGGTCGCAACGAAATCATCGGGGAGATCGCGATCTTCGGCGATGTTCCCCGGACAGCCACCGCGACGGCGGTGACGCGGCTCGAAACGCTGCGCATATCCAAGGACCTGTTCCACAGCGTCATCCGCGAGAACCCGGACGCGGCGCTGGAGCTGATCCGCATCCTGGCCTCGCGCCTCGCGCACACCACTGCGCAACTGACGAAAGCCCGGGTCGCCGCCTAGGCGGCAGCCGATTCCTCGATGATCTCGTAGTCCTCGGTGATCTCGGCGGTCTTGCCGAGCATGATCGAGGCCGAGCAGTACTTTTCGTGCGACAGGCGGATCGCCTGCTCGACGAGCTTGGGCTTGAGCCCTCGGCCCCGCACCAGGAAATGCATGTGGATGCGGGTGAACACCTTCGGGTCGGTTTCCGCGCGCTCCGAGGTGACGCTGACCTCGCAGCCGCTCACCTGCTGGCCGCTCTTCTTCAGGATCACCATCACGTCATAGGCCGTGCACCCGCCCGTCCCGAGCAGGACCATTTCCATCGGGCGTGGCGCGAGGTTTCTTCCGCCGCCCTCCGGCGCACCGTCCATTGCTACGACGTGGTTGCTGCCTGTTTCTGCAAGGAAGGTCATGCCTCCCGTCCAGCGAACTACGCATTCCATGGTGCTGTGACTCCTGATTGTGAAGGAATTGTGCTAAGCAGCAAATCATCAATAAATTTGCCGTACTGCTCTGTGTTACGGGATTGTGACTTAGTTCACAATTTTTATTTATTGTTTAAAATCAGAATATTACATCTTTATGCGAAACATTCTCATTTTTGCCAAATTTGGTATTGCATTGCACAAAAACGCTGGCATAATGGATCCAAGTTCGATGCAGCAGCATGCATCCGCAGGTTGTCTCCTCCACCCTCCTCCTTTGGTGGATTCAGCGCAACCCCTCCAAGGGTTGCGCTTTTTTTTGCCCGCTCGCCGGGCGATGTTCCAAGGCTTTGATTGACAGGACCCCCCGATCCTAATTACAATCTGCGGCTTTTCTAAATCAAGCACCGGGCTATGAAAACCTATACGGCGAAGGCGCAGGAAGTCCAGCACGACTGGTACGTGGTCGATGCACAGAACAAAGTGCTCGGCCGCCTCGCATCGCAGATCGCTCTGCGCCTGCGCGGCAAGCACAAGCCTGAGTACACCCCCCACGTGGACACCGGCGATTTCATCGTCGTCGTGAACGCCGCCGGGCTGCGTGTTACCGGCAACAAGGCGCTCGACAAGAAGTATTACCGTCACAGCGGCTACCCCGGCGGCATCTACGAGACCAATTTCGCGAAGATGCAGGCCAAATTCCCCGAGCGAGCGCTCGAGAAGGCGGTGAAAGGCATGCTGCCCAAAGGCCCGCTCGGTTACGCAATGCTCAAGAAGCTGAAGGTGTACCCGGCTGATACCCATCCGCACACCGCGCAGCAACCCAAGGCTCTGGAGGTCTGAAACAAATGGTCGGTGATTACTACTACGGTACGGGTCGGCGCAAGAGCGCCGTGGCGCGCGTCTTCATCAAGCCGGGCAGGGGGCAGATCGTCGTGAACGGCAAGCCCATCGACGTATTCTTCGCCCGCGAAACCGGTCGCATGGTCGTCCGCCAGCCGCTCGAGCTCACCAAGAACCAGGCGACGTTCGACATCATGGTCAACGTCTTCGGTGGTGGCGAGTCGGGCCAGGCCGGCGCGGTCCGCCATGGCATCACCCGCGCGCTCATCGAGTATGATGCGGCGTTGAAGCCGACCCTTTCGGCCGCTGGTCTTGTTACCCGCGACGCGCGGGAAGTCGAGCGAAAGAAGGTCGGTTTCCACAAAGCCCGGCGGCGCAAACAGTTCTCCAAGCGCTAATCGCGCTGGCTGTTTCAGTCTCGCAAAGAGCCGCCTTCGGGCGGCTCTTTTGTTTTCAGGGGATGACATGATCAAGGCAGGCATCGTAGGCGGGACGGGGTATACGGGCGTGGAGCTGCTCAGGCTGCTCGCACGGCATCCGGAGGTGGAGCTCAAGGCGATCACCTCGCGCAAGGAGGCAGGCATGCCCGTCGCGCAGATGTTCCCCAGCCTGCGCCGTCACGTCGACCTGGCGTTTACGACCCCCGAGGCCTCCGGCCTGTCGGACTGCGACTTGGTGTTCTTCGCCACGCCCAACGGGGTCGCGATGAACGACGCCCGCGCGCTGGTGGAGGGCGGCACGAGGATCGTGGACATCTCCGCCGACTTCCGCATCAGCGACGTCGCCGAATGGGAGAAGTGGTACAAGGTGAAGCATGCCTGCCCGGAGCTGGTTGCCGAGGCGGTCTACGGGCTGTGCGAGGTCAACCGGGAGAAGGTGCGCAAGGCGCGCATCGTCGCCAACCCGGGTTGCTACCCCACCGCGGTGCAGCTCGGGCTGCTGCCGCTGGTCGAGGCCGGCGTGGTCGACATCGGCCACCTGATCGCGGACGCCAAGTCCGGTGTGAGCGGCGCCGGACGCAAGACCGAGACCAACTTCCTCTACGCCGAGGCCTCGGATAACTTCGCGGCATACGGGGTTGCCGGGCACCGCCACCTGCCTGAAATCAGGCAGCATTTGTCGGCGGTCGCGGGCAGCCCGATCGGGCTCACGTTCGTGCCGCACCTCACGCCGATGATCCGCGGCATGCAGGCCACGCTCTACGCGCGCATCACGCGCGAGGCGGATTTCCAGGCGCTTTACGAAAAGCGCTATGCCGGGGAGCCGTTCATCGACGTGCTGCCGCCGGGCAGCCTGCCCGACACCCGCTCGGTTCGCTCCGCAAACATGTGCCGGATCGCCGTGCACCGCCCCGGCGGCGGCGACACGCTGGTGGTCCTTTCGGTCATCGACAACCTTGTCAAAGGCGCATCCGGACAGGCGGTCCAGAACATGAACATCATGTTCGGGCTGCCCGAGACCCTGGGCCTGGAGATGGTCGCGGTCGTGCCCTGATGGCCGGGGGATTCAAGCGGTTTCGCCAGCGCTTCGGGATCACGGCCCCGAAGGTCGCGGTGCGGACCCACGTGCCTTGGTACCTGCGCTGGCTGTTGCTGGCCGTGCTCCTTGCGTTTTCGGTCGCCCTTGCAGCGTGGATGTACGACGCGGGTCGCCGTTTCGCCGGGTTTGACCGCAGCGAAGTCCAGGAGGAGTTGAGCGCGATGCGGCGCGAACTGGACTCGACGCGCACCGAACTCGAAAAGCTGCGCGCGTTCGCCAATGCGGCCGACTCCAAGCTGTCGATCGAGCGCACGGCCCAGGTGCAGCTTGCGCAGCAGATCCGCACGATGGAACAGGACAACGCCCGGCTGCGCGAGGATCTCGCGATATTCGAGAGCATGCTGTCGGCCGACACCCGCAGCACCCAGGCGTTGAACATCCAGCGCCTCAAGGTCGAACCGGACGGGTTGCCCGGCGAATACCGCTACCGGATGCTGCTCCTGACCGGGAACCGGCGGGAGCGGGGCGATTTCCAGGGGCGCCTCGAGCTCCTCGTCGGGGTGCAGCAGGGGGGCAGGAATGCTATGATCGTGTTCCCTGACCGTGCGGCGGCCGACTCGCCGGCCTACAAGCTTTCGTTCAGGAATTTCTACCGAGTCGAAGGCACATTCCGCATCGATCCCATGGCCAAGGTCGGCACTGTCCAGGTGCGGGTCTTCGAAGCCGGGGCGGCGCAGGCCAAGGCGACGCAAAGCATAACGCTAGGATCCTGAAGGAGGCAGCGCCATGTTCGGAAAATCCAACAAGCCCCAGAGTCGTATCGACAGCCTGATCGGCGGTACCACGCGCATCGAGGGCAATGTGTTCTTCAGCGGCGGGTTGCGCGTCGATGGCGTCATCCGCGGCAATGTCAGCGCATTGCCCGACCAGCCCGGCACGCTCGTGATCAGCGAGCACGCCCGGATCGATGGCGAGGTGCAGGTCGCCCACCTGGTGGTCAACGGCACGATCAACGGTACGGTCCATGCCGCGGAAACCCTCGAACTGCAGTCCGGTTCCCGGGTCAAAGGCGATGTGCACTACAAGAGCGTCGAAATGCACCAGGGGGCGGTTGTCGAGGGCCGCCTGGTCCATCACGACGGGATCGGCGAGCTCAAGGCCGTGGAGCTCAAGCTGGCTTCCGGGTCCTGACCCAATCCCTCGTTGACCACATGGAATTTTGCGCTGGATAATCGAGCCTCAGTGCCACGGAGCAGAAAATGAATGCAATGACCGAGATGCCGGACCCGCTGGTCTTTACCGATAACGCCGCCGGCAAGGTGAAGCAGTTGATCGAAGAGGAAGGCAATACCGACCTCAAGCTGCGCGTGTTCGTCACGGGCGGCGGCTGCTCGGGATTCCAGTACGGATTCACCTTCGACGAAGTGACGAACGAGGATGACACCGTGATGGAAAAGAACGGCGTCCAGTTGCTGATCGACCCGATGAGCTACCAGTATCTCGTCGGCGCGGAGATCGACTACTCCGAAGGCCTCGAGGGCGCGCAGTTCGTCATCAAGAACCCGAACGCGACCACGACCTGCGGTTGCGGATCGTCCTTCTCGGCCTGACCCGCACTACCGCGAACAAAAAAGGGAGCCGAGGCTCCCTTTTTCTTTTACGGAGCCTCGGCTCCCTGTTGTTTTCTAGGCCGCGTAGAGCGCGCCAAGGACCCGCCGCCCCTTTGCCCCGGTAACCTCAGGCAGGTTGCCGGGACGGCCTTCCACTGTGCATTGCGCGAGCCAGGCAAACGCTGCTGCTTCCACCTGGTCGGCGGGCAGCCCCTGCGCGTCGCTGGTCTCGACGATCCTGGGCGCGAAGCGGTCGCGCAGGCGCTGCATCAATGCCTCATTGCGGGCGCCGCCGCCGCAGACGATCAGCCGTGAGGCTGTCGGCAGCGATGACTCGACCGAGCGGCACAGGGTTTCAGCCGTCACCTCGAGCAGCGTGGCCTGCACGGACTGCGGGTCCCAGGACGCGTCCAGGTGCCGACCGAACCACTGCTCGTCGAACAACTCCCGGCCGCTGCTCTTGGGCGGCTGGAGCGAGAAGAACCGCTCGTCCAGGAGGCTGGAGAGGAGCGCTGCAATCGGTTTGGCGCCGGCGGCCCACGCACCTCCCGCATCGAAAGGCTGATGGAGATGCCGTTGCGCCCAGAGGTCCATCAGGCAGTTACCCGGCCCGGTATCGAAACCCAGCACGGGGCCGTCCCGGGGGAGCAGCGTCACATTTGCGATGCCGCCGATATTCGCGATCGCGCGGTCTTCTGCAGGATCGCCGAATGCAATGGCGTGGAAGGCCGGCACCAGCGGCGCACCCTGTCCGCCCGCCGCCATGTCCCGGCTCCGGAAGTCTGCGGCCACGGGGATCCCGGCCAGTTCGGCCAGCAGGGCGGGGTTGCCGATCTGGACGGTAAAGCCGTGTTCGGGGCGATGGCGGACGGTCTGGCCGTGGCATCCGATCGCGCGAATGTCCCGCGCGTTCGTGCCGGAGCGCATGAGCACCAGGTCGACTGCGTGGGCATACTGGCGGGCGAGGATCCCGCCTATGCGGCCCGCTCGGTCGATTTCGTCGAACCCGGGCGCATTCAGGGCCAGCAGGGACTCGCGCAGCCCCGCGTCGAAATCCGCGTGGGCATGGGCAATGACCCGGAAGGGGCGCTGCGCAAAGTCCACAAGGACGGCATCGATCCCGTCCAGGCTGGTGCCCGACATCAGGCCTATATAGAGGTCCCTGTTCGCCACGGGGGACGCGGCGTCTACTCTAGCAGGGCCAGGTTGCTGTTTGCGATCAGGTCCAGCTGGGAGGCGAGCGGCGAGGCGTGGCGCCGGAAGGCCGGCATCTCTGCCGCGGCGACCGGGAGGGCCGCCGGCATCGCGATCGCGAGCGGGTTGCGCGGCTCGCCAGCGATGCGGAACTCGTAGTGCAGGTGCGGGCCGGTAGCCCATCCGGTCTGGCCGACGAACCCGAGCGTGTCGCCCTGGGCAATCCTGGCGCCGCGATTCAGGCCCGGGGCGATCCGGCTGAGGTGCGCGTACGCGGTGCTGTACTGGCCGGCATGGCGGAGGATGACCAGGTTGCCGTAGCCGCCCTGGCGGCCGGCAAACTCAACCACGCCGTCGCCCACCGAGCGCACGCGCGTCCCGCTGGGGGCGGCGTAGTCGATGCCGCGGTGCGCGCGCCACTGCTGCATGATCGGGTGCATGCGCATCCCGAATCCCGACGAGATGCGCGAGAACTCAAGCGGCGAACGCAGGAACGCCTTGCGCAGGTTCTTGCCGTCCGGCGTGTAGTAGCCGACCTTGGCCGGATCCTTGCCGTCGCCGCCGGAGTACCAGACCGCGCGGAAGGACTTGCCGGCATTCACGAATTCGGCGGCGAGGAGGCGGCCCGAGCGCGCGATGCGGCCTTCGTGGTACAGGACTTCGTAGACGACGGAGAACCGGTCGCCCTTGCGCAGGTCACGGTGAAAATCGATGTCGCCGGCGAAGACCTCCGCCAGCTGGACTGCCACCCCGTCCGGCAGGCCGGCGGCATCGGCCGCGGCGAAGAGCGAACTGCGGATCGTGCCGGACTTCAGGACGGTCTGGGGGCGGAGCGTGAGGTGCGATTCAGAGGTCTTGAAGTTCTCGCCGTCGCGCGTCACCACGGCAAGGGCGTCCTTGCCGGGCACGTAGTTCAGGGAGAGCAGCGCGCCCTCCGCGGAGACTTCGGCATTGACCAGCATCCCGGTGCGCAGGCTGCGCAACGCGCCTGCCTGGGAACGCAACAGCTTCTGCGAGTCCTCGGCGGTGACGCCAAGCCGCGAGAGCAGCGTCGCAAGCGTGTCGCCGCGCTGGAAGCGCTCTTCCCGGAAATAGGACGCGGGCGGCGGCACCACGGCTTCAGCCAGGTTGATCTTCAGGATTTCAGGCACCGCCGTGCGCGGCAGCAGGAACTGGGATTCGGGCGCCGTGCCGAAAGCGGCAATCGCCCCGAACAGCGGCAACGCCAGCAGGGCGCCGATGCGGGCCAGTCGAAAGCGCAGGGTCAGAAGTCTCTTGGGCAAGGGGGTCTGATCGGCTAAAATCGTTTTTTTATCAGGCGCATGCTGCGCCCGTCGGCTGGTGATTTTTTGTTCGGGGGGCGAGTTTAGCAGACTTCGCCGCCCCGGCAAAAGCCCGGGGCCGCCGGCCGGTACATCCAGGTCCATGATCCCTATTTCCGAAGCCCTAGAGGCGATCAAGCGCGGTTGCGAGGAACTCCTCGTCGAGGAAGAACTTGTCAGGAAGTTGCAAACCGGGCGCAAGCTCCGGATCAAGCTGGGGATGGATCCCACGGCCCCGGACCTGCACCTGGGCCATACCGTGGTCATCAACAAGCTGCGCCATTTCCAGGACCTCGGGCACCATGTCCAGTTCCTGATCGGCGACTTCACCGGGATGATCGGCGACCCCACCGGCAAGAACCAGACGCGCCCGCCGCTGACCCGCGAGCAGATCCAGGTCAACGCCGCGACCTACCAGAAGCAGGTGTTCAAGATCCTCGACCCCGAAAAGACCGAGATCATGTTCAACTCCACCTGGTCGGACAAGCTCGGCGCCGAGGGCCTGATCCGCCTGTGTGCGCGCTACACCGTGGCGCGCATCCTCGAGCGCGACGACTTCGCCAAGCGCTACAAGGGCGGCCAGCCGATCGCGATGCACGAGCTGCTCTACCCGCTGATGCAAGGCTACGACTCGGTGGCCATGAAGAGCGACGTCGAGCTCGGCGGCACCGACCAGAAGTTCAACCTGCTGGTCGGCCGCGAACTGCAGAAAGACTGGGGCCAGGAGCCCCAGTGCATCCTGACCATGCCGCTCCTTGAAGGGCTGGACGGCGTGAACAAGATGTCCAAGTCCCTCGGCAACTACGTCGGCATCGACGAGGCCCCGAACGAGATTTTCGGCAAGCTGATGTCGGTGTCGGATGACCTGATGTGGCGCTACTTCGAGCTGCTGTCGTTCCGCCCCATGGCCGAGGTCGGCGCCTGGAAGCGGGAGGTGTCGGAGGGACGCAACCCGCGCGACGTCAAGGTGGCGCTGGCACAGGAAATCGTCGAGCGCTTCCACGGCCGGCCGGCGGCGGAGTCCGCGCTGGCCGATTTCGAGGCGCGCTTCCGCCACGGTGAGATCCCCGAGGACATTCCCGAGGTGACCCTGACCGCGCCCGAGGGCGGGCTGGCCGTGGCCCAGATGCTCAAGCAGGCCGGGTTGACCGCCAGCACCAACGAGGCCATGCGCATGATCGAGCAGGGCGGGGTGCGCTTCGACGGCGAGCGGCTGACCGACCGCACCCTGAAGGTCGCTGGCGGCACGACCATCGTTGCCCAGGTCGGCAAGCGCAAGTACGCGCGGATCCACCTAAAATAACCTCTTCGAGGGGGACGCAATGGCCAGCCTGCCCGAGTACGAGGTCTACGCAGTCAAGTACGCCCACCACGAGCGGCGCTCGCACGAGAATTTTCTCGGTGGGGATCCGCATGACGTGCCGATGCCGCTGGACTACTTCGTCTGGCTGATCCGTGGGGGCGGGCGCGAGATCGTCGTGGACACGGGGTTTTCCGCCGCGATGGCGTCCAAGCGCCAGCGCAACCACCTGCGCTGCCCGGCCGAAGGGTTGCGGCTGCTGGGCGTCGACGCGTCCACGGTCAGCGACGTCATCATCACGCACCTGCACTACGACCACGCCGGCAACCTCGACCTCTTCCCGGCGGCGACGCTGCACATCCAGGACCGCGAGCTCAACTACGCCACCGGCCGTTACATGTGCCACGACTGTTTTCGCGGCGCGTACGAGGTGGAGGACGTGGTCTCCATGGTGCGCCGCGTGTACGCGGGGCGCGTCCGGTTCCACGAAGGGGACGCTGAAATCGCGCCCGGCGTGTCGGTCCACCTGATCGGCGGCCACACCATGGGCATCCAGTCGGTACGCGTGATGACGCGGCGGGGATGGGTGGTCCTCGCGAGCGATGCCTCCCACTTCTACGCCAACATGGAAGAGGAGCGCCCCTTCCCGATCATCTGGTCGGTGGCGCAGATGGTGGAGGGGTATGCCAGGCTGCGCTCGCTCGCGGACTCCCCGCAGCACATCATCCCCGGCCACGACCCCCTCGTGATGGCCCGCTACCCCGCGCCTTCCGGCGCCCTCGAGGGGATCGTCGCCCGCCTCGACGTTATTCCAAAAGAAGAATAGGAACTGTCCGGATCCGGCGAATGCGGCACTGCACCTTCGCATCCGATGGTCGTTTCGCAGGCATTCGTGCAGAATGCCTCGGATTCCGGTGGGGGGCGGCTGCAGGTGCAGCCGGCAAAGCATGCCGGGACGACAAGCCAACCAATTGAGGAGATCTTTGTGAAACGTCGCTCATTTCTGAAGAAAGCCGGTGTGGGATTGGCAGCGGGCTCCGCCATTGCCGCTCCCGGGATAGTCAAAGCACAGGCGCCTGCTGGCCTGCCCAGCATCACCTGGCGCCTCGCCGCCAGCTGGCCCAAGAGCCTCGACACGCTTTACGGCGGCGCGGAGTTCATGGCCAAGCGCGTCGGGGAGATTACGGACGGCAAGTTCCAGATCCGCACGTTCGCCGCAGGCGAAATCGTCCCTGCGCTGCAGGTGCTGGATGCCGTGCAGGCCGGCACCGTCGAAATGGGCCACACCGCCTCCTACTACTATTTCGGCAAGGATCCGGCGTTCTCCCTGGCGACGGCGGTCTGCTTCGGGATGAACGCCAGGCAGCAGCACGCCTGGTGGCATTTCGGTGGAGGCTCCGAGGCGATGGCGCCCCTCTTCAAGGACTACGGCTGCGTCGCGCTTCTTGCGGGCAACACCACTTGCCAGATGGGTGGTTGGTACCGGAAGGAAATCAAGACCGTGGCCGACCTCAAAGGCCTGAAGATGCGCATCGGCGGCATGGCCGGCCTGATCCTCGCGAAGATGGGCGTGGTCCCGCAGCAGCTCGGCGCCCCGGACATCTACCCTGCGCTGGAAAAGGGTACGATCGACGCGGCCGAGTGGGTGGGTCCGTACGACGACGAGAAGCTCGGCTTCAACAAGGTCGCCAAGTACTACTACTACCCCGGCTTCTGGGAAGGCGGCCCGATGCTGATGAGCCTCGTGAACGACAAGAAATGGGCCGAACTGCCCAAGTCCTACCAGGCCGCGCTGCAGGCCGCCTGCGGCGAAACCACCACCTGGATGATGGCCAAGTACGACGCGCAGAACCCGCCGGCGCTGCGCCGGCTGGTGGCGAGCGGGACCATCCTCAAGCCTTTCCCGCGGCCGGTGATGGAAGCCGCCGAGAAGGCGTCCTACCAGGTGTACGAGGAGATGAGCGCGAAGAGCGCGCACTTCAAGCGCATCTATGGCGACTGGAAGAAGTTCCGCGACGAGCAGTTCCTCTGGTTCCGCGTCGCGGAGAGCAGCTACGACAACTACACGTTCAATTCGAAGATTGGCGCGCCCGCTGCGCCGGCCGCTGCGAAGAAGTAACTCGCCGGACCCGTAAAAAACCCCGCCTCGGCGGGGTTTTTTTTGGCCTACTTCTTCTCGGGCGTGCTGAAGTCCGGCGCAGGCGGGCTGTCTTCCTGGTCCGGGTCTTTGGCCTCGAAATCCGACTTCGGCAGCTCGATCTGGATCTTCGTCGCATCGACGTTGTTGCCCTTGTCGAGGAAAGCGGTTACCAGGCCCGGCCAGGCGATGACGATGCCCACCATGATCACCTGCAGCACCACCCAGGGGATCGCGCCCCAGTAAATGGCGGAGCTCTTGATTTCTTTCGGCGCGATGCTGCGCAGGTAGAAGAGCGCAAATCCGAACGGCGGGTGCATGAACGAGGTCTGCATGTTCACGCACAGCAGCACCCCGAACCAGATCAGGTCGATGCCGAGCTTGGCCGCCACCGGCGCGAGCAGCGGCACGATGATGAAGGCGATCTCGAAGAAATCCAGGAAGAACGCGAGGAAGAACACGAACACGTTCACGAAGATCAGGAACCCGACCTTGCCGCCGGGCAGCCCCGAGAGCAGGTGCTCGATCCACAGGTCGCCGTCCACGCCGCGGAACGTCAGCGTGAAGATGGTCGAGCCGATCAGGATGAAGATCACCATCGCGGTGATGCGCATCGTCGAGCGGGAGGCTTCGGCGATCAGGCCGCGCAGCGCGGGAATCACCACCGCCTCGAGCATGACGAGGGCCAGGCCCGCGTAGAACACGATGAACAGCGGCATCCTCGTCACCCCGAGGAACGCGTTCGCGCCCTCCACCAGCCCCGCGGGCAGGACGGCGGCCTGCAGGATCACGATTTCCGGGAGGCAGATGGCCGAGATGGCGGCCCCCGAGACCCACCCGGCCAGCTGGCCGCGCCTGGAGAACTCCGGGCGATGCAGGACCGCCAGCACGATGGCCCCGACCGTCCCCATGGCGCCGGCCTCCGTGGGCGTCGCCAGACCCATGAAGATCGTGCCGAGCACGAGGAAGATCAGCACCACCGAAGGCACGATGCCCCACAGGCATTTCTTCACCAGCGGCCAGCCCGACAGCGTGCGGCCTTCCCGCGGGATGCCCGGCACCCACTGGGGCTTCACGATGCTGACGATGAGCACATACAGGCTGAAGAGCAGCACCTGCACCAGGCTCGGGCCCCAGGCGCCGGCGTACATGTCGCCGACCGAGCGCCCGAGCACGTCCGCAAGCACTATCAGCACGAGCGATGGCGGGATCAGCTGCGTGATCGTCCCGGAGGCCGCGATCACGCCGGTGGCGAAGCGCTGGTCGTACCCGTAGCGCATCATCACCGGCAGCGAGATGAGGCCCATTGCGATCACCGAGGCGGCGACCGTCCCCGTGATTGCGCCGAGGATCGCGCCGACCACGATCACCGCGTAGCCCAGGCCGCCGCGGATCGGGCCGAACAGCTGCCCCAGGCCGTCGAGCAGGTCTTCCGCGAGGCCGCATCGTTCGAGGATGGCGCCCATCAGCGTGAAGAACGGGATCGCAAGCAGCGTGTCGTTCGAGATGATGCCGAACACGCGCTCGGGCAGGGCCTGCAGCAGGCTGAAATCGAAGAACCCCAGGTTGATGGAGATGAACCCGAAGAACAGGCCCACCGCCGCCAGCGAGAACGACACCGGGTAGCCCACCAGCATGAAGACCACCAGCCCGCCGAACATCAGCGGGGCCATCAGTTCGCGCGAGATCATTGCAGCGGCCTTTCGTAGTGGAGGTTCGCTTCCATGTGCCCGGTAAGCATCGCTATGCGCTTGATCAGTTCGGAGAGGCCCTGCAGGCTGAGCAGCACGAAGCCGACCGGCAGGAGCAGCTTGACCGGCCAGCGCACCAGCCCGCCCGCGTTGGCGGAGATCTCGTTCTCGGCCCAGGAGTTATAGAAGACCGGCCAGGACAGGTAGGCCATGATCAGCGTAGCGGGCAGCAGGAACAGGATCGCCCCGAAGATGTCGACCCCGATCTGCTTCCTGGTGGACAGGTTGCTGAACACGATGTCCACGCGGACGTGCTCGTTCTTCCTCAGCGTGTAGGAGGTGCCCAGCATCACCATGGCGCCGAACATGTACCACTGGATCTCGAGCCAGGCGTTGGAACTGATGCTGAACGCGTAGCGTGAAAAGGCGTTCCCGGCGCTGATCAGGCAGGACAGCAGCACCAGCCAGTTGGCGATGTAACTCACGCGTTCGTTGAACGCATCGACCACCCGCGAAAATGCGAGCAAGGGTTTCATTCGTCTCCTCCTCCACGTGGCCGCGCCCCGTGATCGGCCCGGGGCTTTGCGTTCCGCAGGGATTCTCTACGATTGTGCGGGTTCGGGCAATCGGACCGCCATCGGATCGCCATCCTTGCGGCAGGCTGAACCGCGGTTCTGAGATACTTGCAGGATGAGCACATTCAATTTCGACTCCCCCACCGACCGTTCCGGCACCCACAGCCTGCGCTGGGAGAAGTACAAGGGCCGGGATGTCATTCCCCTGTGGGTCGCGGACACCGACTTTCGCGCCCCCCCTGCGGTCATCGATGCCCTGCGGCGGCGCGTGGAGCAGGGGATCTTCGGCTACACCTCGCCCCCATTGGAACTGCGCGAACTGATCGTCGCGCGCATGGCGCGGCTGTACGACTGGAAGATCGCCGCCGACTGGATCGTCTTCCTGCCGGGGGTGGTTTCCGCGCTTTACATGGCGGCCAACCGGCTGACGCGGCCCGATCAGCACATCCTTTCGCCGGCGCCGGTGTACTACCACCTCTTTCGCGCCGCGCAGAGCGCCCCGCGGCCCTCGACCAATGTCCCCATGAAGCTCGCGGGCGGCCGGTGGGTCTGGGATGAGGCGGCCCTGGAGGCCTCGGTGCGCGCCGGGACCCGCATGCTCATGCTGTGCAACCCGTACAACCCGGGGGGCACGATCTTCACGCGTGAAGAGCTGTCTCGGCTCGCGGCGTTTGCCGAAAAGCACGACCTCCTGCTCGTGTCCGACGAAATCCACTGCGACCTGCTGTTGGACCCGGGCAAGCGGCACCTGCCGATCGCCAGCTTGGCGCCGGAGACCTCGCGCCGGACCATCACGCTGATGGCGCCGTCGAAGACTTTCAACATTGCCGGGGTCGGCGTGGCGTACGCGATCATCGAAGACCCGGCCCTGCGCGAGGCCTTTTCTTTCGACCTGAAGAAGTCGGTGCACGATGCCTCGCTTTTCGCCTACGAGGCGGCCGTGGCCGCGTACCGGGACGGCGGTCCGTGGCTCGACGCGCAGCTCGACTACCTGCGGGGCAACCGCGAACTGGTGGAGGCCACGGTGGCGCGCCTGCCGGGCGTCACCACCGCGCACCTGGAGGCCACCTACCTTTCATGGATCGACTGCAGCGGCCTGGGCGTGGCCGATCCGCACGCCCACTTCCTTGCGCATGGGGTGGGCCTGTCGCCCGGCGCCGATTTCGGCGCGCCGCAGTACGTGCGACTCAACTTCGGTACGCAGCGGGCCGTCCTGGAAGAAGCGATGCGGCGCTTCGAGTCGGCCGTACGCGCAGCGAAGCCCTAGCAGCCGCAGAGCTTTTGCACGGCGCGGAGCACCTCGTGGAGGTGTCCTTCGCGCAGGCCCAGCGCCTCCATGTGCGCCACGGTCTGCTCCAGGTAGTGGCGGTTTTCGCCGCGCTCCCCGCATCCCTGGGCCACCATGCGCGCCGTCTGGGCGACGCTGAGCCGCCCGGTGAATTGCGCGTGCGCCGGATCGGCGACAAAGGTGAGGGCCGGGACCGTGCGGCGGCCGATGCGCACCGGGATCACGCGCGGTTCGTAGACGTGGTTGAGCATTTCCCGTTCCCACAGGATGCGGAGCGTGCGCCGGGCGAGGCGCTGCTCGACCCGGAAGGCCACGCCCCAGCACGATCCTCCCCGGCACAGCCCCATCACGAGCCCGGGGCGTTCCGGGGTCCCCCGATAGCGGTGCGAGTAGACGCAGAGGGAGCGGTGGAATCCATGGACGAGGGCGGTATGCCGCTCCGCGTAGCGGAAGTCGGGCGCCCACATCAGGGAGGCGTACCCGAATACCCACAAGTCCCCGCGCGGAAGCAGGTCCGGGAGTGCTGCGAGGTCTTTCGGCAGCGAAGCTTGAAGCAGTGTGCCCATCGGCATCGATTATAGGGGCCGTGCACCGGCCGGGCGCGTCGCTGCGCTAGAATCCGGGCTTTCGCCCCTGGGGTTTCCATGAGCCAGACCCGTCGCCCGCCGATCGTCGGCCGCTACATGCAGGAGGAAGTGGCGCTCGCGTCGCGCAACTGCGGCATGCCGCTCGAGGCCCTGCGCTACGACGTAACCCCGGCCGGCCTGCACTACCTGCTCATCCACTTCGACATCCCGGCGGCCGACGCCGCGCAATGGCGGCTGGCGATCGGCGGGCAGGTCGAGCGGCCGCGCGCGCTTGCGCTCGACGAGATCCGGGCGCTGCCCGCCAAGACCCTGCGGGTCACGCTCGAATGCGCGGGCAACGGGCGCGGCCAGACCTCGCCGCGCTACCCCTCGATGCCGTGGCTGGAGGAGGGCGTCTCGACCGCCGAGTGGACCGGCACGCCGCTCGCCGCGCTGCTGGAGGCGGCCGGGGTGCGGCCGGGTGCGCGGGAGATCGTGTTCCGCGGCACCGACCGTGGGATCGACCGCGGCACCGAGCACGACTATGCGCGCAGCCTCACCGTCGCCGAAGCAATGCGCCCGGACGTGCTGGTCGTCTATGCGATGAACGGCCAGCCGCTGCTGCCGCAGCACGGCGCTCCCCTGCGCCTTGTCGTGCCCGGCTGGTACGGCATGGCGAGCGTGAAGTGGCTGGCGAACATCGACGCGGTGGCCGAGCCGTTCGACGGCATCCAGCAACTCGCGAGCTACCACTTCCGCGCCCAGGCTGCCGATGCCGGCACGCCGTGCACCTACATGCGCGTCAACTCGCTGATGGCGCCGCCCGGCGTTCCCGACTTTTTCACGCGCAGGCGCCTCGTGGACCCGGGGCCGGTCCGTCTCGCCGGTCGCGCGTGGTCCGGCGGCGGCGTGCCGATTGCGAGGGTGGAAGTCGCGGTCGACGGCGCCTGGGGCGAAGCAAGGCTCGACCCTGTGGCCGGCCCGTGGGCCTGGCGTGGATGGTCCTTTGACTGGGACGCAGTGCCCGGCGAGCACGTCCTCGCCTGCCGGGCGACCGACGCGAACGGGAACGTGCAGCCCGACGTACCGGCGCCTGACGTCGGCGGTTTCGGCAACAATGCAACCCACCGCGTACCGATCACAGTTCGCGACTGAGAAACCATTCCGCATAATGAACGGCAGCACAGCGAGGCGCTGAGGCGCGTAGCATTGCGGAAGAGAACCGTAACCAGGGGACGACATTGAAGAAACCGACGGACTGGCCGCTGGCCATCCACAAGGTGCTTGCCGGGAACGGTATCCGCCAGGTCAGCTATGTGCCTGACGCAGGCCACAAGCGCCTCATCGAACTGTGCCAGGCCGACAAGGCCATGCGCACCGTCGTGCTGACGACGGAAGAAGAAGGCCTCGGCCTCGTGATGGGTGCCTGGCTTGCCGGCGACAAGAGCGCCGTGCTGATGCAGTCTTCCGGCGTGGGCAACATCATCAACACGCTGGCGACCATCAAGGAATGCCGCTTTCCGCTGCTGATGCTGGTCACGATGCGTGGCGATGAGGGCGAGTTCAACCCGTGGCAGGTGCCTATGGGCCAGGCCACGCAGACCGTTCTCGAAGCGATGGGCGTCGTGGTCAAGCGCATCACGACAGCCGAAGACGCGGAGCCCGTGGTCAGCGCTGCCGCGCGCCTTGCCTACAACAGTTATGCCGCCGTGGCCGTGCTGATCGCACAGAGCCTCATCGGCATCAAGAGCTTCCAGGACCAGACCAGCCGATGAAACCGACCCTGCACAGACGCGACGTGGTGAACGCGCTCCTCGCCGACCGCGGCGACCTGCTCGTGATCACCGGACTAGGATCCACCGCTTGGGACGCGACCGCCGCGGGCGACCACGACCTGACCTTCCCGCTCTGGGGCGCGATGGGCAGCGCCGTCATGATCGGCCTCGGCCTCGCGATTGCGAAGCCCCGCCGGCGCGTGCTGGTGCTGACCGGCGACGGCGAGATGCTGATGGGCCTGGGGTCGCTTGCGACCGCGGGCGTGCAGAAGCCGAAGAACCTGTCCGTCGTCGTGATCGACAACGAGCGCTACGGCGAGACCGGCATGCAGCAGACGCACACCGCCAGCGGCGTGAGCCTCGCGGCCATCGCGACCGGCGCCGGCTTCACGCAGTCGCGCCTTGTCACCGAGAAGAAGGGCATCGCCGCCCTGCGCAAGATGGTGTACGAAGAGGCGGGTCCGAACTTCGCGCAGGTGAAGGTGATTGCGGAAAAGATCCCCCTCGTCCTGCCCCCGCGCGAAGGTGCGCTGCTCAAGGCCCGCTTCCGTCGCGCGTTGAACGGCCCGTCCGCCGACGCGCAGTGACCGGCAGTGTTCGATAGCAGTGTCGACTAACGGCGCGACTGCGGGCTGGGTCGGAAAGTCCCTGCCCCGCAAGGAAGACGCACCGCTCCTGACCGGCCGCGGCCGGTTCATGGACGACCTCGAGCCGGTGGCCGGGATGCGCCACGCGGCGATCCTGCGTTCGCCGCACCCGCATGCCCGCATCCGCGGCATCGACACCAGCGCCGCAGAGAAGCTTCCCGGCGTGATCGGCGTGGTCACCGGCGCGCAGATCGCGCAGGTGGCCGGCATCATCCCCAGCGTCGTGCGTTCCAAGATGCGCTTCCAGGTCTGCGCGACCACCAAGGCGCGCTACAGCGGCGAGCCGGTGGCCGTGGTCGTGGCGGTCGACCGCTATGTCGCCGAAGACGCGCTGGAACTGATCGAAGTCGACTACGAGCCCCTGCCTGGCGTGGCGCATCTCGATGACGCGATTGCGCCCGGCGCGCCGCTGCTTTTTGAAGAGGCCGGCACCAACATCGCGCAGCAGCGCGAGTTCAAGTACGGCGACCCGGACGGCGCCTTCGCGCGCGCCGACCGCACGTTCAAGTACGACTACCGCTTCCCTCGCTCGATCGCCACGCCGATGGAGACCTACGGCGTGATCGCGCAGTTCGAGCCGCACCCGGACCGCTACACGATCTGGTCGAATTTCCAGGGCCCGTTCGTGCTGCAGCCGTTGATGGCCGGTGCGCTCAACGTCGCCGGCAACCGCCTGCGCGTGATCACGCCGCCCAATTCCGGCGGCAGCTTCGGCATCAAGCAGGCGGTGTACTCGTACATGGTGCTGATTGCGGCCGTGTCGCGTCTCGTCGGCGTGCCGGTCAAGTGGACCGAGGACCGCCTCGAGCATCTTTCCGCGTCCTCCAGCGCCACCGACCGCACCGGCGACATCGAGGCGGCCTTCTCGAACGACGGCGAGCTGCTCGGCCTGCGGTTCCGCAACGTGGTGAACCTCGGCGCCTACATCCGCGCGCCCGAGCCGGCTTCGGTCTACCGCATGCACGCGACGTCGAGCGGCGCGTACCGGGTGAAGAACCTGGCCATCGACAACACACTGGTGGTGACCAACCGGATGCCCGCGGGCCTCAATCGCGGCTATGGCGGGCCGCAGTTCTACTTCGCGCTCGAACGGATCATGGAGATCGCCGCGCGCGGCCTCGGCATCGACGTGGCCGAGATCCGGCGCCGGAACCTGGTGCGCAAGGACGAGTTCCCTTACGACTCCCCTGCGGGGTCCGTGCTCGACTCGGGCGACTACCAGGCCTGCCTCGACGAAGTGCTGCGCCTGGCGGACTACCCGGCGCTGCTGGCGCGGCGCGACGCGGCGAAGCAGGCGGGCAAGCTCTTCGGCATCGGCTTTGCGCTTGGCGTGGAGCCCTCGGGGTCGAACATGGCCTATGTGGGACTCGCGCAGACCGCGGAGCAGCGCGGCAAGTCAGAGGCCAAGTCCGGCGCGAATTCCGCGGTCACGATTTCCATCGACCCGAGCGGCGGGATCACGGTGCAGCTCGACAGCACGCCCAACGGGCAGGGGCACTCCACCGTCGCGGCGCAGATCGTCGCCGACGAGCTCGGCGTGTCGCCGGAGGACGTGGATGTGCTGACCGAGGCCGACACGCGCAACATCGCTTGGACCATCGCCTCGGGCAACTATTCCAACCGCTTCGCTTCCGCGGTCACCAGTGCCGTGCAGGGCTGCGCGCGCAAGCTCGGCGACAAGCTGAAGCAGATGGCGGCCGAGGATTTCAATGTTGCTGCCGATGCGGTGGAGCTCGCGGGCGGCGCAGCGCGCCTGAAGGCGGACCCGCAACGCGCCATCGGCGTGGGGCGCCTCGCGTCGCGCGCGCACTGGAACCCGGCCGGCATGCCCGGCGGCATGAGCGCCGGCATGACCGAGACCTTCGTGCTCGATGCCCCGACGCTGACCAGCCCCGGCGAAGACGACCGTGTTTCGTCGGCCATGACCTACGGGTTCGTCGCCGACCTCGCCGCCGTCGAGATCGACCGCGCCACAGGCCGCATCGAGATCGTGAAATACGTTTCGGTGCACGACGTCGGCACCATGCTGAACCCCTTGATCGTCGAAGGCCAGATCAACGGCGGCTTTGCGCACGGTCTCGGCGCCGCGCTTTACGAAGAACTGGTGCACGACCGCGCGGGCAACTTCGTCTCGGGCACCTTCGCCGAGTACCTGTGCCCGACTGCGCCGGAGATGCCGCACGTCGACATCGGGCATGTCTCTACGCCCACGCCGGTGAACGCCACTGGTGCCAAGGGGATGGGCGACGGCAGTTCCATGCTGGCGCCGGCGGCGCTCGCCAATGCCGCGGCCGACGCGCTCGGCCGAGAGGACATCGAGTTGCCGCTGTCGCTCAACCGCCTGTGGGAACTCGCCAACGGCCAGGCAGCCACCGTCAGCGGGACGTATGGCGGCGTGCGCAAGAAATCGGGCGGCGTCGACCTCGGCGGCTCGTTGCAGGGTGAGGGCGAGACGCTGTTGTCCGCGCCCCCCGCGGAAGTGTGGGCGCGCCTGCTCGACCCGGAAGTGCTGGCTGCCGTGATTCCCGGGTGCAAGAAGATGGAGCGCACCGGTGCCGACGCCTTTGAGGCCGAGGTCAGCATCGGCGTGGCGGGCATCCGCGGCGTCTACGCGGCGAAGATCAGGGTGGCCGAGCAGGACATGCCGCATTCGATGCGCATGGACTTCCGCGCCAACGGGCGCCTGGGCAACGGGCACGGCAGCGCGATCGTCGGCCTTGCGCCGGAGGGCACGGGCACGCGGCTCACGTACCGGTACGGCGCGGATGTGGGCGGCACGGTTGCGGCCGTCGGCGCGCGCATGCTCGGCTCGGTCACGGGCGTGATCATCGCGCAGTTCTTCAAGGCCTTCGAGCAGTACGGAAAAGAGGGCGGTAAGGCAGGTCTCTGGAGCCGCGTCAGCGGCTGGTTCGGCGGCGGAGGCAAGGCATGAAGCCCGTCTCTTTCGAATACTGCCGTCCCAACACGATTGCCGAGGCGATTGCGCTGCTCGAGGAATTCGGGGCCGACGCCACCGTGCTGGCCGGCGGCATGTCGCTCGGCGCGATGCTGAACATGCGGCTCGTGCGTCCCACGGCGGTGATCGACATCAAGCGCATTGCAGGCCTCGATGCGGTCACCCTTCCTGGAGAAGCGAATGGCGAAGTGCGTACCGGCGCCACGCTGCGCCAGGCCGTCGCGCTGGAGAATTCCGCGCTGATGAGCGCAGTGCCGCTGCTTGCGCGCGCGCTGCCCAATGTCGGTCACTACCAGACCCGCAACCGGGGCACGCTTGGCGGCTCGGTCGCGCACGCCGATCCCAGCTCGGAGATCCCGCTCGCCCTGGTCACGCTGGGCGGCGCGGTCGAATTGCAATCGAAGCGCGGCGTGCGGCGCGTGCCGGCCCGCGACTTCTTCCTCGACATCCTGACGACCACGCGCGCTTCGGACGAACTGCTCACGGCGTTGATCTGGCCCAAGGGCAAGGCCGGGGCGGGCTACGCGTTCGGCGAGATCGCCCAGCGGTATGGGGACTTCGCCATCGTCGCCTGCGCGGCCGAGGCGGTGCTGAAGGCCGACGGTTCGCTCGCGCAGTTCGCGCTCGGCCTCGGCGGCGTCGAAAGCCGGCCGATCGTGGTCGATACCAAGGCTTTCCTCGGCAAGCGAGCGGATGCCAGCCTCGCCGCCGACATCGCAAGGGCGGCCGCGGCCGCCGTCTCGCCGATGAGCGACTTCAAAGCCACGGCCGACTATCGCCGCGCGCTGATCCAGTCCCTCGGCGCCGACGTGCTCGCCGAGGCGTTCGCCAACGCCAGAGGCCACTGACATGCTTCGACTCAAGCCCGGCACCCGCCACAGCGTGACGCTCACCGTCAACGGCAAGCCGTGCACCGGCACGGCCGAGCCGCGCATGCTGCTCACCGACTTCCTGCGCCATGAACTCAAGCTGCAGGGCACCCACGTCGGCTGCGAGCACGGCGTCTGCGGCGCCTGCACCGTGATCATCGACGGCCGCGCGGTGCGCAGCTGCATGCAGATGGCGGTGGAATGCGACGGCGCCGACGTGCGCACGGTGGAGGGGCTCGCCACCGCAGGCGTGCTGAACGTCCTGCAGGCAGCCTTCAAGAAGCACCACGCATTGCAGTGCGGGTTCTGCACCGCGGGCATCCTGATGTCCGCGACGCAGTACCTCGCCGAAAATCCCGATCCGACCGAAGATGCCGTGAAGGAAATGCTCTCCGGCCATATCTGCCGCTGCACCGGGTACTACCCGATCGTGGCGGCCATCCTCGATGCTGCCGGGCAGATTCGCGCGGCGAACCACATAACCCAGGAGAAACCATGACCAACTACGCCAAACAACGCGGGGACCTGATTGCCGAACTCGACGGCATGCGCCTCGAGATCGATGCAGCCAAGAGGGTTGCCACCCTGATCCTCGACCGCCCGCCCCTCAACATCGTGTCCTACAAGGCGCGCTCGCAGATCTGCGCGCTGTTCGAGGAACTCGGCCGCGACCCGGACGTGGGCGTGATCGTGGTGCGCGGCGCCAACGGCGTGTACACCTCGGGCGGCGACGTGCGCGGCTTCTTCGACGTGCCGCGCGACGGCATGTCGCACCTCGCGTGGAACATCGGCGCCCCTGAGCGCTGCCCCAAGCCGGTGATCGCGGCGCTCGAGAAGTATGCGTTCGGCGTGGGCTGGGAACTGGCGCTCGCCTGCGACTTCCGCCTCGCGACCAAAGAGACGCTGGTGGCGCTGCCGGAAATCACCATCGGCCAGATGCCCGGCTCGGGCGGCAGCCAGCGGGTGCTGCGCATGGTCGGCATGACCCGCGCCAAGGACATGGTGCTGATGGGCCGCCGCCTGCCCGCGCCGGAAGCCCACTCGTGGGGCCTGATCACCGAAGTCGCCGAGGACTCGGCCGCGCTCGACAAGCTGGTCGACAGCTATTGCACCAAGCTCAATGCGCTGTCGCCGCTGGCGCTGTCGTCCCTCAAGCGCGTGCTGAACCAGGGCGAGGATTGCAGCCTCGAAGCGAGCTTCGACCTCGAAGGCCATGCCTACGAGAAGCTGCGCGATTCGCACGACTACAAGGAGGGCGCGAACGCGTTCTTCGAGAAGAGGAAGCCCAAGTACAACGGCACCTGACCACCACGACCCACCCCCAAGACCGTACCGGAGCGGCCCCCAAGTGCCGCACCACCTACCAGGAGACACACATGAAAAGACTGACCATCATCGCGGCCGTGGCCGCAGCCTTCGCCGCCACCGGCGCATTCGCACAGTCGGGCCCGATCAAGATCGGCGTCGTCACGCCGCTGACCGGCACCTACGCGGGCATCGGCCAGCAGGTGAAGTGGGGCATCGACTTGGCGATCAAGGAGATCAACGACAAGGGCGGCATCCTCGGGCGCAAGATCGAGGCGATCTACGAGGACGAGGAGGCCAACCCCAACGTCGCGGTGCAGAAAGCCGAGAAGCTCTTCCAGGTGTCGAAGGTCGATTTCCTGACCGGCACGGTGAACTCCGGCTCGACGCTGGCCGTCGGCCAGGTCGCTGAGCGCAACGCACGCCTTGCCGCCACGACCGTGTCGTTCTCCGACGCGATCACCGGCGACAAGTGCTCGCCCAACATGTTCCGCGTCAACGCCAAGGCCGGCATGCAGTCCGCGGCGCTGGCCGAGTGGATGGTGAAGGAAAAGCCCAACGCCTCGGTGTATTACCTCGGGCCGGACTACGAGATGGGCCGCAGCACCGTTGCGGCGTTCAAGTCGGCGGCGGAAGCCAAGGGCGCCAAGTCGGTCGGCGAGGTGTACGCCCCCCTCGATAACAAGGACTACTCGCCGTTCTTCGGCCAGATGCGCGCAGCCAAGGCGCAGGTGCTCTACACCTCGGTGGCCGGCAACGACACGGTGCGCTTCCTCAGCCAGCTGTCGGAGTTCGGCCTCGCCAAGCAGATGCAGATCGTCGGCGCGGCCGGCACGGTCACCGCGCAGAACATGACCGCGATCGGCAAGGCGGCCGAAGGCTACGTGACGGGCGCCGCGTATTCGGGCGAAATCGACACGCCGGCCAACAAGAAATTCGTCGCCGACTTCAAGGCCGCGTGGAAGATGGACCCCGACCTCTACGGCGTGGACTCGTACGGCGTGATGTATTTCTACAAGGCCGCCGTCGAGAAGGCCGGCACGACCGACACCGACAAGCTGCGCACCGCGATGCGTGGGCTGGAATGGCAGACCCCGCAGGGCAAGAAGACCATGCGCGCGGGCGACCACCAGGCGATCCAGGACATGTACGCGGTGAAGGTCGTGAACGGTAAGTTCCAGATAATCTCGAAAGTTCCTGGTGAAGCTGCGGTGGGTGCGGACACCTGCACGAAGTTCTGAAGCTGAAAGCGTAGTTTTGACGCGGGGGAAGGGGAGAGCCCCTTCCCCCGCACCCCCAGCCCCCTCGCGACGTCTATGACAGAGTTGATCGAAACGCTGCAGTTCGTCTACGCCCCGCAGGTCGTCAACGGCCTTGCGATCGGCGTGGCGGTGATCCTGATGGCCCTCGGCCTCACGATCATCTTCGGGCTGCTCGACGTCATCAACATGGCGCACGGCGAGTTCTACGCGCTCGGCGCCTACCTCGGCATCACCCTTGTCGCCAAGGGCGTCAGCTTCTGGGTGTGCCTCGCGCTGGTCCCTGTGGTGATGGCGGGCATCGGCTACTTCACCGAACGCATGCTGATCCAGCGCGTGTTCCATACCAAGGACCGGCACATCCTCACGCTGCTCCTCACCTTCGGCCTTGCGATCATCGCCGAGGACGTATTCAGGCTCGGCTACGGGCCGAACCCCTACAAGCCGGAGTCGCCGATCCCGGGCGCGAGCGAGCTCTTCGGCGTGATCCTGCCCAACTACCGCCTGTTCCTGATCGCCGCGGGCACCGCGATCATCGTCGCGGTATGGGTCGTCGTTTACCGCACGAGCCTCGGCGCCATGGTGCGCGCGGCCGCGTTCGACCGTGACATGGCGTCTTCGCTGGGCGTGCCGGTGGAAAGGGTCTACGCCGGCACCTTCGCGTTCGGCGTGGCGCTGGCGGGCCTCTCCGGCGTGCTGCTCGCACCGATCTATTCCGCCTTCCCCACCATGGGCAAGGACTTCATCCTGATGGCGTTCTCGGTGGTGATCGTCGGCGGCATGGGCTCGATCAAGGGCGCGGTGATCGCCGGCCTCGTGCTCACCCAGATCCAGTCGATCTCGAGCCTTTACATCTCGCCGGTCTGGGGCGAGCCGCTGGTATTCGGGATCATGGTGCTGTTCCTGATGGTGAGGCCGCAGGGCCTTGCGGGAAGGCTGGGTCATGGCTGAACCAGTCTCATTGCGCACCGCCGTGGAGGCCACCGAGAGCATCGCGCTCGGTGGACGCAACCTGCTGGCGGGAGTGTTCGTTGCGATCGCGCTGGTCTTTGCCGCCGTGGCCGGCGTCACCGGCGACACGTTCTTCTTCCGTCTTGCCACCGAGGCGCTGATCTTCGCGGGCCTCGCGTTGTCGGTCGACCTGCTGCTCGGCTACACCGGGCTGTTGTCGCTGGGGCAGGCGTTGTTCTTCGGGTTCGGCGCGTATGTGTCCGGGCTCGTCCTCAAGCACGTCGCGCCGTCCTTCTGGGCGGCGATCGGCATCACGCTCGCCGCGTCGCTGGTCGTCGGCCTGATCGCGGGCATCATCTCGATCCGCGCGAAGGGCGTGTATTTCGCACTGATCACCTTCGGCCTCGCGCAGGTCGCTTTCAAGGTCGTGTTCAACACGCGCGAGATCGGCGGCTCGGACGGCATCATCGGCATCCCGCAGATCCGCGCCGAATTCGGGTTGTTCTCGGTGGACACGCAATCGCCCGCCGGGTTCTTCCTGCTGACGCTGGCCTTCATGATGCTGCTGTATGCCGGCTGCGCCTACCTCGTGCAGACGCCCGCCGGCCGGATGCTGGTGGCGATCCGCACGAACGAGTCGCGGGTGCCTTTCCTCGGCTACTCGCCGTGGCGCGCGAAGCTTTTCGCGTTCGTGGCGGCGGCCGTAGTGGCATCGCTTTCCGGCAGCCTCTACCCGATGCTGCGCGGCCTGGTGTCGCCCGAGCTGCTTGCATTCCAGATCTCGGGCAACGCCGTGATCATGGTGGTGATCGGGGGCGTGGGCACGCTGGCCGGGGCCTTCTACGGCTCGGCGATCCTCACGATGCTGAAATCGGTCATCGGCACCTTCACCGAGCACCACCTGATCATCATCGGCGGCCTGTTCATGCTGTCGGTGATCTTCTTCCCCAAGGGGCTCGCAGGCTATGCGCTGCCGCGCCTCGAGCGCTGGGTCGCGCGGCGCAGGGGGCGGGCATGAGCTGCGCAACGCCCATCCTCGAGGTCGCAGGCCTGTCGATCAGCTTCGGCGCGCTGCGCGCCGTGAGCGACCTGTCCTTCTCGGCCGCCCGCGGCGGCATCACCTCGGTGATCGGCCCGAACGGCGCGGGCAAGAGCACGCTGTTCAACCTCGTGTCCGGCGCGCTGCGGCCGCAGCAGGGGCGGGTGTCCTTTGCGGGCGCCGATGTCACTGGCTGGAGCACGCACAAGCTGTTGCGCGCGGGGCTCTCGCGCTCCTTCCAGATCACCAACCTGTTCTTCGACCTCAGCGTGTTCGAGAACCTGAGGCTCGCCTCGCAGGTGCTGGAGCCCGTGGGCCGCGCGCTGTTGCCGGTGGGGCGCAGCACCGCCGCACGCGATCGAGCGGAGGAACTACTCGCGCAGTTCGGCCTGTCGGACAAGGCCACCGAGCTCGCCGGGCACTTGTCGCACGGGGAGCAGCGCCGGCTGGAAATCGCCGTGTCGCTCGCCTGCCGCCCGAAGATGCTGCTGCTCGACGAACCGACGCAGGGCATGTCGCACGGCGACACGCAGTCCACCGCCGCGATGATCAAGGCGCTGGCCGGCGACCTCACGATCCTGCTGATCGAGCACGACATCGACGTGGTGATGAACCTCTCGGATCACGTGGTCGTCATGCACCAGGGGGCCAAGCTCGCCGAGGGCACGCCCGCTGAAGTGCGCGGCAACGCCGCCGTGCAAAAAGCTTACTTTGGCGAGTCCCTCTGATGCTCGCGATCGACAACGTGCACGCGCACTACGGCCTGTCGCACGTGCTGCAGGGCGTCTCGCTCAGCATTGCCAAGGGCGAGGTGGTGGGCGTGTTCGGCCGCAACGGCGTGGGCAAGACCACGCTGGTGAAGACCATCGCCGGGTGGGTCAAGCCCACTTCGGGCACCATCCGATTCGACGGGATTTCGATCGGCGGCGTCGCGTCCGACCGCATCTGCCGCCACGGCATCGGCCTCGTGCCGGAAGATCGCCGCGTGTTCCCCGGCCTCACCGTCGAGGAGAACCTGCGGCTCGGATTGATGCAGTCGCCGGGCCGTTCGCGCGCCGACTGCACTGCGTCGATCGAGAAGATCTTTGCCCGGTTCCCGCGCCTCGCTGAACGGCGCGCGCAGATGGGCACCACGCTCTCGGGCGGCGAGCAGCAGATGCTGGCCATTGCCCGCGTGCTCGCCGGCACGCCGCGGCTGCTGCTGATCGACGAGCCCACCGAAGGCCTCGCGCCGATGATCGTCGACGAGATCTTCGCGCTGATCGCGGAACTGCGCGCCGAAGGCATCCCGGTGCTGCTGGTGGAACAGAACGTGATGCGCGCGTTGCAGGTCTGCGACCGGTTCGTGGCGCTCGAGCGCGGGACCATCGTGTTCGCGGGGTCCGCGAAGGAGGCCGCCGACCGCGACAAGCTGATCGCGGCGATCGCGGTCTAGCAAGGCACTGACCATGGAAGGGACAAAGCATGTTTGACCTGGGACGCACATTCCTGCAAAGCGTGGAGCGCCGGCCGGAGCGGCTCGCCATCGTCGACGGTGCGGTGCGCCTGACCTATGCCGAATGGCACGAACGCATCCGCTGCGTGGCCGGCGCGCTCGACGCGCTGGGGCTCAAGCGCGGCGACCACCTCGTAGTGGTGCTGCAGAACCGTTGGGAGATGGCCACGCTGCACTGGGCCTGCCAGATGCTCGGCATCATCGTCACGCCGATCAACTGGCGCTCCAAGGGCGACGAGATCGAGTACTGCGTGGTCGACTCGCAGGCGCGCGCGATGGTGTTCGAGGCGGCCAGCGCCGAGGCGACGGCGGAGTCACCCGCCTGCCAGGGGATCCCGCGCATCTCGGTAGGTGGGGCCCCGGGCGGCACGCACACCTTCGACCAACTGCTCGCCGGCACGCCGCTTGCCACTCCCTGCCGCGCGACGGCGGAAGACATCTCGCTGATGCTCTACACCTCCGGCACCACCGGCCGGCCCAAGGGCGTGCCGCGCCGGCATCGCGCCGAGCGCGCGGCGGCGGTCGCTCAGGTCGCGCAGTACAGCTACGCCGTGGGCGAAGTCACGCTCGGGGTCATGCCGATGTACCACACCATGGGCGTGCGCTCGTTGCTGTCGATGGCCATCGTCGACGGCACGCTGGTCTGCCTGCCGCGCTTCGAGCCCGCCGAGGCGCTGCGCCTGATCCAGGCCGAGAAGGTCACCAACCTCTTCCTCGTGCCCACCCTCTACCACGACCTGCTCGCGCATCCCGCGTTTGCCGGGACCGACATCTCGTCGGTCACCACGATCGGCTTTGCCGGTGCGCCGATGAACGATGCGCTGCTGCAGCGCCTCTCGGCCGCGTTCAAGCCGCAGCTCTTCGTCAACCACTACGGGTCCTCCGAGATCTACACCTTCACCATCGACCAGGACGCCCCGGCCAAGCCCGGCAGCGCGGGGCGGGCGGGGTTCAACTGCCGCATCCGGGTGGTGAAGCTCGACGAAGGCAACCGGAAGAGCGGCCCGGACGACGTTGTCGCCCGCGGCGAGGAAGGTCAGATCATCGCGGATCTCTCGGGCGACGAGGCTTTCGAGGGGTACTGGAACCGGCCCGACGCCGACGCCAAGTCGCTGCGTGACGGCTGGTACTTCACCGGCGACACCGGCACGATCGACGCCGACGGCGACCTCTACGTCACCGGCCGGGTTGACGACATGATCATTTCCGGGGGGGAGAACATCTCCCCGGTGGACATCGAGTCGGTGCTGTCGCTCCACCCGGGCGTGGACGAGGTGGCCGTGGCAGGGTTGCCCGACGCGCGCTGGGGGCAGAAGGTGGTGGCCTTCATCAAGGCCAAGGGCAAGGTCGACGCCGGGATGCTGGATGCCCACTGCCTGGAGTCCGCGCTGCCCAACTACAAGCGTCCCCGGGAGTATGTATTCGTGCAGGCCGTGCCCAAGTCGCCCGTGGGCAAGATACTGAGGCGTAAGCTCGTTTCCGGGGAGTACGAGAAGGCCGGCTGACCCTCTGTCAACCATCTGCGCCTGGTGTGCGTTAGTGGACGTGGATCCGTTTTGGACCAACCGCTACCTGTCTTCAGGAGGACACCAATGACCAAGCAAAAACTCATCATCGCGCTGATCGCCTCGGCCTTCTCCGCCTCCGTGTTCGCCCAGGCCGCCGCGCCTGCCGCACCGGCCAAATCGGCCCCGGCCGCCGCGCCCGCTGCTGCGCCCGCCGCTGCCGCCGGCGACGCCAAGCCGGCCAAGCCCGCCAAGGCCGCCAAGGCCAAGAAAGCCAAGGGCAAGAAGAAGGCCAAGAAGTCCTCCTAACCCGAGCCTTCAAGCAGTCCAGGCCCGCCGGAGGCGACTCCGGCGGGCCTTTGTTTTTCCGGGCCCCTCGGGTAGATTGGCCGCCCCATCGCGAAGGATTCCCCGATGTTTCCCGGGACTGTGATCGTGCTCCTCGCCGCGGCAGTGCTGGCCATCGCCGCGGTCGCAGCCCAGGCCGCACCGCCTGCCGAGCTCAAGCCCTGGGCCGGCGGGCCGACCCCGGCGCTCAGCCTCAAGGACCTCGAAGGGGCCGCGCATTCGCTGCAGGCCCATCGCGGCAAGGTCGTGGTCCTCAACTTCTGGGCCACGTGGTGCGAGCCCTGCCGCGACGAGATGCCTTCACTGAACAAGCTCAAGCACTCCTTCGACGGCAAGCCCGTGGTGGTGCTCGGCGTCAACGTGGGCGAGGGCGAGGGGCGGATCAAGGCGTTCCTCGACAAGGTGCCGGTCGAGTTCCCGGTGCTGCTCGATCGCGATGCCGCTGCGTCCCGGGTGTGGAAGGTGCGGATGCTGCCCGCCACCTTCATCCTCGATCGCGAAGGGCGCATCCGCTACAGCCATGCCGGCGAGCGCGACTGGGATGCCCTGGAGGTGCGGGCGAAGGTCACCGCGCTCCTCGACGCGAAGTCTGGGCGATAATCCCGCAATGAAACTTCGCTCAGGCCGCGCAGCCCTGCTGCTGGCGCTCACTATCGCGCCGTTCTTCGCCTGGGCGCAGGTCGACAGCGCGCAGGTTGCCCCTTTTGTCACTACGCCCTTCGACGTGGTCGACCGGATGCTTTCCATCGCCAACACCGGCCCGGCCGACACCGTGGTCGACCTCGGCTCCGGCGACGGCCGCATCGTCATCGCAGCGGCAAGGAAATTCGGCGCGAAGGGCCTCGGCCTCGAGCTCGACCCTAAACTTGTTCAGCAGAGCCGCGAGGCGGCGCGCGCCGCCGGCGTGGCCGAGCGCACCGAGTTCCGTGTCCAGGACGTGCTGCAGGCCGACTTCTCTCAGGCGAACGTGGTGACGGTGTACCTGCTGCCGGGGCTGATGGCGCAGCTCTCGCCGCTCTTCCTCGACAAGCTGCGGCCCGGCTCGCGGGTCGTCACGCACGCGTTCGTGTTCCCCGGATGGAAGCCCGACCGGATCGAGAAGATCAAGCTCGCCGTGCCGCATCCCTCGCAAGGCGACGAGAGCACGATCTTCCTGTGGGTGGTGCCGGCCAATGCGCGCGGCTTCTGGAAGGCCCCGTCCCGCGACGGCGAGTGGCGCGTGAAGATCGACCAGAATTTCCAGGAGATCGAAGCCGACGGCGAAGGCAGCGGGGTGAAGATCGAAGGCGCCGCCGGCAAGGTCGAGGGCACGCGGGTGCTCTTCTCCGGCAAGCTGCGCGGCGTGCCGTTCAGTTTCGCGGGCCGCCTCGACGGCGCCCGCCTCATCGGCGAAGCCGTGCTGCAGGACGGTGCCGCCCAACGCAAGCTCCCCTTGGTGTTCTCCAAATGAAAGTCGCCGATTCAATCGCCGCCACCCTCAAAGCCTGGGGCGCCCGCTGGGCGTTCGGCATTCCGGGCAACGATGTCCTCGAAACGGTGCGCGCCTGCGAAGAGGCCGGCATCGAATTCGTGCTCGGCAAGAGCGAGCCCTCGTGCGCCTTCATGGCCGACGCGGTCTACCAGCTCACCGGCAAGCCGGCGGTGCTGATCCCCGCGCTGGGCCCGGGTATCTCCAATGCGATGTCGGGCATCGCCGGGGCGATGCAGGAGCGCTCGGCGATCGCAGTGCTGTGCGGCGAGATGGCCTCCAAGCAGATGGGCATCTACAACCACCAGGTGTTCGACCACGTGGCCCTGGCTCGCCCGGTGACCAAGTACGCCGAGACGCTGAACCCTAAGCGTGCCGCGCAGCAGATGGCCAAGGCGCTGGACATCGCGATGGCCTATCCCGCGGGGCCGGTGTTCCTCAATGTGCCTTCCGACTACAACCGCGAAGCTGCGACCGCGGAGGAGCCCAGGGGCCCCGCGCAGCGCGCGATCACGGCGCTCTCGGCCCCGGCGGCCGACGCCCTGCGCGCCAAGCTCGCGCAGGCGAAGCGCCCGGTGGCGCTGGTGGGCCGCGGCGCGCTGCTGGAGGCCACGCCTGCCGCCTTCCGCGCCTTCGCGGAGGCCTGGAAGCTGCCGTTCTTCACCACGTACAAAGCCAAAGGCATCACCGGCGATCACCACCCGCTGTGTCTTGGCAGCGTGGGCCTCTCGCCCGTGGTCGATACCGAGAACCTCGTGCTGCTGCGCGAGGCCGATTGCATCGTGCTGGTCGGGTTTGATCCCATCGAGCTTCGCGACGCGTGGCTCGACGCCTGGCCGGGGACGCTGCCGGTGATCAGCATCGACTGGGCGGCGCTCAACCACCGCATCTTCCCGGTCGGCGAAGAGGCCCTCGGGCACGTGCCGTCGATCCTCGCCCAGCTGATGCCCGCGGGCCCGGCGCCTGGCGAGTGGCAGGCGGAGCGCTACGCGCAGTTGCGCGAGCGGGTCGCGCACATCGTGCGGCCGCGCCAGCCCGCCAAGGGCATCAGCCCCGCAGCGTTGTTCCACGCGGTCAGCGCGCAGGCGAAGGACGACTGGGTCATGACGGTCGACGTGGGCGCGCATCGCATCCTCGCCAACCACGTCCTGCAGTGCCGCACGCCCGGGCAGCTGATGCAGTCGAACGGCCTCGGGTGCATGGGCTACGCCGTGCCCGCGGCGATCGCCGCGCAGCTCGTGCACCCCGAGCGCACCGTGGTCGCGATGCTCGGCGACGGCTGCATGCTGATGACGCAGGGCGAGCTGGCGCTGGCCGCCGAACGCAACCTGCCGCTGGTGGTGGTGGTGCTCAACGACTCGGCGCTCGCGCTGATCAAGCTGAAGCAGTCCAAGATGAACATGGCGCCGCGCGCCACCGACTTCCGCTCGCCGGATTTCGCCAAGATCGCGGAGGGTTTCGGCGCGAAGGGCGTGCGCGTGGAGTCCATCGAGGCCTTCGGCCAGGCCCTGGCCGACGCCGTGAAGTCCCGGCAGTTCACCCTCATCGACGCGCAGGTCGACCCGGCCGAGTACTGGGAGCAGATGTGAGGCGGCTGCTGGCGGCGCTGCTGCTGGCGCTGCCGCTGCTGTTGTCTGCCCTGTCGGCCCTGGCGCTCCCGCCGGGAGATCACTCGATCTCGTTCGGCGAGCGTTCGTACCTCCTGCACGTGCCGCCGCAGCTGGAGCCGCGGCCCGCGCTGGTGCTCAACTTCCATGGCGGGGGCGGGAACGCCGGCGCCCACCAGAAGTACGTCCAGATGGACGCGCTGGCCGACAAGGAGGGCTTCCTCGTCGTGTACCCCGAAGGCACCGGCCCCCTCGAAGGGGAGGTGCTGACCTGGAACGCGGGCGGCTGCTGCGGCGGCGCCGTGCGCGACAAGGTGGACGACATAGGCTTCGTGAAGAAGCTCCTGTTCGATCTCTCGCGGCGGCAGGCGTACGACCCGGCGCGGGTCTATGCCACGGGCCTGTCCAACGGAGCGATGCTGGCCTATCGGCTTGCGGCAGAACTCTCGGATCGTGTTGCGGCGATCGCGCCCGTGGCCGGCGCCATCGCCGTCGAGCGCTTCCCGACCGCGCGCGCCGTGCCGGTCCTGCACATCCACAGCGTGGACGATCCGCGCGCCTTGTATGCGGGCGGCCTCGGGCCGCCTTTCCCGATGACCAATGCGCGCGTGATGCACCTCGCGGTCGATGCCGCGCTGGCCGAGGTCTCGAAGGAAAACGGTTGCACGGGCGCTGCCACTTCCGGTGAGAAGAAGGAATGGAAAGGGCACACGGCCACGCTGCTTGCGTATCCGGGCTGCCGCGCCGAGGTGCTGCACTGGAAGCTCACCGGCGCGGGCCACGTGTGGCCGGGCGCCGTGCTCGGGCCGGGCACGGGGCTCATCGACGCCAATGCCGAGATGTGGAAATTCTTCCAGCGCCACAGGCTGCCGGGGCCGTAAATATTCAGGATTGTGTTTTAAAAGTCCGCCACAGGAGCCGCTCTCCTGTCAGTTTGTGAATCTGTACCGGTACATTACCGCCCCAGGAACTGAAATCGGCGGAATTATTTTGTATGTACAAAATGCTTCCGGCCCGAGGGCGACCGACGTCCGCCAGCTCGTTGAGTACGGTGCGAGGCAGGGTGGGCCGTTTTCGCACAGAATGCAGCCTGCACGCAAGAAGGAGGGGACGGCATGCTGGAGTTCGAATACCTGTGCGACCTGAAGGTCGACGTGGGCGAGATCGTGACGATGGGCCCAGGGCCGCTGGGCGAGCGGCGGATCATTGCGATCAACGGCGGCAGCTTTGAAGGCCCGAAGCTGCGCGGCACGGTGCTGCCGGGCGGCAACGACTGGCAGATCGTGCGCACGGACGGCGTGCTCGACGTGGACGCGCGCTATGCGCTGCGGACCGACGCGGGCGACGCGATCCGTGTGGTCAGCCAAGGCTACCGGCACGGGCCGCCCGAAGTGCTCGCGGCACTCGGCCGCGGCGAGGACGTCGCGCCCGACCAGTATTACTTCCGCGCGGTGCTGCGCTTCGAGACCGGCGCGCCGGGCCTCGCCTGGCTGAATAAAACCATCGCGATCGCAAAAGCCCAGCGCAAGGCGCGCCAGGTGCTGCTGACCGCCTACACGCTGCTCTAGGAGACACCATGAACATTCGCAGACGCACCCTGCTGCAGGCGTTGGGGGCGGCGACGCTCCTCGGGCCCGCGGTTGCACACGCACAGGCGTATCCGGGCAAGCCGATCCGCATCGTGCACGGCTATGACAACGGCTCGAACCCGGATACCGTGTCGCGCATCATTTCACCGTCGCTCACCGAGCGGCTGGGGCAGACCATCGTCACCGAGCCGCGTCCCGGCGCGGGCGGGCGCATCGCCACGGCCTACGTCGCCACGCAGGAGCCCGATGGCTACACGCTGATGATGCTTACGGCCGGCGACACGGTGATCGCGGCCACCGACCCGAAGCTCTCCTACGATTTGCTTCGCGACTACGCCTTCATCACCACGGTGGTGGAGTTCCCGTTCATCCTGATGGTGCCGGCCGAGTCGCCGATCAAGACGCTGCGCGACCTGATCAACGCGGCCAAGGCCAGCCCCGGCAAGCTCACGTTTGCCACGCCCGGCGTGCGCACCACGCAACACCTGTCGGGCGAACTCTTCAAGCTCACCGCCGGGATCGACCTGCTGCACGTGCCTTTCAAGGGCAGCGCGTTCACCGACCTCATCGGCGGGCGGCTGGATTCGCTGATCGCCGCGCCGGCGGTGTCCACGCCGCAGATCAAGGGCGGCAAGGTGCGCGCGATCGCGGTCACCGGGCGGCAGCGGCTGGAGACTTTTCCCGACCTGCCGACGTTCGCCGAGACGCTGCCGGGGTTCGAGGTGTACTCGTGGCTGGGGCTCGGGGCGCCGGCCAAGACGCCTGCGGCCGTGGTGGAACGGTTGGGGTCGGAGGTGCGCACTGTGATCGCTCAAGAAGCGGTGCGCGCCAAGCTCCTTGCCACCGGCAGCCTCGTGGGCGGCAGCACGCCCGAGGCTTTCCGCGCGCGGGCTGAAGCGGACATCCGCAAGTGGAAGGCATTGGCGGAGAAGGTTAAGCTGGATGCCTGAGCGCAAGTCGGCGCTCAGCCGGAGGCGCCTCTACGTCGTGGCGCTCGCCGTGCTGGGCCTCGGTGCTGTTCGACGAGTTCACCCGCTGGTTCGCGCGGCTCTGGCAGGGCAAGACGCTTGGCCTTACGCTCGCGGCGCTGTCCGGTCTTGTCTCGCTCGCCCTGTTTCTTTTCGCGTACTGGTTGCCGCCCGACTGACCTGGCGGTTCACGCGCCCAGGTTGGCCGGAGACTGTTTCAGTTCGCCACGCTCCACGCGCGTGACGATTTCGGTGAGCATCGCGTGGTTCGGGGCCGGCACGCCGATCTCGGCGCCCTTCGCCGCGATGTAGCCGTTCATGGCGTCTATTTCGGTGCGCCTGCCCTTGATCATGTCCTGCGCCATCGAGGGGCGCTGGATCGCGCCGCGCGGGTTCGCGCCTTCCTGCGGAATCAGGGTCGGCTCGATCTGCGCTAGTGCCGCGGCGTCGCCTTCGGCCGCGCGCGCGAACACGTCGGCCTCGAAGCCGCGGATCTTTTCGAGCTGGTAGCCGAGCGCCTGGCCCACGCGCACAGCCTCGCCCGCGAGCTTGATCTGCAGGCGCCGGACAATATCGTTCCTGAGGCAGTCGCCCGAGGTCATGCCGGTCGCCGCGGTCACGCCGTTGCCCATGCCGTTCTGCACGAGTTTCGTCCAGCGCTCGCCCCACAGGTTGGTGGTTGCCTTCGAGCTGTCGATCTGCGCGAACCAGCCCACCAGCTCCTCCACGCGCCCGGTAATGCGGCCGTGCGGCTCGCCGACGCGGAACACGGTGTGCTTGTCGCCGCCCTTGGGGATGGTCCGGCGGATGCGTCCGGCCTCAAACAGGTCCACCGAGATCAGCGAGGCGACCACGCCCACGGTGCGTCCCCAGCCGACGATGTTCGCGATGGTTTCCTCGTTGAGGCAGTTCTGCAGCGAGACCACGAACCCCTGCTGCGACAGGTAGGGCTTGATCAGCATCGTCGCCCAGGCGGTGTCGTAGGACTTCATCGCGACCATGGCCACGTCCACGGGCTTGCGCGCCAGCGACTGGACTTCGGTGAGGTGCAGGATCTTCACGCCCTTGACGGTGAAGCGCTCCTCGGGGGTGAGGCCGTCGAGCTCGAGGCCTTTCGTCCTGATCGTCTCGACGTTTTCCGGCCAGGGGTCGATCAGCGTGACATCGTGCCCCTGGTGCGCGAGGTTTCCACCGACATAGCCGCCGAGCGCGCCCGCGCCGACGATTGCAATGCGTTTGCCCATTCAAACATCCTCCCTTGAGGCGTCCATGATAGGCGAAGTTGTCGTGGGCTAGGAGCAAGGTCGATGACGGCCGGCAGGGGAATGCACGCAAGCGGGAATTAGTCTTCCGGCAGCAGCTCCGCGAGCGCGTACAGGGTCTTCTGCGGAAACCGCTCCTTGGGATAGTACCGTCCGATCGTCTCGAGGGCCTTTGCATAGCTGCGGAGCTCGAGCAGGCGCAGCAGGAAGCGCACGTCGTCCTCGTCGTGGAACTCGGCGCCGATCCGGAACGCGAGGCACTTCATCGCGAGCAGATACGCCGGCTGCGCGACCATGACGCGAAGGTGGCTCGACTCCAGCCAGGGCCGGTATTCGCCCCGCTCGCTGAGATAGCCCTTGACCGCGTCGTTCAGCCAATCGGCGGGGACGCCAGACCGCGCGGCAACACGCGCCGCCGCCTCGCGTACCTCGCGTGCCGGACGAAACAACGCGTCCACGTCCTCGGTGGAAGGGCGCGCCGCATGGGCGAGGCACATGACCGCGCCACCCACGAGGTAGAGCTCGCCCTTGCAGTCGCCGGCCGCGAGTTCGTCGTTGAGTTCGCCAAACAAGCGGTTCAGGTCCTTGGCCGAGAATCCGGGCATCTCAGACCTGTCCGCCGACCACGGTATCCACGAAAAGGTTACGCCGCCTGAAAGCCGCGGGTGAGTTGGTCAGCAGATGCAGCCGCAGGCTCGTCAGCCCGCTGGCGAAGGCCGGTTCCGCCAGGGGCGCGATCTCCCGCGTCCATGCCGGCGGTTTTGCGCCGCAGGTCGCGCAAACGTGCTCGACCATCGCTGCGACGGTGTTGGCAAGCTGCTCTGACAGCCCGGCGGGAGGCGGCAGCTCGAGGCCCTCTGCGAGTTCTGCGGGGGCAAGCTTCGCGAGCCATTGGCTGAGCGCGGCAAGCGGGAGGCGTTTGTCGTCCGAACGCAGGAGCTCTTGCAACAACCCGCGCCACTGCCCGGCCCGGCCGGGCAGCAGCCTGCCGAGGACATAGGCAGACATCCCCAAGCCGGCTTGCCGCGCGGCGCGCTCGATCCTCGCCTTCTCGGACGGCGTGACGCGAATCTGCAGCTGCGCGGTTTTCATCGCGGCAGCATGCAACAAATACGGGATTTATGTCAATACGCGTGTATTGACATAAGGATGGGGTCGGGAACGGCGAATTTCAGATTGAATGAAACTCGGATTGCCGCCCTGCAGCCACTGGTCCACTATCCCCGCAGGCCGCGATCCGCAGCGCCGAATTCACCAGCGGGGAAACGAGACATGACGATCGACATGCACGCGCACTGGGTGCCGCCGGCGCTGTCGGCCGAGTTGCGCGCCCGCAAGCTGCCGCCGCACATCGTGCGCACGGAGTCGGGCGAAGAGATGCTCGACAACGGCGGCAAGCGCCTCATTCGCCTTCCCGAAGGGTTCGACGACACGCTCGCGGCGCGGCTGGCCGAGATGGACCACACGGGCGTCGAGCAGGGCCTGTTATCGCTCGCCACGCAGTACCACGTCGAGTGGCTGCCGCTCGGGGAGTCGCTGGCGCTCTGCCGGATGTTCAACGACGCGGTGGCCGAAGCCTGCGCGGCGCACCCGGACCGCTTCAAGGCGCTGGCGCTGCTGCCGTTGGATATGCCGGCAGCGGTGGCCGAGTTCGAGCGCGCAATGGCGATGCCGGGCATGGCGGGCGCGCTGGTGCTGGGCGACGGGTTCCTGTCCAAGCGCCGGGCGGAGCGCTACCGGCCTCTCCTCGAGGCGGCGAACAAACGCAGTGCGATCCTCTTCGTGCACTACGGTCACCTGCCCGACGACCCCGAGGCGCCGCACTTCGACATGTCGGACAACATCTTCCAGCGCACGGTGACGCTCGACTTCCAGGCGCGCCTGTCGGCCAACATGGTGACGTTCTGCCTGACCGATCTCCTCGCGCAGTACCCGAACGTCACGGTGATGAGCCACAACCTCGGCGGCAACATCCCGTTCGAAGTGGAGCGCATGGACCACCGCGCGATCATCGCCGAAGGGCCCGGCACGGTGCTGCCTTCCGCGAAGTTCCGCGCCGCGCCGTTGCTCCTCGACAGCAATTCGCTCGGCCCGCGCGCGATCGAACTGGCCACCGAGGTGTACGGCGAAGGCAAGGTCGTGTTCGGCTCGGATGGGTCGCTCTTCGGGGCGCGCTGGTCGTTCGACGCGATCGAAAAGGCGCGCATTCCGCAGTCCGCGAAGGACGCCATCCTGCGCGGCAATGCGCAGGCGGCGTTGTCCCGCGTAAGGAGGGTGTGACGTGCCGCGCGGCGTCCGTCCTGCGTCCTAGGTCCCGCGCCCCCACAGCCCGCAATACCGCCGGGCAATAAACGGCAGCCCCGCCGCATACCCCGGCCAGCTGGCGTACTTATCGAGTTTGAATTCCTTCTCGGCCTGGTCCCAGCACTTGCCTTCGCGCGCGAGCACCTTCATCTCGGCGGAGGCGTCCTTCAGCAGTTGCAACTGGTCCTCGGCGTCCTTCTTGGTGCCCAGCCGATCCCCCGGGCCGGGGTGACCGGGGATCAGCGTCGCCCAGTCCATCGCGGTGACGTCGGCGATGAACTTCTCGGCCTCGAGCGGGTGGAAGTCGATCATGCCGCGCCCGGGCACGGTGCCCACGGGGATGCTGTCGACCACGAACAGCACGCGCTCCTGCGGCAGGCGCATGACGAGCGTGGTGTCGGAGTGGTTGAGGCCCTTATAGCTCAGCTCGAGGATCGTGCCGCCCAGCCGGATCACGCGACCTTCGTCACCGACGACTTCATCGACCGGCACGGTGTGCGGGTCGGCGAGTTTGTCGAGGCGCTCCTTGGCCTTGCGATGCGCGATGACGATGGCGCCCGCGTCCTTGAATGCCTTGCCGCCGGCGATGTGGTCGTAGTGGTGGTGGCTGTAGATCAGGTACTTGATCGGCTTGTCGGTGACCTTGCGGATCTCGTCGACGTACGCCTTGCCGCCGGTCGGGCGGCCGTAGGCAACGGGGTCTGTGGCGATCACGCCGTCGGGGGTCACGACGAACATGGCCTGGTGGTTGCCGTTGCGGAACACGTACACGTTGCTCGTGCCGGGGACCTGCGTTGTCTGGATGGCCGGACGGGCCGGGGCCGGGGCCTGGGCCTGGGCGGTGAATCCGGCGAGTGCGAGCAGCGCGGCGCCGAGGGCTTGAAGGGCTAAGCGGGACATGGGGACACTCCTGAGAGAAAAAGTGTGAGGGGTTTGTACAACGGCTGAAGTCTACGAGAAACCGCGCATCGGTCAAGATGCACCGCAAGGTATATTGCCGGATGCAATTTCCATTCGGGCAACAAGGGCATGCATAAGCGCTGGCTGGTCCTCGCGGTGCTTGCCTTTGCGCGCATCGCCATGGGGTTCCAGTTCCAGGCGGTGGCCTCGGTGTCGCCGTTCCTCGTTGAGGAATTCGGCATCGACTATGCCTCCATCGGCACGCTGATCGGGCTGTACCTGCTGCCGGGCGTGGTGCTGGCGCTGCCCGGCGGGTGGCTCGGCCGGCGCTTCGGCGAAAAGCGCATGGTGCTTGGCGGCCTCGCGCTGATGGCCGTGGGTGGGGCGGTCAGCGCGTATGGTACGAGCTATGCAATCCTGGTGACGGGGCGCGTGCTGACCGGCGTGGGCGTGGTGCTGCAGTTCGTGCTGATGACCAAGATGCTGGCCGACTGGTTCAAGGGCAAGGAACTGGTCTTCGCGATGTCGCTCTACCTCAACGGCTGGCCCATCGGCATCGGCCTTGCGCTGGTCACCCAGGTCGGCCTCGCCGCCGCGCACTCCTGGCGCACGGTGTTCCTCGCCACGGCGGTGTTCTGCGCGTTCACGTTCGTGGTGCTCGCGCTGCTCTACCGCAGCCCGCCCGCGCAGAAGGCTGCGGCGGCGGACGCCTCCGACAGCCGCCTCACGCTGCGCGAGATCCTGATGGTCAGCTTCGCGGGACTGATCTGGACGTTCGTGAACGCCGGCTGGGTCATCACGGTGAGCTTCTCTCCGGGGTACCTGCGCTCGCAGGGCGTGGAGCTGAACGAAGCGGCCACGGTGACCAGCCTCGCCACCTGGCTCGGCGTGATTGGCTTGCCCCTCGGGGGCTGGCTCGCGTCGCGGCTCGGCCGGCCGAACGCGTTCATCGTCGCCTCCATGGCCATTGGCGGCCTTGCGGTGCTGGCCGTGCCTTTCACCTCCGCCTATGCGCTGTGCTTTTCGGTCATCGGCCTGATCATCTTCCTGCCCGCGGGCATCATGGCGGCCCTGCCGATCGAGGTGCTGCGCCCGGAAAGCCGGGCGATGGGTCTCGGCCTCTTCTACACGTGGTGGTACGCGGGCATGGCGGCGCTGCCGCCGCTCGGCGGCTGGTCGTACGACGTCACCGGCAACCCCGCCGCACCGATCCTGTGCGCCGCCGCCTTTGTGTTCATGACGCTCGTAGCGCTGCTGTGTTTCCGCCTCTGCCAGCGCATGCCGGCGGGACGTTCCGCATAGCGGTCACCTATCCCCGGCCAGCACCTTCGGGTTCACCACGTTGGCCGGCTTGCCGGCCGCGTAGGCGAGGATCTGATCGAAGATGTCGGTGAACTGCAGGTCGTACTCGTCGCGCGTCACGTAGCCGATGTGCGGCGTGCAGATGACGTTGTCCATCTTCAGCAACGGGTCCTCGACATCCGTCAGGGGCTCCTTTTCGTAGACGTCGACCGCAGCCCGTCCCGGGCGTCCTGCGCGCAGGGCTTCCACCAGCGCACCCGGCGCGATCAGTGGCGCGCGGCTGGTGTTGACGAGGATCGCCGAAGGCTTCATCAGCGCGAGGTCTGCCGCCGTCACGATGCCGCGCGTGTCCGGCACGAGGCGCATGTGGAGCGACAGGATGTCGCTCTGCTCGAAGAATTCCTTCTTTGAGGCGGCGGCCGAATACCCTTCGGCCACGGCGCGCGCTCGGGCTTCTTCGCGAGCCCAGACCAGCACCTTCATGCCGAAAGCCTTGCCGTAGCCCGCCACCGCCTGCGCGATGCGGCCGTAGCCGTAGAGGCCGAGCGTCTTGCCGCGCATCGTGTCGCCTACGCCGACCTGCCACTGGCCGGCCTTCAGCGCCGCCATCTGTTGCGGCAGGCTGCGGGCCGCCGCCTGCGCGAGCGCCCAGGTGAGTTCCGCGGCCGCATAGCAGGGCGTGCCGGGGTGCTGGTCGGAGGAGACGATGATGCCCTTGGCGGTGCAGGCGTCGATGTCGATGTGCGGGTAGACGCTGCGCTGGCTGATGAGTCTGAGCTTGTCGAGCCGTTCGACCAGCGGCGCACGGATCTGCGTGCGCTCGCGGATCAGCACAAGCGCCTCGGTATCCTTCAGCCGCTCCGCCAGCGTGCCCACATCCTGCACGTGGTCGTTCCAGATCGTCACGCTGTGGCCCGCCAGCTTTGCAAAGCACGGCAGCGTGCGGATCGTGTCGAAGTAATCGTCGAGGATCGTGATGTTCATGGCGTTCCAGATTGAATCGGGGACAGACCCCGATTGTTCCGATTGTTTCGCCGATTGAGACGTAAGCGCCCGGGGTGGCTACTTCTTCTCGGGCGGCTTCTTGCCGTCTTTCGGGGGCGTCAGGCCGAGCACGGCCTTGACCGCGGTGACCAGCACCTCGGCCTCGAAGGGCTTGGTGACGTAGCCGTCGGCGCCCAGGTTCAGGCCGCGCAGCACCGCCGCGCGGGTCGCTTCGCCCGTCAGCATGATCACCGGCAGGTTCTTCAGCACCGGGTGTTGGCGCAACCGGCCGAGGATGTCGAAGCCGTCCGCGTCGGGCAGGTGGACGTCGAGCAGCACCAGGTCGGGCGTGGGCTGCATGCGGAAGGCAATCGCAATGTCGTCGCGCTTGAGCGCACCGCGCACTTTGAAACCTTCAAGCACGAAGTAGGTGCGGATCAGCTTCTGCAGGTCGATGTCGTCGTCGACCACCAGCACGGTCGGCTGCCAGTCGGCCTTGCGCTCGACTGCATCGGCCTGGCGCCGGGCGATGCGCACGTAGTAGCCGCGCTGCCTGAGGATCGAGGCGCCGCCCTCGGCCTCGGGGTTGGTGTCGTTCTTCAGGCTGCTGAAAAAGCCTGCGGGCACGGTGATCGTCGAGAAGCCGGACGAGTTGACGTCGGATTCGGGCTCGATCGTGTTCACGATGTATTTGGCCAGGGCCAGCTTGAGCACCGCCGCGCTGACCTCGTCCCGGGAGGTCTCGGGAACGATGTCCGCCACGGCCGCCACCGGCAGGAGGCCGTCGAGCAGCACCAGCACCTGCAGCTCGGCCACGGACATCTGCGTGTCGGCGGATTTGAGCTCCTTCACCCCTTTTTCGGTCAGGGCAAAGACGTCGTCGTCGCGGACTACGGTGATTTTGGCCATAGTTCCATCATAGGCCAAAACCGGCCCACCGGTCGTCAGGGACACGCAAGAACGGTGTGCGGGCCCGGAGTGGCGTAGAGTCACTCTTTTGCGCACAAAAAAGGGGAATTCACGCATGCGTCTCAATCGCCTCAAGCAGCTCTGGAGCGAAGGCAAGCCCGTCGTTGGCGGCTTCCTGTCGATCCCGCACACCCTGTCGGCCGAAATGATGGCCCACACCGGCCTCGACTGGCTGTGCATCGACATGCAGCACGGCTGCATCGACTACTCGGACGCAGTGCACATGCTCGCCGCGATCTCGACCACGGCGGTGACGCCCATCGTGCGGGTGCCCTGGAACGAGCCCTCGATGATCATGAAGGCGCTGGACGCGGGCGCCTACGGCGTCATCGTGCCGATGGTGAGCAACCGCGCCGAGGCCGAGCGTGCCGTCGCCGCCTGCCGCTACCCGCCGAAGGGGATCCGCAGCAACGGCCCCAACCGCGCGGCGCTGTATGGCGGCGCCGACTACCAGAAGCACGCCGACAACGAGATGCTCTGCATCGTGATGATCGAGACCGCCGAAGGAGTCGAGAAGATGGAGGAGATCATCTCCACGCCGGGCGTGGATGCGGTCTACATCGGGCCGACGGACCTCGCGCTGGCGCTGGGCCTGCCGCCGGTGATGGACAACGACGATCCCAAGCACGTGGCCACGGTGAACAAGATCCTGGAACTGTGCCGCAAGCACAAGGTGATCGCGGCCATGCACACGATGAGCGCGAAGTACACGCAGCGCTACATCGACCAGGGTTTCCAGATGGTGATGCTGACCGCCGACCGCATCGCGATGTCGAACTTCGTGAAGGCCGAGGTCGCGAAGCTCACCGGCTGGACGCCGCTGGTGCCCACCGAGGCGCCGCGGCGCAACGGTTAGTGCGGGCGGGGCCGGCATGACCTTGCGCGTACGCATCCATTCGCTGCTCGACCCTGCGAGCGACGGGCATGCCGCCCGCCGAATACGCGAGTTTGAGGTGGCGTTGATCCTGGTCGGGATCTCGTCGGTGTCGGCCGGCACGGTCGACGGTTTGTCGCCTGGGGCGCGGCTGTTGGCCGCGCTGGTGACCGGCGTCGTCGCGGCGTTGTTTTTCGCCGAATACCTGGCGCGGCTCTGGGTCGCGCCGGAGAATCCGCCCCTGCATCACAGCAGCCCGGCCAACGCGCGGATGCGCTGGGTGCTGTCGGTCGAAGGCATCATCGACCTCCTTGCCGTCCTGCCTGCCGTGGCGGTGGCCTATGGCGGCGCGCGGCTCGGCGCGGAATCGGCTTCGGTGTTCGTGCTGCTGTGGGTGTTGAAGCTCGCAACGCACGCGCAGGGCGCGGGCCTGATTGCGCGCGTGCTCCACAACGAGCGGTCGGCGCTTTCGGCCGCAGCGGCGCTGTTCCTCATCGTCCTCTTCTCGGCTGCGACGATCGCGCACTGGCTCGAGGGCGAGCGCCAGCCCGAGCATTTCGGCAGTATTCCCGCCTCCCTGTGGTGGGCGGTGGTGACGCTCACCACGACCGGCTATGGCGATGTGGTGCCGCTCAGCGCCGCGGGTCGCATGCTGGGCGGGCTGGTGATGCTCTGCGGGATCTGCGTGCTCGCGCTGCTTGCGGGGATCCTCGCCAACGGCTTTGCGGCCGAGGTGCGGCGGCGCGAGTTCGTGCGCATCTGGGAGCTGGTGGCGCGCGTGCCGTTCTTCGCCGACACCGGCGCGATCGCCATCTCGGACATCGTGGACCGGCTGCGTTCGCGCAGCTACCCGAGGGGCGCGACGGTGATTCGCAAGGGCGCGGCCGGCGACTCGATGTTCTTCATCGTCTCGGGTGAGGTGGAGGTGCGCGTGGGCGAGCGTACGCTGGCGTTGCGCGACGGCGATTTCTTCGGCGAGATGGCGCTGCTCGACCGCAAGCCCCGCTCGGCGGACGTGACTGCCTTGTCGCCGCTCACGGTGCTGGTGCTGAACGTGGTGGACTTCTACCAGCTCGCCGGCCAGCAGCCCAAGCTCATTGCGGCCATCGAGGCCGAGGCGGTGCGGCGGCGCTCGACTGACCTGCAGGCGCCGGCCTAGCTCCTCGGAGCGCGGCGCCGCAGTGGAGGCGGCGATGCTGTAGGAGGGCGCGGTGCCCGCCACGCCGATGGCCACCGCGTGGGTGAGGCCGAGAGCGTCCTTGCGCAGGCCGGGTTCTTCGCTCACGGCAGCACCTGGCCCTGAGTCAACTCAATGGCGGATCTCGCGTTACTGGGATTCATCGTTCCTATCTTATCCCGCCCGACGGACTGTCACTTGAGTATGTATTTATTTTGATACACTATGGCCGCGCCCGAAAAAATGCTGCCTGTCCGATTTTTTCGAACTCGCGAGGGGCGTGAGCCTGTTTTCTGCTGAAGCCGGCAAAGGAGTGAAGATGGCGCGCAAGAAGACCAATCCCCACGTGGGGAGCGATTTCGAGGACTTCCTTCGAGAGCAGGGTCGCCTCGAGGAGTCCACCGCGCTCGCGATAAAGCGGGTCCTCGCCTGGGAGTTTCAGCAGGCCATGGAAAAAGCTGACGTCAGCCAGGCAGAGATGGCGCGTCGCATGCATACCAGTCGCGCCGTGATCCGGCGGCTGCTGGATGCGAACGATTCGTCGATCACGCTATCGACGATGAGCAAGGCGGCGACAGCACTTGGGAAGAGTTTGCGGCTGAAGCTCGCGGCCTGACATGCTGTTCATCACTGCAGTTCGCAAATGCGCCTAGATACTGCACTCTCGATCGCCGACCTCGCGGCCGCGGCGCGCCGCCGGCTGCCGGCGAGCATCCATGGCTATGTCAGCGGCGGGTCCGAGGACCAGGCCTCGCTCGAGGGCAACCGCGCCGCGTTCGGCCGCTGGCGTTTCGTGCCACGGATGCTGGTCGACGTGTCGAAGCGCTCGCAGTCGGTAGAGATTTTCGGCGTCACGCACGCCTCGCCGGTGGGGATCGCGCCGATGGGCGTATCGGGCCTGTGCTGCTTTGACGGTGACATCGCGCTGGCCCGCGCTGCGGTGGCGGCGGGCGTGCCTTCGGTGCTGAGCGCCGCGTCCACGGTGCCGCTGGAACGAGTGATGGCCGAGGCGCCGGGCACCTGGTACCAGGCCTACCTGCCGGCGCAGAAGGAGGTGATCGGCCCGTTGCTCGAGCGCCTCAAGGCTGCCGGGGTCGGCGTGCTGGTGCTGACGCTCGACGTGCAGGTCGCCTCGGTGCGCGAGAACGAAGTGCGCAACGGGTTCAGCGTCCCGCTGCGCTTCACGCCCAAGCTGGTGATCGGCGGCATGCTGCGCCCGCGCTGGATGGTCGAGACTTTTGCCCGCACGCTGCTCTCGCGCGGCATCCCGCATTTCGAGAATTTCACCGCCGAGCGCGGCGGTCGCATCATTACTGCGGCCAAGGGCGACCACCGCGCAGGCCGCGCGGCAATGACCTGGGACGAGGTGCAGTGGATCCGCGAGCGCTGGCCCGGCAAGCTGGTGCTCAAGGGCGTCCTGCACGCTGCGGATGCGCTGCGCGCGAGGCAGACCGGTTGCGACGGCGTGATCGTCTCCAACCACGGCGGCCGCCAGCTCGACGGCGCGATCGCCACATTGGATGCGCTGCCGGCCATCGTGGCCGCGGCGCCCGGCTGGCCCGTGATGCTCGACGGCGGGGTGCGCCGCGGGACGGATGTGCTGAAGGCGCTGGCCCTCGGGGCACGGCTCGTGTTCGTAGGACGGCCCGCGATGTACGGCCTCGCGGTGGGCGGCGAGGCGGGCGTGGCGCGTGCGCTGGAATTGCTCAGGCGCGAAGTGGACACCGACCTCGCGCTGCTCGGCTGTCCCGACGTGCGGTCCCTCTCGTCGGAGACCCTGGCCCCCGCCGCTCGTCCCTAGCCGATTGCGCGGGCGATCCGCTCGCGCAGCGTCTCGATGTCCTGCTTGGTGCCGCGCACGCTGAAAAAAGTGCCTTCGGTGTCGGCACGTTCTTCCAGCACCTCGCAGCGCGCAAACACCTCGCCGCGCAGTTGCTGCCCTGACCACGGCAGGAACAGTTCCGCCTTGCTGAGCCGCTTTTCGAAATTCGCGCGGATCGTCTTGTGCAGCTTCGCTACGTCATCCTCGTCGATGGCGCTCATGATGATGCACTTCGGGTAGAGCACGCGCAGCGACTTGGTGAGCGCGGCTTGCGCCTCGGCGTCGCCCGCCTGGTCGATCTTGTTGAACACGCGCAGCCGCGGCACCTTGCCTGCGCCGATCTCGGCGAGCACCTTCTCGGTCACCTCGATGTGGCGCTCGTAGCCGGGGTCGCTGGCGTCGATCACGTGCAGCAGCAGCGACGCCTCGGCCGCTTCCTCGAGCGTCGACTTGAACGAGGCGACGAGGTCGTGCGGCAGGTTCTTGATGAAGCCCACCGTGTCGCTCACCAGCACGCGCGGCACGCCTTCGGGGACCAAAGCCCGCACGGTGGTGTCCAGCGTCGCGAAGAGCTTGTTGGCCACCAGCACTTCGCTGCCGGTGAGCGCGCGCATCAGCGTGGACTTGCCCGCGTTGGTGTAGCCGATCAGCGTCACTCGGGCGACGCCGGAGCTTTCCTGGCGGCGGGCCCTCTGCGTCTGGCGCTCGAGGTCGAACGCGATGATCTCCTGCTTCAGCTCCGCGATCCGGTCGCGGATCTTGGCGCGGTCCGCCTCGCCTGCGGCCTCGCCCGCGCCGCGGCCGCCCACGCCGCTCCTCTGCCGGCCCTGCGGCCCGGCGAGCTTGGCCGCCTCGCGCAGGCGCGGCGCGAGGTAGCGCAATCGCGCGATCTCGACCTGCGCGCGCGCGGCGTTCGAGCGCGCGTGGCGGTGGAAGATCTCGAGGATCACCGTGGTGCGGTCCATCACCTGGCAGCCGATCTCGTTCTCGAGGTTGCGCGCTTGCGAAGGCGAGATCTCGTGGTCCACCAGCACGTAGGCCGCGCGGCGGTTGTCGTGCCGCTGCGCCTTGGCCGCCTCGCGGGCCGCGACTGGGCCGTGGTGGGCGATGCCCTTCTTGGCGGGCGGCTGGTCGGCCTCTTCGCCCTGCACGAAGCGGCGCAGTTCCTCGCGCTTGCCGGTGCCGAGGTAGGCGCCGGCATGGAAGCTCGCGCGCTTCTGCGTGTACGTGGCGACCACCTGGAAGCCCAGGGTCTTGGCGAGCTCGCCGAGTTCGTCGAGCGAGGCCTTGAAGTCGGCGTCGCTGACCGTGGACAGTTGCACCGCGACGACGACGGCGCGCTGCGGGAGGGGTTTCGATTCGTTGGGCATGCGCGATAGTAAGGCCAATTGGCGGGATGGCCGAATCTGCGGCACCATGCCGGTCGATTCCCACTGTACGAAAGGCCCGATTCCTCCATGCGTATCGTAGAAATCCGTGAGCGCACCGCGCCCATCGCCTCGCCCATCGCCAACGCGTTCATCGACTTCTCGAAGATGACGCTGAGCCTCGTGGCCGTGATCACCGACGTCGTGCGCGACGGCCGACCGGTGGTCGGCTACGGCTTCAACTCCAACGGCCGCTACGGCCAGGGCAGCCTGATGCGCGAGCGCTTCATCCCGCGCGTGATCGAAGCCGACCCGGCCAGCCTCGTCAATGAGGCCGGCGACAACCTCGACCCGCACAAGGTCTGGGCGACGATGTACAAGAACGAGAAGCCCGGCGGCCACGGCGAGCGCTCGGTGGCGATGGGCACGATCGACATGGCGGTGTGGGACGCGGTGGCCAAGATCGCCGGCAAGCCGCTCTTCCGGATGCTCGCCGAGCAGCAGGGGCGGGTGGCCGACCCCCGCGTCTTCGTCTACGCCGCGGGCGGCTACTACTACCCCGGCAAGGGCATTGAGGGATTGGTGACCGAGATGCAGGGATACCTTGACCGCGGTTACACGGTGGTGAAGATGAAGATCGGCGGCGCGCCGCTCGCCGACGACTGCAAGCGGATCGAGGCCGTGCTGCGCATGCTGCCCTCGGGCTGCCGGCTCGCGGTGGATGCCAACGGGCGCTTCGACCTGCCCACCGCGATTGCCTATGCCAAGGCGCTGGGGGGCTACCACCTCTTCTGGTACGAGGAGGCCGGCGACCCGCTCGACTATGAACTGCAGGCGAAGCTCGCCGAGCACTACGCGGGGCCGATGGCGACAGGCGAGAACCTTTTCTCCATGCAGGACGCGCGCAACCTCATCCGCTACGGCGGCATGCGGCCGGAGCGCGACTGGCTGCAGTTCGACTGCGCGCTGAGCTACGGCCTCGTCGAATACCTGCGCACGCTGGAGATGCTGAAGGCCCATGGCTGGGGCTGGGATCGCTGCATCCCGCACGGCGGGCACCAGATGTCACTGAACATCGCGGCGGGGCTGGGCCTCGGCGGCAACGAGTCGTACCCGGACCTCTTCCAGCCCTACGGCGGGTTCCCGGACGGCGTGCGCGTGGAGAAGAGCTACATCAAGATGCCGGAGTTGCCGGGTATCGGGTTCGAAGGGAAGGCGGACTTGTATGCCGAGATGCGGAGCCTCTCGGCAGGCGCTACTTGACGTCCTTCAGGATGGGCCTGCCCCTGCCTTTACTTGGGCCGATGGAGCGCGCAGAGCTTGTTGCCGTCGGGGTCGCGCACGTAGGCCAGGTACATGGCGCCCAGGCTGCCGTTGCGCAGTCCCGGCGGGCTCTCGATCGAGGTGCCGCCGTTTGCCACGGCCTTGTCGTGGAACGCGACTACCTGCTCGGGCGAGTCGCACTTGAAGCCGAGGGTGGCGCCGTTGGCAAACGTCGCCGGCTCGTTATTGATGGGCTCGCTCACGCCGAAGGTGCCGCCGCCATGGCGGTAGAAGACCCGCATGTGGCCGCTGTCGGACTTGTGGCGGTTGCCTTCGCCCGCGCCCAGCGTGCCGAGCACGGCGTCGTAGAAGCGCTTGGAGCGCTCGATGTCGTTGGTCCCGACCATGATGTGGTTGAACATGTCTAGTCTCCTGTGTGGGTGAACGTTGCCAATTGTAGATGATGGGCCTTCCCCTGCCGGACTTCCTGCCGGTCAACGGGTGCGGCTAAAGGGGGCAGGTCAGACCCTGTCTAGACCGACAAGACGATGCGAAGCCCGGCGTCAACTTCAGCCAGCAATCGAGGGTTGAGTTTTCCGATTCGCTCCGTGAGAAACGTCTTGTCCACGGTGATGATCTGAGAGACGTTTGCGACGGACACTTTCGCAAGGCCGGTTCCCTTGACCGGGAGGCGAACGTTTCCCGGAGCGTCGGCCAAGCGCAGGTTCGATGTAACGACCGCCGCAACAACCGTACTGATGCCGCTGTCATTGAAGCTATTTGCGGAAACGATAAGCAACGGCCGTCGGAAGCCAGGGCCAGACCCGGTGGGCTCCGGCAGAGAAGCCCACCAAATCTCGCCGCGGCGCACTACCGCTTGCCTCGGGCGAGTGTGCGATGCTGAAGCAAGGAAAGCTCTGCATCGAGTGATGAGTCCTCTCGACCTGGGCCATAGATCTCGTTGAGGCGGGCCGTTATCAAGTCGTCCTGGTGCTCATTGACAAGTGCCGCAAGCGCCTTGGAGTAAAGCTCACTTCGAGAAACCCCCAAACGCTCAGCGAGCTGCTCGCCTGAACGAAAAACACGATCGGGAATTGAGATTGCCGTTTTCATATCATAAGTATAACACCGGTTATACCCGCGTAAACTGCCCTTCCACGGGGTCTAACGTAGAAGTCATCGGCGCTGCGCGGCTTTATCGCACAGCGCCCGCGTGGACTGCCGGGTTGGGCATTTACTTGTTCTCAGAATCATCTTTAACCTGCCTCGATTTCCATTTGGAATAGAAGTACGCTCCTCCTGAGACGATCCCCGTAACAGTTGCTGCAACCATGATAACTGGCGCTACCGTCACGATTAGAGGCGCACTCGTTATTCCAGCCGCGACACCTAAAGCTCCCAAACCAGTTGGTGCTGCTAATGCTGCACCAGCAGCTACCACACCAGAAGTAATGCCTAGTCCCATCGATACTGTTTCTACTTTTTCTGCAACTTCTTTGTGATTCTCATCAGCCGCCTTGACTTTAAGAACAACGCGATCAGAAAGCTTCTTTGCCTCACTCGTTGCAGCGGTTGCAAGTTCTTTTACCTTCGTGAATGCGGCTTTTGTATCTTCATGATCGATAGCGTCACCAATCGCGTGTTGGGCTGATTTTCCAGCGGCTAACGCTACCGCGCTCGCCTTACTCGCAGCCTCCTGCGCTGATGAAAAATTGCGCCTAGCCAACGACGCAGTATTGGCAGCCAATTCGCTCAGTCTCTCAATTCGAGTTTTCATTCCTACCTTCTCCTGATCCGATGGATTCGCAAATCGGTTATGCCCAACGTATGAGCTTAGCCGTCACTCTTCCCATATCAAGACGTGAAGTGTGCGGGCAAGCGAAGGTCTCAACAAACACGTATTCGAACCGTCATGCTTTGTTGGAGGGAGTCAAGTCTGGTGGCGGGCTGGCGACAAACCCCTTCTGAAACATGGCAATGCCTTCCGGAATTGAAACCCAAGGGCGCTTCGATTGAACCCAAATATGCCTGTCAATCTTGAACCAGTCGAGATTATCGAACGTTCCAGCAGCAATCGTTCGCGTGCCGGGCCGGAGCTCAGCGGTGTGGGAGATAGTTGTTCCGCAGGTGGGGCAGAAATTCATCTTCAACCAACGCCCGCTTTCGCCGGAGCGATGCTCACGCTCCACAAGTTGCCCTTGAAGGATTTCGACCGACTCCTCAGGAAACGAGGCAAGGACAGCAAAGGCGCTCGCCAGCCTTCGCTGGCAAAACCTGCAGTGGCAGACCGTACCAACGGCAGGTTTGCCATGCACAACGTATCGAACGGCGCCGCAGGCGCAACCACCAGAATGGGTTTCGTCCATCATTTGCTCCTAGAGAGAGGCAAGGGTCATCCGTGACGGCTAACGTTTTGGTGAACGGCGTGCTGAGGTCGTCGCCCGCAATTTTGCACAGTGGCAGCCGGCCTGTCCGTTCCACCTGCAGTTAGCGGGCACGCCTCGGACGACCTGGCCAACTTGAAGGACTGCGTGCGTGATGGAGTACGGCTAGCACGGAAGTCCGTTTCAGCTGAACGACGTAGAAGACGAGGTACGGAAACCGCGTGATGACAGCTCGTCGGACGTTGCGATAGACGACTGGACTTGCCTGCGGATGTTCACGGACGAACTCCAGCTTCTCCCGCAAGGCACCCAAGTATTGCTCACCGAGCCCAGGCATCTGTGATTCGTACCATTCGAAGGCGGACTGGATGTCACTTTCAGCCCTGGGACGGAGAATGAATTGCGGGGTCATGAAGCCCGACGAACGCGGGCAAAGACCTCTTCTAAGGAAGACCCGGCGTCGGGATCGGACTCGTACTCCGCTAATCGCCGGTCAAGCTCTTCCTTCTGCCATTCGGTAAGCGCCAGGGCATCGGGGACGCAAGAGATGCTGTCCCAAATAGCCTCAACGAGATCCACACGTTCCTCCAAAGGAAGGGCGAGGATCTCCGCCACCAGTTCATTTTTCATGTTCATAGCGTAGCACGTTCGCCAATCTGCACGCTAACGCCGGCCTTCAGCTGCAAGGCAATGTCGGGCGTTCTGGGCTCACTCGTGCACCTACGCCTTGCGAGCGATCAACTCAATGGGAGCGACTCTGTTCCGGGAAACATTCTCGATCATGTTTTGAACCTTTGTCGGTGCTTCCTTCCCCATCAGAATGTGAAGACCGAGGGGCGGGGGACCGTCTGCTACAGCTGAATTTTCTTTGAGACGCTCGAAAAAATCCAGTGCAAATTCTCGACGATCTCGCTCACTGACGATCTGGAAGCCTGCAGCCATCAGCGAATGCTTGTAGTTTGCCGGTGACGCCAACGAACTCGCTTTCGCTACGGTTGCCCACGGAACCGGGTATTTCAGTTGATCACCACCAACTTCCATGATGTCGTAGATCCCGAAGACCCCACCTGGCCTGAGAACGCGCCAAACCTCCATGGCCAGTGACGCTTTGTCCGGGATGTTCATACCAACGTGCAGCATGAACGCCTTGTCGACGGTTGCGTCAGGCAAATTCATGGCAAGTGCGTTGCCTTGCGATAGCTTGACCCGATTCTCCAGCCCCAGCCAGGAGCAGAGCGTATTCCCGGTTTCAACATATTCTTCTGTCAGGTCCATTCCGGTTACTTGGCACCCATACGTCCGTGCCGCGAAACGGCTCGCCCCCCCAATTCCACACCCAACATCCAGTACATGATCTTCAGGCCGAATACCAATCTGATCGAGGAAAGAACGTGTCGCCATCCGGCCGCCGATGTGAAATTCATCTACAGGGGCAAGATCTTCAATGGTGACAGTTTCCGGTGTCTTCCCCAGCTTCTCAACACCGGCACGTATTGCGCTGAGGAGATCGCCCCGCGTGTAATGGTTCGCAACCAAGTTCAGATCGATCATTTGGGTCCTCCTGGTCGTATGCCAGCCCAACGTCGTGGTGAACGGCGGGTGCGTGTAGCGGTTCCGAAGAAGAACAGGACCACTTTCGCCCGTCCGTTCCACCTAAGTGTTAGGCGCGAAATCAACAGTTACTCACGAATACGGACCCGTTCGGGTTCGATGATCCACAGCCGACCTCGTGTGGGCTCGGTCGCAAGCACCGGCAATGCCGACTTCAGCAAATCCAGGGTGTTCTCGACGCTCTGCGTGTGTGGGCGCAATACCCAGATGCCCGCGTGACTCGCCGGAGGATAGACACGGATATCGGAGAAATCGAGATCGAAGGTGACAAGGATCCGATCCTCCGCCTGAGAGGCGTCAAAGACGCGTGGATCGGGGTTGCCTCCCATCTGTTCGTCGAGGACCGTGTGCACGTCATGCCCCGGCTCACGCAGCAAGGCTTCCGCGTCACGAGGTAGATTCTCGTCAAGCTTGAACCGAGCAGGCATCCTGCAAGATTATGCGGGGATGGGAACGATGCGCTCTCGCGCCAAGTCTGCGGCATAGCTGATCGCCGCGGGAATATGTTCGGGCCGAAGCGAGGGGTACTGATCGAGAATGCGCTCCGGCGTTTCGCCGGCGGCGAGATTGTCGAGAACGACAGATACCGGTATTCGTGTGCCGCGGATGCACACTGCTCCGTGCATGATCTGGGGATCGGTCGTGACGTAAGGTTTCCAGTCCATCGCAGATGCCTCCGAATATGGCTTTCAATATAGCACCGCGCGTTCCTACGTGCCTAACGTGTTGTTCTGCGGCGGGCCAGTTGGATGCCAGCATTCGCGAGGCGCCGATGGCCCGTCCGCAGCAACAAAGGGTTCGGTCCCAATGACACAAACATACTACGCCGCTTGCAACAGGAACTCGACCTTCACAGCCTCAAACGGAAACACAATGCTGCCTTCTTCCGTGCGATTGAGAACGCCAGCATTAAGCAGGGCGGTAACATCGCCATGAACAGCCTTTACGTCGCGGCCTACACGTCGTGCTGCTTCTCGTATGGAGACTGGACCCGCGCCGCACAGCGCCTTGAGTAGCTCCCAGCGCTTGGCGCTGAGCACTTTCCAAAGCAGCTCAGGGCTAGCAAAGCTTATACGCGCGGACTTTTGAGATTTCCCGGTCTTCCAGGATTGCACGAAATCAGACATTGAATCGGCCGGCGAACGCACATCAAGAGTTACGGTTTTCATTGTTCCACCTCGCTATGTCTCGTTGAAAATCAGCGACCAGCTGATCCGGTGTAGTGAACTTGTAGATACTCTCTTTGTCGCCGTAGTGCCTATGGTCACCTTTGCCAACTTCGTTGTCGTAGCGAAGGACGCACACATCACGCACCACGTAAGCTAGCCTGTACTTGAACCTGTGAGTGGAACCTGCAACAGGCTTCGGGACTTGCCAAAGCACCAACTCCGCGAATGCTGCTTCTGAGTATGTGATTCGAGTACGGACAAGCTCGACAGCGTTCATGTTGGAGACGATAACAACACAAGGCTTTGTTGTCAATAGCTCCAACGATCACGAATGGGGTTATGTGGGGCCGAACTATATTTGGCTGAATTTTTTAGGTGAAAGTTTTCGTTGACACTCTGTGGACCCCGCTCATATCTCAGTTCGAGATTCGTGCTCCGCAGTGTCATCCATCCTTGTCTTCAGCACGTTATGCCTGCTTGCCCGAAACCACGAGACCTCCGCAGACATGGCATCCCCCGGATCGCCGCCTTCCCCCAAGCCCCGTCTGCTCGATCGCGAGGCGGAGGTGACGGCGTTCCTCAACCACCTTGTGCGGACTCGCGACGTGGCGGCGGCGACGCAGAACCAGGCGCTGCCGGAACGGCTCGCGCGGATGAGCGGGACGAATTGGCTGACGGGCTCGCTCCCATGCGGGATAATGGTGCTGCAATGAGATCCCGACTTCTACCGGCGCTGGTACTGGCGCTCGCTTGTGCGACTGCCGGCGCCCAGACCTACCGCTCCGACGAGCACAGCTTCACCGTTACCCGGGTCCTCTCCGGCCTCAGCCATCCCTGGGCGCTCGCATTCCTGCCGGACGGCCGCATGCTGGTGACCGAACGCGAAGGCCGCCTGCGCATCGCCCGGGACGGCAAGCTGGACCCGCAGCCGGTCGCAGGCCTGCCGCAGGTCGCGCCGCACGGCCAGGGCGGGCTGATGGACGTGGTTCTGCATCCGAATTACGCGCAGAACAACCTCGTCTACTGGACCTTTTCGGCGCGCGGGGCCGATGGTTTCGGCACCGAGGTGGCGCGCGGCAAGCTGGTGGGCAACCGCATCGAAGGCGCGGAGGTGATCTTTCGTCAGAGCCCGAAGGGCGCCACCGGCCGGCATTTCGGCTCGCGCCTCGTGTTCGGCCGGGCCGGGTTTCTCTACGTCACGCTCGGCGACCGCGGCGAGCAGGAGCGCGCGCAGAAGCCGGACGACCACGCCGGCTCGGTGATCCGGCTGCACGACGACGGCAAGCTGCCTAAAGACAATCCTTTCGTGGGCCAGGCCGGCTGGAAGCCGGAGAAGTTCACGCTCGGCAACCGCAACCAGCAGGGCGCGGCGCTGCACCCGGCGACCGGCGTGCTGTGGACCCACGAGCACGGCCCGCAGGGCGGCGACGAGGTGAACGTGATCCGCGCGGGAGCGAACTACGGCTGGCCGGTGATTACCTACGGCGTCAACTACGGCATCGGTACGAAGATCGGCGAGGGCACGCACAAGGCCGGCATGGTGCAGCCGGTGCATACCTGGGTGCCCTCCATCGCGCCTTCGGGCATGGCGTTCTACACCGGCGACAGGTTTGCGCGCTGGAAGGGCGACCTGTTCGTCGGTGCGCTCAAGGACCAGATGCTGGTGCGCCTGAAGCTCGACGGTGAAAAGGTCGTGAAGGAAGAGCGCCTGCTGCGCGGCGTGATGGGCCGCATCCGGGACGTGAGGGCCGGGCCCGACGGCTACCTGTACCTGGTGACCGACGAGCCCAACGGTGGCGTCGCGAGACTCGAACCGGCAAACTGAGCAGGCATCATGGCGAAACACGTCCCTGCCGTAAAAGTCAAAGGCTCGGTGCGCGAACAAGGCCGGATCTGATTCCCCGCGTTTCGGCATAGCGCTTTGGTCTGCAGCGGGCCAGAACTGAATGTTGGTCCCGCGCGATGCGGGCTGCCCGTCCGCAGCACCTGTAGTTATGCTTCAACACGAATCAGTTGCCCCGGTCGGACGGCTGTGATCGCGGTCAACCCCGCCGGAACAAGAGGCAGCAGGTCCTCGAGGGCATTACTCGTAGCGCAGAGTACGACCACGCCAAGACGTCGCTTCGAGATGTTCTGCTGAAACTCAAGATTCTGATCGCCGGTCAAGAATACCGAGAACCCAGCGTTCTCGGCTTGGGTCAGCAATGCACCATTCTTGAGACCGGCCCACGATTCTTGGTGAACCGTACGAGCGTCGTGGCCGACCAAGTACGGCGCTAGCTGCCGAGGAAGCTGCTCATCAAGCAGAATGCGCAAGATCGCTCACGGCTTCGTGAGCAGCTTCCAATGACGCGACCGCTTGCTCTCGGGAAACACTTGGAAAGGAGTCGAGAAACTCGTCGAGACTGTGGTTTCGTTCGAGGTAGTCGATCAGATTGCGGAATGGAACGCGAGTCCCGACAAACACGGGCGTGCCTCCAAGAATATCCGGATCGCTGTGAACGCTGTGAACGACTGGCGCTGTGTTTGGCATGTCGGTCCCTCTGTTCGTCAATTTTAGCTCATCGCCCGCGTTGAGGCATAACGCTGTGGTCAACGGCAGGCGCGCATGGTGGTCGATGAGAAAGTCATGGCCGCTTTCGCCTGTCCGTTGCGCCTAGAGTTATACGTTGCGATTTTTCGGTGAGACGTCCGGTCACATACTTATGTAAGACGCTGGCAATCAGCGTTTGATAGGGAACACCCTCTTCAAGCGCTTTAACCTGTATGTCGCCAAGATCAATGGAAGACAACCGAATATTCACCCTGCGATCCTTAATTGCAGTGGCCCTTGCCGCGGTTTTTAGTTTTGCAAGCTCGCCCTTGGTGGCAATAGATTTGAGTTTGCCTTTTTCGTAGGCATCCAATACTTCTCTTTCGTAGGCATCAAGTTTCGGCATTCGGATCACCCTTTATCAACCTCTCCCTCGTTGCCTTGCGGCTGGGAATCACGGTCTTCAGGAAGTAATAGTCGTCTTCCTCTACATACGGTACCAAGTACGCGTAGCCATCGATTGCAACTATCATGACTTTTTGACGCGGGTAGCGGGCCAGGTTTGGATGGTCTGTCATATCTAACAGGCCACCCGATTCGACGGCCACCACGACACGCTCGAAAGACATTCCTCGTTCCGCCTTGAGTGATTCGTTCTTTTCAGAATTCCAGCGAAACGGCTTCATTGGCTTAGCATAAACGACTGTGTGCCTTTTGTCACCACACTTGGCCGAAGCTTAGCAGCGTATAACGTGGAAACCACTGGCGCGCGTGCGCCGGTCGGCGATTTGCGCGGTAGCTCACGCGCGTCCGGTGCGTTGCCGGGTTATGCCGCAATATCGACGTACTCAACGCGACTTGCCGGTTGCGGAATAGCGATCCCATCTTCGCGCATGCCGTCGAGATGGAATTCGATCGCTTCGCGGATTTGCGATTCCGCCTCCTCTACGGTGGCACCTGTCGCGACACACCCCGGAAGGTCGGGCACGTAAGCCGAGAAATTACCCTCGGCCTTCTCGATCACGATGGCATAGCGCATGGGAGCCTCACTTCTTCAGACCAGACTGTTTCAGGATACTGTTTAGAGTGCCAGGTGCCAAGTCGTCGCTTGGCTTTCCCGGGACGGTGACACGGCCTGGCTTTGAAGAATGCTTGAATTGCCGGTGGCTGCCGCGTGTAGCCACCAGAAACCAGCCATCGTCACCAAGAATTCTCAGTATTTCGCTGACCTTCATGCAATCAGCATATCAAGGACCCGGTTTCTATGCCGGGAGAGCCAGCTTTGCGACATAACGTGGAGGCGTGCGGCGCGCCGCGATAACTGCTTGCCAACGGGACACTTGAGCCGGCGCGTCCGGCACCGCCGCCAGGTTATGTGTCATCAGAGTTGATAGCGGGTGATGTCGAGCGATCCGTGAAAGACACCGAGGACATCGATGTTTCCGTCGCCTTTGATGAGGTATGCGATTCGGTAGTGACCGTAGAGCAGTATTCGCACGTGTCGCGATGAGGCAGCGTAGCGGGAGCCGATTTCGGGAAATCTGGCGAGATCCTGCACCCGCTCGTAGATACCGAGAACCGTTCGCGTGGCCGCCTGAGGGTTTTCCGCCGCTACGTATTCAAAGATGTCTGTCAGCCAGCGCTGGGCCTCTTCGGTCCAGCTTATTTCTGCCATGACCGAATGCGGCGACCCATTTCTTCGTTTGAGATGGTGCGTTTCGCGTCGGAGTCAGCGAGCCCGTTCTCGACCATGACGTGCAAGGCGAGCTCGCGCACGATTTCTTCGCGAGAACTGTCCTCAGGCTGCCCTTGAATCAGGCGGGTGAGTTCTTCCTTTGCAGTAGCCATGACAACCTCCGATTTGAATGCAATTCTGCCTCAGTTTTTTGATCTGTGGGAATGACACATAACGTTCGCGTTGAGCGGCGCACCGCTTGTTGGTGCGTCCGGTCTCGAACGCGTCGTTAGATGGCAGAAGGTGCATACATTCAGTCCTGTCAGTTCCGCCTCACTGTACTGGTCGCGGCACGGGCGGGTAGTACTGAGGTGCCTCACCGCGACTGAACATGCCGTAATCGCGCATCACCTCAAACACACGAAAGTACTCGGTCGTCGAATCGGCAAAAAGTTTCCGACCAAAGTCGACGCCGGCGTCAGATGACGGCACGTCAATAAGATGCGCAAAAACTCCGGGTCTGTAGACGCTCTCGAACACGTCACGTTTCCAGGGCGTTTCAACCGACAATTCTCGATTCCGAGATTCCGAGGCGACGACAAAAGTCGGTGGCCGCCTCTTGGGATCGTTGTACGGACTCAGTCGCTCGGGACGCCACGCCGATTTTTCGAGCCGCTCCTCATGGAGGACCTGTGCGATCCGAATGCGGTAGTCGTCGAAGACTTTCTCGCGGCCTGCTTCTTGAACCGCATGGTGCTTTGGATCGACCCGCCAAGCGATCATTGATCCCTCGTCCTGCCATATCTGATATGAGAGCAGGAGATTCTTGCGATTCAAGCTCTTGAACCGGTCGATGAATAGGCAGCCTCCCATGGCTTCCAGGGATGGTTTCAATGAAGCCGCGAGATCCAGATAGCGATTGATCTGCCCTTCTTTTATTTGAACTTCGAAAAATTGCGAAATCAAGGCCGTTAGCACCTTATGAGATGGGCAGGAGGTCAACAAAAATGCCAGCGTGCCTCTTGAGAAGCGCCATTCCTACTATAGCCATCTAACGTCTTGGTGAACGGCGGGCCAGCACTGTGGTTGAACAAGGTGTGACGCTTCCGGCCCGTCCGTTCCACCTGTAGTTGGGCTTCACCCGGGCTACCGCTGCGGAACCAGTCGGATTTCGATATCGCACCCGACCGCCGCGGCATACTTCTTCAGGGAGGTCAGCGATGGGGCATGTTTGCCAGCTGATTCGAGACGCGATACCGCGCTCTTGGTCGTGCCCATGCGCGAGGCGACCACCTCTTGGGTGAGTCCGGCACGAGCGCGTGCAGCGAGCATTTGGTTCGCAACGGCGTATTCGACCGCAAGAGCTTCATAAGCGGCCTTGAATCCCCGGCGCTTGCTCGCTTTCTTAAGAAAGGCGTCGTGGTCGTGCCGAACGGGCTGGTACTTGAGTTCTGCCATTTAGCACCTCTTTCATGCGTTTGCGAGCCAACTTCAGCTCTCGGTCTGGTGTTTGCCGTGCTTTCTTAATGAACGCGTGCAGCACCATGACGCGTTGGCCAACGAGAAAGCAATAGAACGCTCGTCCTATGCCCGACTTGCCCTTCGGTCTGAGTTCGAAGAGGCCATCTCCGAACGGACGCGAATGCGGAAGTCGCAGGTTCGGGCCGTGCTCCGTGAGAAGCTCAACAATCCTTGCATAGTCCGCGAGAACATCTGCGGCCCACGATTCGATCTCTGCAAGAACTTTCGGATGAAAGTATTCGATGGAGTACGGCACGACGCGAGGTTCGCATATTTGAGAACACGGGTCAAGCGTTGAATGGTGAAGCCCAACGTCATGGTCAACGGCGGGCGGGTGACGCCGTTCGCGAAAAATTGAAGGCCGCTTTCGCCTGTCCGTTGCACCTATAGTTGGGCATCGTGATTAGACGCGATTTGCTTGAGCATGAAGTTTCAAACCAAGCGCTCCGATTACCTTGAGGATGGTGTCAAAGCCGGGGCTACGCTCGCCTGAAAGTGCCTTGTATAAGCTTTCTCGGGACAGCCCGGCATCTCGAGCCACCTGTGACATACCTTTCGCGCGTGCTATATCACCGAGCGCTTTGGCAATAAATGCGGCATCACCATTTGCTTCTTCAAAGCAAGCTTCGAGATAGGCGGCCATTTCTTCCTGAGTTCTGAGATGCTCGGCGACATCGTAACGAGTCGTGGTTATTTTGGTCATTTAGGTTTCTCCAAAAGGATGCGAGCAAACTGCAATGCTGCTTTGATATCTTTGGCCTGAGAGATTTTTGTCTCCTCCAGCCAGGAGGATGACCAATTCTTGGCCTCGTTTCTTGAAATACACTCGATAGCCGGGGCCATAATCTATTCGCATTTCCGAGACACCCTCTCCAACCGGCTCTACATCGCCGGGATTGCCGGCGGCTAGTCGTTCAATGCGAGCTTGGACACAAGCTCTAGCTTGAATATCACGCAGACCATCGAGCCATTGGATGAATGCATCTGTTTTGCGAACTTCGACCATGGACGCACCGTATCCGCAAGGCTACACTCTGTCAAGCGTGCGAAGGCGGCTCCTAAGATGCCCAACGTTCGAATTGTTCGGCGCCGGCAGGCGTCCGCACCAATGAATAGTTGGGCATTGCTCCGGCGGAACTGGTCTGTTTACGCTCGCGCGCCGCCATAGCCCGGGCGCTTTCTGTCGTGCTTGACGACCAAGACCTTAATCTCATCCGCACCGGTGCGATAGATCACAGTGTACGGAAAGATGCTCATCGAAAACCACGTCGGCCTTTGGTACGTGGTGATCCGATACCCGGCTGTTCGATGAGGAGATCTGAAAGCCGCTTGAACTCGGCGACGAACCTTGCAGCCAGAACAGACGAACCCTCGCGCTCGTAGAACGCGGCAGCTTCATGAATGTCTTGTTCAGCGCCTGGGTGAAGCGTGACCTTCATTCAGGGAAGCGCGCTTCCAATCTGGCAATAGCAACGTCGAGCGGCACTGACCGAACGGCGCCTGTTTCAAGCTCTTGTTCTCGCTTGTCCGCAAGGTCATCCCAGGCGGCCTCCGCGTCGCTGTCGACGTCGAGGCTTGCGATCAGTCGATCGAGGAGCCGCGCTCTGTCTGCCGGTGACAGACGCAGCACCTCGGCTTGCAGCGTTTCAAGCGTAGTTGACATCCGTATCTCCTCAGTGTCCGCGTTCTTCGAAGATCATAGCTTGCCACAAATCCGAAGTGCGCCTGCGGGGGTGACGACGCCCAACGTGAAGTGGGTTGCCGAAAAACCGGAATGCGTTCCGTGGATTTGTAACTCATTTTGTCATCCCTTTGTAAGGTCGAGACGTTAGGCGCATTCCGGCATAAAAACGTTCTGTTATTCGGGCGAATGCGACTTTGCATTCCGCCAAGTTGCAACTGACTTTGTCATCGTTTTTTGGATTCAACGCGTTAAGCCTTCCGCAGCATTAAAAATACATGTTATTCGCGGAGGTGGATAGTGTCGATTAAGGCAATTCTTTCGGGTGCGGAACCGGCACGTCCCCCGAAGCTGCTGGAGCAGGTGCGCGACGCGATCCGGCGCAAGCACTACAGCCTGCGCACCGAGGACACGTACTTCCACTGGATCAAGCGGTTCATTTACTTCCACAGCAAGCGCCACCCCCGGGATCTGGGCGAGGCGGAGGTGACGGCCTTCCTGAACGACCTGGCCAGGGTGCGGAACGTGGCGTCCGCGACGCAGAACCAGGCGCTGTCGGCGGTGTTGTTCCTATATAAGGAGGTGCTCCGCACGCCGCTGGCCTGGCTGGACGGCCTGGATCGGGCCAAGCGGCCGGTTCGGGTGCCGACCGTCCTGACGCAGGACGAAGTCCGCCGGCTTCTCGCTCGCATGGAAGGGACCAAATGGCTGATCGTGAGCTTGTTAAATGGGTCCGGGCTGCGGCTGCGTGAGTGCCTGAAGCTCCGGGTGAAGGACGTAGAGTTTTCGTACCGGCAGATCGTCGTGAGGGATGCTAAAGGCGCCAAGGACCGGGTGACGATGCTTCCTGAGTCGGTGATCGAGCCGCTCAGGGAGCACCTGGTCCGCGCGAAGGCGTTGCACGAGTCGGACCTTGCCAGCGGTCATGGTGATGTGGAGATGCCCTACGCCCTGGCGCGCAAGTACCCCAAGGCGGCCTACGAGTGGGGTTGGAAGTTCGTGTTCCCGTCACGCAAGCTTTCGGTCGATCCGAGGAGCGGCGTGGTGCGGCGGCATCACGTGTATGACGACGTGCTTGGGCGCGCAATCAAGCAGGCGGCGCGTGAGGCGGGGATCGCCAAGCACGTGAGTTCGCACACCCTGCGCCACTCCTTCGCCACTCACCTGCTGGAGTCCGGTTATGACATCCGCACGGTGCAGGAGCTGCTCGGCCACGCGAGCGTGGAGACGACAATGATCTATACGCATGTGATGAACAAGGGCGGGCGCGGGGTGCGCAGCCCGCTGGACCGCGTAGAGCAACCGCGGGCGGGGTACGCTGGTGCCGGCGCCTAACGCGGCGCATGCGCCAGCGTCCTCGAGGCGCGATGCCCGAACCTGTCCGCGATCCTTTCGATTTCCTCCGGTGAGAAAGCCAGGGGGCGTTTGCCGTAGGTCTGCAGGCAGACCCGGCTGAAATGGGCGGAATCCGTGAAGCCGCACCCGGCAGCGGCTTCCGAAATGGTTCTTCCGGCAGCCTGGATCTGCCACAAGCCGTAGTGCAGGCGCAGCGCGCGCGAGTAGGCCTGCAGCGTGATGCCGACTTCCTCTTTGAATACTCGCTGTAGCTGGCGCGCCGACACGCCCAAGCGGGACGCCACTTCGGTAACTTCCAGCGGGTGTGCGATGTTCTCCTCGAGGACGAGCATCGCCCTGCGAACACGTCCGGACTTTGCAAGCGTTGGTGCCGGTGGTTGGGGCTGTACGAACTTACCTTGCACCAGGAGCATGTCCGCACATTTCTGGGCCAGTGCATCACTGAGATAGCGCGCAACCAGCCAGATGCCGAATTGCGCCGCGGCAACCGCGCCCGCGCACGTGACATACCGTCCATCGACGATCAGGACCTGGTCCGTCTTGAACCGGACCTTCGGGAACCGGTCGGCGAAATCCCGATACCTGAACCAGTGTACGCAGCAGGTCCTGCCGTCCATCAAGCCCGCCTGGATCAGCGGAAGAACTCCGGTGCCGATGCCGGCAACGATCTTTCCGTCGGAATCGGCTGCCTGGATGAAGGCGAGGGTGTCCGGCTGGATCGGTGGCTCCCGTTCGATCAAGCCCGCAATTACAACGACTGCATCGAAGCGCTCCGGGTTGCGGGGTTTGGCCGAAGGTGCGATCGGGATGCCCGAACTGGACATCACCGGGTCGGGCCCTTCAGCAAGGAATGTCCAGTCACACCGTATCCGCTGGCTGGCGGCACCCTCATCTGCGGCAAAGCGGAGCGCGTCCACGATGGCCGCCAGTGCGGTAAGGGAGAAGTGGGGGCGTAGAAGGATGCCGACCCGGAGCTTTTCCGGCGCGGAACGGGCTAGCGTCTTTTTTCGTGGCATGGCCGTTTTATACATCCCCTTTGGCGGGCTTGGCTATCTCCGCCGGCCGGGGGGCTGCGTAGAGTCCGGAGTTCCTTTCGGCCGGGAGTTCTTCATGCTCATCCTTCGTCGCCGTGCACTTTGCGCGCTCCTTTTTGCCGGCCTGTGCCGGGTGGCCTTCGCACAGCCCGCTTTTCCGCCCCCGGCGGTGACGAGCGTAGTCCCATTGGGGCCCGGATCGGCCACCGATACCGTTGCCAGGATCTTTTCGCGACACCTTGCGGAAATGTGGAAAGTGCCTGTGACGGTCGAGAACCGGCCCGGAGCGAATGGCATCCCCGGGACGGCGGCCGTGGTACGAGCCCCCGGCGATGGCTCGACCCTCCTGTGGATTGCAAGCAACCACATCATCAACGAGAGCCTGTACAGCTCGCTGCCTTACAACGGCCTCAAGGACCTGCGGCCCATCGCGCAGGTCGGGATAGCGCCGCTGATCCTCGTAGTCCCCGCGTCCTCGCCGATAAACACCCTTCAGGACCTCATCAAACTGGCCAAGGCCCAGCCCGGCAAGCTGAACTACGGTTCCGCCGGTTCGGGCAGCACGACACACCTGGCCGGCGTAGTGCTGAAAGAGGCCGCCAGGATCGACATCGTCCATGTCCCGTACAAGGCCATCGGCCAGGCGACGGCCGACCTGCTGGCCGGAACGCTCGACATGCTGTTCCTGTCGCCGCCCACCGCGATGTCCCATATCAAGTCCGGGAAACTGAGGGCGATCGGGTCGGCCTCGAAGCAGCGGCTGGCCATCGCCCCAGACGTGATCTCGCTGAGCGAGGCCGGGCTTCCGGAGTTCGAGGTGCAGGCGATCCTCGGCGTGGTCGCGCCCGCGTCCATGCCCGATGCGATCGCGGAGCGGATCTCCGCCGACATCAACCAGGTCGCGGGCCGGCCCGACGTGCAGCAGGCCGTCCTGCAGACCGGCCTCGTGGTCCGCCCGCTCCCGCTCAAGGACTTCGTGAATGTCGTCCGCCAGGAAAACGAGCTCTGGTCCCGTGTCATCAAGGCGTCCGGGGCGAAGGCGGACTGAGCCGCATGCTGCGCCCAGCGAACCTCGTCTTCTTCGTTGGCGAAAGCCACGCGCGCACGCTCGTCGGTGCGTATGGAAACCCGCAGATCCATACGCCGGCGCTGGACGCCTTGTGCGAACGCGGCACGTTGTTCCGCGAGAGTTATTGCAACAGCCCCATCTGCGTGCCGTCCAGGGCGAGCCTCGCGACCGGCCTGTACCCTCACCAGCACAAGTACTGGGAGAACTCCATCGCGCTGGACGGGCGCACGCCCACATGGATGAAGGACCTGCGGGACAGCGGGTACCACGTGGCCGGCATCGGGAAGTTCCATTTCCGCAACGCGGAGGACGACAACGGATTCAGCGAGGAGATTCTCCCGATGCACCTTGCCGAGGGGCTGGGTGAACTCCTCGGCCTGTTGCGCAGTGAGGGCGCGGAACCGGTACGCCAAGGATTGTGGGATCTCTACACCAGGAAATGCGGCCCGGGGGACGAAACTGCCTACCAGGCCTACGACAAGCGGATCACCCAGCGCAGCATCGAGTGGATGCGCGAGCATGCCAACGACGAAAAGCCTTGGGCGCTGTGCATCCACTACGTTTCGGCGCATGCGCCTTACACGGTTCCCCGGGACCTGCTCGACCTTTACCCGCTCGACAAGATCGAGCTGCCCAGGACGTTTTACAAGGAGCGGCGCCCGCATCATGCGGCGATCGAGCATCTGCGCACGATCCTCGCGCACGACGCGGAAGTCGATGAAGGGCTGGTGAAGTTGTTGACCGCGAGTTACTACGCCGCCATCACTTATCTCGACCGGGAGATCGGGCAAGTGCTCGATTACCTGGACGCCGTCGAAGTGTCCGACAAGACACGCGTGGTCTATACCGCAGACCACGGCTACAGCAGCGGCAACCACTTCATCCTCGGGCTGTTCAACCTGTACGAGCACTCGGTCGGGGTGCCGCTGATCATGGCGGGCCCTGATATCCCGAAGGGCGGGCAGGTGAACCAGCTGGTGTCTCACGTGGACCTGCACCCAACCCTCCTGGACTCGTTTGGCGTTCCGGCCAGGGCGGGCCTTCCCGGACAATCGCTCTGGGCCGCCATGTACGGGGATGAGGATCTTGATCGACCGGCGTTCGCCGAGTATCACGCGCTCGGGTCCACGTCCGCCAGCTACATGTATCGACGCCGGCAGCACAAGCTGGTCCATCACGTGGGAATGGAGAGCCAGCTCTTCGATCTCTCGGTCGATCCCGACGAGGAACGCGACCTGGTGGCGCTGGGCGAGGGCGGCGATACGCTTGCCCGCCTGGAGGCGGAGCTCGGCAGTATCGTCTCGCCGGAGGCGACCGACATCGAGGCAAAGAACGCGCAGCGGGCGCGCATCCGGGAACTCGGCGGGGCTGAGGCAGTCCTTGCCCGCCGCCGGGGATTCGTCTACTCCCCGCCGCCAGGCAAGGACTGGAAGAAATTCTGAGTGCGGGCGGTCAGACTCAGAAGCTGATTCTTAAGAATTTATTTAAAAAAACCGCGCTGGGACTGCCTCCCCGGGCAGTTTCGATATCGTTTCCGGTATAACTCTCTATAGCACCTTGCCCGGATTCATGATCCCCTGCGGGTCGAGCGCATCCTTGACCCGCTGCATGAGCTCGAGCTCAACCGCCGATTTCCGCGGCTTGATCGACTCGCGCTTCAGCTGCCCGACGCCGTGCTCGGCGGAGATCGAGCCGCCGAGGCGGTCGACGACCTTGTAGACGATCTCGTTCACGGCCTTGATGTTCTTCATGAACGCTTTCGTACTTTCCTCGTCGCCCATGCCGATGTTGTAGTGCAGGTTGCCATCCCCAATATGGCCGAAGATGAATCCCACGCATCCGGGGAAGGCCTGGGTCAAATCCGCCATGCCTTCGTCGATCATCCGCGCGATGCTCGACACGGGCACCGAGACGTCGTGCTTCACGTTGGTGAACTGCGCCTCGGGGATGGTCTCGCGGATGGACCACAGGGCGTTCGACTGCGTCTCGCTCTGCGCCAGCGCCACGTCGATGAGGATGCCGCGCTCGGTGCATTCCATCAGCGCCGCCTCGGCGCGCGCGTTGAGGGCCTCCTGGGTGCCGCCGTCGGTCAGCTCGCACAGCACGTACCAGGGGTGGCGATCGCGCAGCGGGTCGAGGATCGTGGGCTTGCACTTGATCACCGAGTCGAGGCACACGCGCGAGATCAGCTCGAACGCGGTGAGCCGGTCGCCCATCAGGCTACGCATGGCCGCCAGCAGTTCCACCGCCCTCTGCGGGTTCTCGACGGCAATCCACGCCGTGGTCGCGGCGGAGGGCTTGGGAAAGAGCTTGAGTACGGCGGCGGTGATGATGCCCAGCGTGCCTTCGGCGCCCATGAAGAGGTGCTTCAACTCGTAGCCGGTGTTGTCTTTGCGGAGCGCCTTGAGGCCGTTCCAGACGCGCCCGTCGGGCAGCACGACTTCCAGCCCCAGCACGAGGTCGCGAGCATTGCCGTAGCGGAGCACGCCCACGCCGCCGGCGTTGGTCGAAAGGTTGCCGCCGATCTGGCAGCTGCCTTCGGCTGCGAGCGACAGCGGAAACAGCCGGTTCTCCGCGTCCGCCGCTTCCTGCAGCGTTTGCAGGATGCAGCCGGCCTCCACCGTCATGGTGTCGTTCAGCGGGTCCATCGAGCGGATGCGGTTGAGGCGCGCCACCGAGACAACGAGCTCTGGCACGGCCCCCGCGCCGGTGGCGCGCGGTACCGAGCCGCCGCAGAGGCTGGTGTTGCCCGCCTGCGGCACCACCGACACGCCGTGCTTCGCACACAGGGCCACCACGCGCGACACCTCGTCGGTGTTCGCGGGGCGCACCGCACCGATGCCGGCGCCGGGGAATACGCGTCGCCAGTCGGTGAAGAAGGGCGCGGTGTCGGCCGGCTCGGTCAGTACATGCTGGGTCCCGACGATGGACGCGAGGTCCTGGAAAAACGCGGGGAGGGCGAGATCGGGCTGCGGGTTGGAGGCCATGCCGGTATTATCGCAGCAGTGAGAAACAGGAACATTGGAGCCTTGCCTTGACTACTGCCGCCCTCGGAGCCCTTCCTTTCGCCGCCGGTTCACGCGCCACCACGATCGAGGAGGCCCTGCTTTCCCGCCGCAGCGTGCGTGCCTTCAAGAAGGATCCCGTGCCGCGCGCGGTGCTTGAAGAAATCCTGTCGCTCTCCAGCCGCTCGCCCTCGGGCACCAACATCCAGCCCTGGAAGGTGCGCGTGGTCGCGGGCGAGGTGAGGGACCGCCTGTGCAACGCGATGGTCGAGGCCTACACCACCAAGGGCGAAGCCGCGTTCGAGCCGCCGTACAACTACTACCCGGTCAAATGGCGCGACCCGTACCTCGCCCGCCGCCGCAAGGTGGGCTGGGACCTCTACGGCATCCTCGGCCTCACGCGCGACGACAAGGCCGGCATGGCGGCCCAGCACGCGCGCAACTTCAAGTTCTTCGATGCGCCCGTGGGCCTGATCTTCACGCTCGACACCGACCTCGAGCTCGGCAGCTGGCTCGACTACGGCATGTTCCTCGAGAACCTCATGCTCGCCGCTCGCGGCAAGGGCCTCGACACCTGCCCGCAGGCGGCGATCTCCAACGCGCACCACGTGGTGCGCGCGGAGCTGCAGATCCCCGACACCGAGCAGATCGTCTGCGGCATGTCGCTCGGCTACGCGGACCCGGACGCGGCGGAGAACAAGCTGGTGACCGTGCGCGAGCCCGTGGCGGGCTTCGCGCAGTTCCTGGGCTTCGAGTGAGGGTGAGGCTGCTTGCGCTCCTCCTGGCGCTGGGCTTTGCCGGCGGCGCGCTGGCGCAGGCCAAGCCCGTGCTGGTCGGCGCGGTGCTCTCGCAGACCGGCTATCTCGAGGACCTCGGGCGCAGCACCCGCAATGCGCTGCAGCTGTGGGCCGAGCAGGTCAATGCTTCCGGCGGGCTGCGCGGCCGGCCGGTGGAGCTCAAGCTTTACGACGATGCCAGCGACGCGCTGCGGAACACCTCGCTCTACGAACTGCTCATCAAGGACGACGGCGCCGAGCTGCTGATCGGCGGCACTGGCTCCGCCGCGACGTCGATGGGCGCGGCGGTCGCCGAGCGCAACCGCCGCGTGATGGTGAATGCGACCGGCACGTCGCCCGCCATCCACAAGCGCATCTACCGCTACCTCTTCCAGGTGCCGCCGCCCGCCGATACCGTGGGTGAGGGCCTGCCGCAGCTCGCGGCCAGGGCCGGCCTCAAGTCGCTCGCGGTGGTCGCTCGCGACGCAAAGGACGCCCTGCCCTGGGAGGAACTCCTCGGCACGCACGTGAAGAAGGCCGGCATGGAGATGCGTCCGCAGGCCTACTACATCCTCGATGCCTACCGGGGCCTCGGGCAGTTCACACGCACGCTCATGGCCACCGGCGTAGACGTGGTGGCGAGCCCGTCCGGCGCGCGCGAGGCGGTCGAGATTCTGCGCGGCTTCAAGACGGCGGGCGTGCTGCCCAAGCTGTTCGTCACGCATGGCGCGATCGATCCGGTGTTCATCCGACTGGTGGGGCAGGACGCCGAGTACACCGTCGGGCTGTCGTCCTACGAGGAGAGGCTGCCCACGCCGGGCAATGCCGCGTTCGTCAAAGCCTACCGGGCGAAGTACCAGTCCGCACCCGATTTCCAGGCCGCCTGCGGCTGGGCCGCGGGGCAGGTAATCGAGGCCGCCGTGGCGAAGGCCGGGTCGTTCGAGCAGGAGGCCCTGCGCTCCGCGCTGTCTGCGCTCGAAACCGGCACCGTTCTGGGCGGCTACAAGGTCGACAACGTCGGCACCCAGCTGGCGGCGCAGTCGTTCGTGGTGCAGATCCTCAAGGGCAAGCGCCAGGTGGTGTGGCCCGAGGCCGTGCGCAGCGCGGTGGCGGTGGTCCCCGCGCCGGAGTGGGCCGGGCGCACGCTCCTCAAGTGAACTCCCGGCCATGAAAGCCGCCGCCAAGGAGCAGCATCGCGGGGGCGACCCGCGTGCCGGCGCAACAGTGGCTGAGCCGGTCGAAGGCTCGCCCCTGCGCCTGCTGGTGCTGCCGGTGTCGGTGACGCTGGCGATCCAGACGCTGGTGGCGATCGCGGTGTTCTCGGCGCCCGTCATGGCGCCGGTGGCCGGCCCCGACCTCGGCGTGCAGGCCGCGTGGATCGGCTACTACATCGCGTTCGTCTACATCGGCAGCATGTCGGGCTCGGTGGCCGCGGGTGCGCTGGTGTCGCGCTACGGGCCGATCCGCATGAGCCAGGCGGGCCTCGTGTCATGCCTCGGAGGCCTCGCGCTCGCGGCCTCGTCCTCCTTCCTGCCGCTGGTCGCGCTGGGCGGGTTCTTCGTGGGCCTTGGCTACGGCCCGACGACACCCGCGAGCTCCCAGATCCTCGTGCGTGCCACGCCGCCCTCGCTGATCGCGATGACCTTCTCGCTGAAGCAGACCGGCGTGCCGCTGGGCGCGGGCATCGCAGGCGCGGTCGTGCCCACGATGCTGCTCTTCATGGGCTGGCGCTGGTCGGCGCTCGCCATCGGCGTGGCGTGCGTGCTGCTGGCGCTCGTGATCCAGCCGACCCGCGCGCGCTACGACACCGAGTTGAACACCACCGCGAAGCTGTCCTTGCGCAGCGCGTTTGCGCCGCTGGGGTTCGTGTTCCGCGACCCGCGCCTCACCGAGATGGCCGTGGTGTCGTTCATCTTCGCCGGGGTGCAGATCACGCTGGTGGCTTACCTCGTGACCTTCCTCATCGAGGCCTTCGAGATGTCCCTCGTGCTGGCCGGCATGGTGATGGCGGCCTCGCAGCTGGCGAGCATGGTCGGCCGCATCCTGTGGGGTGTGGTGGCCGACCGGTTGCTGACGCGTCGCGTGATGCTCGGGCTGCTCGGCCTCGGCATGGGGCTCTCGGCGCTGCTCACGCTCGCGGCCTCGCCGGCCTGGCCGGTGTGGCTGCTGTTCGTTTACGCCTCGGCGTTCGGGGCGACGGCGGTGGGTTGGAACGGCGTGTTCCTCGCCGAGGTCGCGCGCCTCGCGCCGCCCGGCAAGGCGGGGCAGGCGACGGGCGGCTGCATGTTCTTCACTTTTTTCGGCGTGGTGGTGAGCCCGCCGCTCTTCTCGCAGGCGCTCGCGTTCGGCGGCAACTACGCCGGCGCCTACGCGCTCTTCGGTTCGCCCGCCCTTCTCGCAGGGGCGTGGCTGCTGCTGCGCCGACGTTAGGATCCAATCGATGGGCGCCGACGTCATCCGCGACGTTGTCCTCCTCCACGGGCTGTGGATGCCGGGGATCGTCATGTCGCCGCTCGCCTCGCGCCTCGCGGGCTTCGGGTATCGCACCCACGTCTTCGACTATGCGAGCCGCAGGAAACCGCTCGCCATGCATGCGGATCGACTTGCGCGATTTGCACGCGATGCGGCCGGCGGCGCGCCGGTGCACTTCGTGGGGCACAGCCTGGGCGGGCTCGTCGTGCTTGCGGCGCTCGCCGGGCCGAATCCGCCGCCCGTTGCGTCCGCGGTGCTGCTCGGCACACCCGCGCGCGGCTGCATGGCGGGACGCAGGCTCGCGCAGCTGGCGCCCGGCCGCTGGATGCTGGGCGAAAGCGCGCCCCTCTGGAAGGAAGGGCGCGTCGCGCATTGGAACGCGCAGGCGCATGGCGGCGCCCCGCTGGGAGTGATCGCCGGCAGCGTGCCGATCGGCCTTGCGCGCGTGCTCGGGCGGTTGCCCGAGGTGAACGACGGCGTGGTGCGGCTGGAAGAGGCAGAGGTCGAAGGCATGGCCGACCGGATCGTGCTGCCGGTGGGCCACACGGAGCTGATCTTTTCCGCGCGGGTGGCGGCGCAGACGGCGCAGTTCCTCGCGCACGGGCGGTTCTCGCATGACGCGTAGCGCACTCCGTGCCGTTGCGGTTGCGGCCTGCGCGATGGTGCTCGCGGGATGCGAGACGCTCGGCTACTACCTGCAGGCGGCCGGGGGGCAGTTCGAAATCGCGCGACGCGCGCAGAAGCTCGAAGAGGTGATGGTCGACCCGGCCACGTCCGCGGATTTGCGCGGCAAGCTTGCGCTGGCCCGCGAGATCCGCGAGTTTGCGAGCCGCGAGCTCGGCCTGCCCGACAACGAAAGCTATCGCCGCTATGCCGACCTCGGGCGTCCGTTCGTGGTCTGGAACGTAGTGGCGGCAGAGGAGTTTTCGACCCAGGCGGTGGAGTCGTGTTTTCCCGTCGCCGGCTGCGTGACCTATCGCGGTTACTTCGGCGAGGCCGACGCGCGCGAGCACGCAGAGGCGCTGCGCGGAAAAGGCTACGACGTGCAGGTCAGCGGGATCCCGGCGTATTCCACGCTCGGCTGGTTCGACGACCCGCTGCTGTCGACCTTCATCCGCTACCCGGAGGCGGAGCTCGCGCGCCTCATCTTCCACGAGCTCGCGCACCAGGTGGTCTACTTGAAGGGCGACACGCTCTTCAACGAGTCGTTCGCGGTGGCGGTGGAGCGGGCCGGCGTGCGGCGCTGGCTGGAGGCGAACCGGCGCGCGGGCGACCACGCAGCCTTCCTCGCCGGCCGGGCGCGGCAGCGCGAGTTCATTGCGCTGATCGGCGCCGCCAAGGCGCGGCTCGACGAGGTTTATGCGCGCAAGATCGACCCGGCGGCGATGCGCATCGCGAAGGGCGAGGCTTTTGCACAGTTCCGGCGCGACTACGCGGCGCTGAAAGCGACGTGGGGCGGGTTTGCGGGGTACGACCCCATCGTGGGCACTGCGCCCGGCAACGCGCTGCTGACGTCGATCACGACGTACTCCAAATACGTGCCGGGGTTCGAGCGGATGCTCGAGGCCGAGGGCGGGGACCTGAAGAAGTTCTATGCGGCGGTGAAGGTGCTCGCCGCGCGCCCGGAGCAGGAGCGCTGCGGCGCGCTCGCTGTCACGCTCAGCTCAGCGGGGTGTTGACGCCCGCATTGAACGCCGGCCGCTCGAGCAATCGCTTGTGCCAGGCTGCGAGGTTCGGGTGCGCGGGGCGCTCGATCGGCATGCTGAGCCAGAGGTGCGCGTAGCAGCCGAGCGGGATGTCGCCCATCGTGAGGTGGTCGCCCGCAATGAAGGCGTGCGTGCCGAGCTGCCTGTCGACGATGTCGAACGCCTTGGCGGTGGCGACGCGGTTCTTCTCGATGAAGGCCATGTCGCGCTTTTCGGGCGCGGTGCGCACCATGCCCCAGAACACTTCGCGAAAGGTCGGCGAGAGCTGCGCGGTGGTCCAGTCCATCCAGCGGTCGCTGTCGGCGCGCTGCCGCGGGTCTTCGGGGCACAGCGTGCCGAGGCCGTACTGCAGCGACAGGTAACGCACGATCGCATTGGACTCCCACAGCACGAAGCCGTCGTCGTCGATGGTGGGCACGCGGCTGTTCGGGTTCATCGCCTGGTACTCGGGCGTGCCGACTACGCCGTACTCCATGCCCGCATCGATGCGCTCGAACGGCAGCCCGAGCTCACCCACGCACCACAGCACCTTCTTGACGTTGACCGAGTTGACCCGGCCCCAGACGCGCAGCATGGGGTCGCGCCTACGCGACCGGCAGCGCTACGGCTTTCTTGAACGCCGGGCGCGAGGCCATGCGGTCGTACCAGGCGTCGTAGTTCGCGAGCTTGGGGCGCTCGGGCATCACGTTGTTCACGAGGTACACGACCGGGCCGAACGCGATGTCGCCGATGGTGAGCTGGTCGCCGGCCACGAACTGGCGCCCGGCGAGATAACCATCCAGCCGCGCGAGGACTTCGGCGGTCTTCTTCGCGCCTTCCTCGACTTCTTTCATGTTGCGCTTGTCTTCAGGCGTGCGGATGAGGTTCCAGAACACCGGGCGGAAGGTCGGCCACAGCGTGCTCGTGCACCAGTCCATCCAGCGGTCCGAGTCGGCGCGCACCTGCAGGTCGGTGGGCCACAGCGTGCCCGCGGCGTGCTTGGCGGCGAGGTAGCGCACGATGGCGTTGGATTCCCACAGCACGAAGCCTTCGTCCTCGATCGTCGGCACGAGGCCGTTGGGGTTCAGCTTCTTGTACTCGGGCGTGTTCACCACGCCGAAGGCCATGCCGGCATCGATGCGGTTGTACGGCAGGCCGATCTCTTCGCAGAGCCAAGTGACCTTCTTCAGGTTGGACGAGTTGGCACGTCCCCAGACTTTCAGCATTGGAGTCTCCGTTTTTACGCTTTTAAGCAAAATGGGGTCAGAGTCGACTTTTTTCCACGAGCGTTCACTCGCTCCGGCCGAGAAAGAAAGTCGACTCTGACCCCATTTTTTCTAGAACCCTACCGCCTGGCCGTCGCGGCGGGGATCGGAGGCCGCGAAATAGCCGCCGCCGTTGTCCATTTTCCAGATCAGTTGCGCGCTGCCGAAGTCCATGTAGCCTTCCTTCAGTTCGGCAAGCTTGTGGCCGCGGCGGGTGAGTTCCTCGAGCACCGAGGTCGAGAAACCGCCCTCGACGTTGACTTCCATGCCCTGCACGACGCGAAAGCGCGGGCCATCGGAGGCGACCTGGGGATTCTGGTTGTAGTCGGCGATGCGCACCATCACCTGCATGTGGCCCTGCGGCTGCATGGTGCCGCCCATCACGCCGAAGCTCATGACGGGCTTGCCGTCCTTGGTGACGAAGCCCGGGATGATGGTCTGGTAGGGGCGCTTCTTCGGCGCGACCTGGTTGGGGTGGCCCGGGGTGTGCACGAAGGTGGAGCCGCGGTTCTGCAGCGACACGCCGGTGCCCGGCACGACGATGCCGGAGCCGAAGCCCATGTAGTTCGACTGGATCAGCGACACCATCATGCCGCCCGCGTCGGCGGCGGTGAGGTACACGGTGCCACCCTTGGGCGGGGTGCCGTGGCCGAAGTCCTGGGCCTTCTTCATGTCGAGCAGCTTGGCGCGCGACTTGAGGTAGTCGCGGTTCAGGAGCGCCTCGGGCTTGATGTCCATCCAGTCCATGTCGGCCACGAACCTGCGCGCATCGGCAAACGCCATCTTGGTGGCCTCGATCTGCAGGTGCAGGCTGTCGGCGGAGTCCACCGGGAAGCTCGAGACGTCGAACTGCTCGAGGATGCCGAGCGCGATCAGCGCGACGATGCCCTGGCCGTTGGGCGGGAGCTCGTGCACGGTGTAGCCGCGGTAGCCGATTTCCATCGGCGGGGTCCAGTCGGACTGGTGCGCGGCGAGGTCGGAGGCCTTCATCACGCCGCCATGCTGGGCGCTGTGCGCGACGAGCTTCTCGGCGATCTCGCCGCGGTAGAAGGTCTCGCCCTTGGTGACGGCGATCTTCTCGAGCGTTGCGGCGTGGTCCGGAAAGCGGAAGATCTCGCCGGCCTCGGGCGGGCGGCCGCCGGGCATGAAGGCTTCGGCGTAGCCGGGCTGAACGTGCAGTTCCTTGGCCTGGACGGCCCACTGGCGGGCGATGGTGGGCGAGACGAGGAAGCCGTTGCGGCCGTAGCCGATGGCGGGCTCGAAGAGTTTCTCGAACGGCAGCTTGCCGAAGCGCTCCGACAGCATCTTCCAGCCGGCGACGCAGCCCGGGACCGTGACCGTGTTCCAGCCGCGGGTCGGCATGGCCTTGAGGTCGGGGTAGGTCTTGGCGAAGTACTCGGGCGTCCAGCCTTCGGGCGAACGGCCCGAGGAGTTGATGCCGTGGAGCTCTTTCCCGTCCCAGAGGATGGCGAAGAGGTCCGAGCCGATGCCGTTGGAGACCGGCTCGACCAGCGTCAGCGTGATGGCGGTGGCGAGGATCGCGTCCACGGCGTTGCCGCCCTGGAGCATCATGCGCACCCCGGCCTGTGCCGCGAGCGGTTGGGTGGTGGCGACGACGTTGGCCGCGAGGACCGGCTTACGCGGCCAGCTGTAGGGGAAATTCCAGTTGTAGGGTGTCATCCCCAGAGTATAAAGGGAGAACCCCCGGGCTGCCCCCGGCAAACCCGGTCAGCCGGGCGCGTTTTCGCTCGCTGTTTCAAAATCCAGCACGACGCGGCCGAGGATCTTGCCGGCCTTGAGCTCGTCGAGCGTGCGGTTGACCTCCGACGCCGGGCGGGTCTCGACGGGCATGGGCTTCAGCTTCTTCTTTTTGGCCAGCGCCACGACCGCCTTCAGTTCGGCCAGGTCGCCTACGTAGGAGCCGATGATGCCGACGCTGCGCTGCGCGATCGGCGGCATCGAGAGCGTGATCTCCCCGCCGAAGAGGCCGCACAGCACGTAGCGCCCGCCTTTGCGCATCGCAGGGTAGGCGGTGGAGAAGGTGGCGGGCATGCCGACGTAGTCCATCACCCCGGCGAGGTTGCCCTGGGCCAGCGCCGCCAGCTTCTGGGTGGCGTCCGGGGCGCGGGTGTCCAGCACGAGCTTTGCGCCGAGCTTTTTGGCGGCAGCGAGCTTGCCTGTGTCGACATCGCAGGCGATCACGTTGCGGATGCCCATGCCCTTGAGGATCGAGATCGCCACCAGCCCGAGGCCGCCGCAGCCCAGCACCGCCACCCAGTCGCGCGGGCCGAGCTCGGGGAGCTTGGTGATCGCGCTGTAGGTGGTGAGGCCGGAGCAGGCAAGGGTGGATGCGAACGCGTCGTCGATGCCGGCGGTGTCGACGAGGTAGCGCGGGTGCGGGATCAGCAGGTGGGTGGAATACGCGCCGGCGCGGTTGATGCCGAGGAAGCGGGACCCCGACACGCAGTAGTTGTCCTTGCCGGATTTGCATACCGGGCACTTGCCGCAGCCGATCCACGGGTAGACCAGGCGGCGCTGGCCTTTCTTGAGTCCCTTCATGGCCTTGAGTGCGCCGGGGCCGAAGGCCTCGACGACGCCGAACGGCTCGTGCCCGAGCGTGAAGGGCGGCACGCAGCCGCGGTCCTTGACGTAGAAACGCTTGCCGCCGCCGAGGTCGAAGTAGCCGTCCCAGATGTGCAGGTCGCTGTGGCAGACGCCCGAGCGCGTGATGCGCACGAGGACTTCGGTGCCCTTGGGTTTCGGCGCCTGCGTGAAGACCTGTTGCAGGGGCTTGCCGTGTTCGGTGACCTGGTAGCTCAGCATGAAGTGCTCCTTGTTTCGTCTTTTACGCTTTCGATGCAGCCGACAACGCCTGGTCGATGTCCCAGAGGATGTCGTCGAGCGTTTCCAGTCCCACCGACATGCGCACCATGTCGGGCAACACGCCGGCCTTGAGCTGCTCTTCTTCCGACATCTGCCGGTGCGTGGTCGAGGCCGGGTGGATGATCAGGGTCTTCGCGTCGCCGATGTTTGCGAGGTGGCTCATGAAGGTCGCGGCCTCGATGAATTTTTCGCCCGCCTTGGCGCCACCTTTCACACCGAAGTTGAGTAACCCCGAGGCGCCCTTGGGCAGGTACTTCTTCGCGAGGGCGTGGTATTTGTTGTCCGGCAGGCCGGGGTAGTTCACCCAAGCCACCTGCGGGTGATTCTGCAGGAACTGCGCGACCGCCAGCGCGTTGGCGCAGTGCCGGTCCATGCGCACGTGGAGCGTCTCGAGGCCCTGCATCAGCTGCCAGGCCGCCATCGGCGCGAGCACCGGGCCGAAGGTGCGCATGATCTCCATGCGCGCGCGCATGGTGTAGCCGAAGTCGCCGAAGGTCTCGTAGAAGCGCACGCCGTGGTAGCCGCGCGAGGGCTCGGTCATGCCGGGGAACTTTCCGTTGTCCCAAGGGAACTTGCCGGATTCGACGATCACTCCGCCCATGGTGGTGCCGTGGCCGCCGATGTACTTGGTGGCCGAGTGCACGACGATGTCCGCGCCGAAGTCGCACGGCCGGCAGAGGTAGGGCGAGGGCACCGTGTTGTCGATCATCAGCGGCACGCCGGCTTCGTGGGCGATCTTCGCGATGGCTTCGATGTCGATGAGGTTGATGAGGGGATTGCCGAGCGTCTCGGCGTAGACCAGCTTGGTGTTGGGTTTCAGCGCGCGGCGGAAATTTTCCGGGTCGTCCGGGTCGACGAACGTCGTTTCGATGCCGAACTTGGCGAGGTTGACGCCGAGCAGGGTGTAGCTGCCGCCGTAGAGCGTGGAGGCCGAGACGATATGGTCGCCGGATTCGCACAGCGTCAGGATCGCCACGGCCTCGGCTGCCTGCCCCGAGCCGGTGGCCAGCGCCGCGCGGCCGTTCTCGATCGCGGCCACGCGCTCCTCGAACGCCGACACCGTGGGATTGGAGATGCGCGAGTAGACGTTGCCGAACGTCTGCAGGTTGAACAAGCTCGAGGCGTGCTCGGCCGAATCGAACACGAACGACGTGGTCTGGTAGATCGGGAGGGCCCGCGCGCCGGTGGCCGCGTCCGGGATCTGGCCGGCGTGCAGGCACAAGGTTTCGATACCGAACTGACGGTCTGCCATGGTCTGAATCTCGAACTTTGTTTTTAAAAGTCCGCAACAGGAGCCGCTCTTGTGGCAATTTTGTACCGAAACAGGTACATATTGCAGGGAAAACAGAGGGCGGCCTTGCGTCTGCGGGGCGGGACGCGAAAACTATATCACGAGGGGCCGGGCTATAATCCGCGCCCTGCCAGAGTACCGCCCCATGAATACGCCAGCCCTCCCTGCCGACCTCGTGCGAGATGTAGCGCGCCGGCGCACCTTTGCGATCGTTTCGCACCCCGACGCCGGAAAGACCACGCTGACCGAAAAGCTGCTGCTCTTTGGCGGCGCGATCCAGATGGCGGGCACGGTCAAGGCCCGCAAGAGCTCGCGCCACGCGACCTCGGACTGGATGGAGATCGAGAAGCAGCGCGGCATCTCGGTGACCAGCTCGGTGATGCAGTTCGACTACGCCGGCCACACGATCAACCTGCTCGACACGCCCGGCCACGAGGACTTCTCGGAGGACACCTACCGCGTGCTGACGGCGGTGGATGCGGCGGTGATGGTGATCGACGCGGCCAAGGGCGTGGAGGCGCAGACGATCAAGCTGCTGGAGGTGTGCCGCCTGCGCAACACGCCGATCATCACGTTCGTGAACAAGATGGACCGCGAGGTGCGCGAGCCTTTCGCGCTGCTCGAGGAGATCGAGTCGGTGCTGAAGATCGATTGCGCGCCGATCAGCTGGCCGCTCGGCATGGGCAAGGGCTTTCGCGGCGTGTTCCACCTGCTGCAGGACCAGCTGTTGCGCTTCACGCCCGGCGAGGAAAAGCGCGGCGGCGAGAGCGAGACGATCGAGGGCATCGCGAACCCGCGGTTGGATGAACTCTTTCCCGAGGAGGTCGCGCAGCTGCGCGCCGATGTGGAGTTGCTCTCGGGCGCCAGCGTGCCTTTCGACCTGCCGCGGTTCCTGGCGGGCACGCAGACGCCGGTGTTCTTCGGCTCGGGCATCAACAACTTCGGCGTGCAGGAGATCCTGCAGGCGCTGGTCGAGTGGGCACCGCCGCCGCAGCCGCGCGACGCCGGCGCGCGCATGGTGCAGCCGGCCGAGGCGCCGTTCTCGGGCTTCGTGTTCAAGATCCAGGCCAACATGGACCCGCGGCACCGCGACCGGATCGCGTTCTTCCGTGTCTGCTCGGGGCGCTACAAGCCGGGCATGAAAGTGCAGCACACCCGCGTGGGCCGGGAGATGAAGATCGCCAACGCGCTGACCTTCATGGCCAACGAGCGCGTCCACAGCGAGGATGCGGTGGCCGGCGACATCATCGGCATCCACAACCACGGCCAGTTGCAGATCGGCGATACGCTGACCGAGGGCGAGACGCTTTCATTCAAGGGCATCCCGTACTTCGCGCCGGAGATGTTCCGCTACGCGCGGCCGCGCGACCCGTTCAAGGCCAAGCCCCTGCAGAAGGGCTTGCAGGAACTCGGCGAGGAGGGCGCGATCCAGGTGCTGGAGACCGCCACCGGCTACACGCTGCTGGGTGCGGTGGGCCAACTGCAGTTCGAGGTGGTGGCCTCGCGCCTGGCGACCGAATACAAGGTCGATGCGCTCTACGACCCGGCCGACATCCACATCGCGCTGTGGCTCACGTTTCCGGACGACACCACGCGGCGCAACTTCGAGCGCGACCAGGCCGCGCGGCTTGCCAAGGACATCGACGGCAACCCCGTGTTCCTCGCGCCGAACAAGCCCGTGCTGCAGGTCACGCAGGAGCGCTGGCCGAAGGTGGGGTTCCACACCGTGCGCGAGCACGGGCAGAGGCTGGTGCAGGGGTAGGGATTACTTAGCCGCTTTCAAATACGCCACCAGCCCCTTGTCGATTTCTGTCTGGAGGGATTTGGGGCTGATGACCTGGTTGGCGATCAGGCGCCGGCGCTTGAAGTAGCTCGCGACCTCTCGACAGATAAATTCCGTCCTCCCCGGCCAACTGGGCATCCATGCTGGCGTTTCGAGAGAATGTTGTGTCGACCGCATCTCCGCCCGCGTGCGGGGCGTCGTTCGAGCAACGGGATGAACTTGACTCATAGCGATTGCTCTGGCTTGAACGACTCGATCACGTCTCGCATCAACCGAAGGTGTCGTGACGGTGTTTGGGTCGCCTGAGCTGATTCTGGGTCAAGTTTGCTGTGCAGCGAATATTGCCTTTCTGATGAATATTCTATACAGTTCTTTTATTCGCTGTACAGCGAATAACCCACGAGGCATGGTCGTGAACACATCTGAAGTCGAGAGCGCGTTGATCGCCGAACTCCTGGAAGCCCTGCGGGCCCTCCCGGACGTGACGGCCGATCTCGCGTGCCCGGGCGACTCTGGCGTACAGGCCGCAGTGAACGACGTGTCGGTCTCGATGCAGGTTGCCGGGCGTCCCTTGGCACTGCTAGTCGGGATCCGAAAGGCGCTCTATCCGCGGGATGTCCGGCAAGCACTTTGGCAGATCCGGGATGCGGCGTCGCGCCGCACTGGCGATGCCGGCGCAGAAGGCGCCGTGCCGCTACTCGCGGCCGAATCGATCTCTCCGGGCGCCAAGGACCTGCTGAAAGCGGAGCGGGTCGGTTATTTCGACGCCGGGGGCAGCCTGTACCTCCCGGCACCGGGCGCGCTCTTCTTCGTGGACAAGCCACCGTCGAAGTCGACCTCCCGCGCCATCCGTTCGCTGTTTTCCGGGCGCCGCGCTCACGTGTTGCATGGCCTGCTGATGCGCCGCGAGGATTGGCTGGGTGTGACCGAACTGGCCGAGGACGTCTCGGCATCCCCGTCGACGGTGTCGATGGTCTTGACCGAACTGGAACGACTCGACTGGATGGATTCACGGGGGCAGGGGCCTGGCAAGCAGCGGCGCGCGAGTCAGCCTGCGGCACTGCTGGATGCCTGGGCCACGAGTCTGCGGCAGCAACCGGCTGAGGCGATGCGCAGGTTCTTCGTTCCTTCCATGAAGGTCGACGACCTGGCCACAGGACTCGACGGTGTGTGTTCTTCGCATGGGATCGGCTATGCGGTAACCCACGAAGCGGCGGCCCAGCGCTACGCCCCTTTTCTGTCGAACGTCTCCCAGGTTCGCATCCGCTTGCCGGCCGGTTCGGCCACCGAGGCTGCGCTGGGTCAGCTGGGCGCCCGCCCCGTCAGCGAGGGCGCGAATCTGGTGGTCATCGACGCCAAGTCGCCGGGGGATCTGCTGTTCAGGCAGCGGGTGGACGGTGTCTGGCTGGCCAGCCCGATCCAGACCTATCTGGACCTGGTGCGCGCCGAGGGGCGCGCCAAGGAATTGGCCGAGCACCTGCGCAAGGAAAGGATCGGCTTCTGATGGTCAAACCTTCGCACTTCGGCGGATACAGCGATGCCTACACCGTGGACTGCGAGCGTGTCCTCGTCACGCTATTGCGTGGGCTCGGGCCCTGGAAGGAGTCGGTCTTCCTGGTCGGAGGTCTGGCGCCGCGCTATCTGGTGCCCCAGCGTCCACCCGACGTGCCTGCGCACGCCGGCACGCTGGATGTCGACATTGTCATCGATCTGCAGCTCCTGGCCGACACCGACGCGTACCACTCGCTGGAGGACAACCTCAAGCGCATGGGGTTCGAGCGCGCTGTCAACGAACAGGGTTTGAAGCTTTCGTGGCGATGGCAGACGCGCACCGAGCACGGGGCGCTGATGGCGCTGGAGCTCTTGGCAGATGCGCCTCAGATCGCCGGTGGCCGGGTGCAGCCGTTGCCGACGGAAGGCACGATCTCGGCGCTCAACATTCCGCACTCGTCCATCGTTTTCGACCTGCATCAGGTCACAGAGATCCGTGCGGAGCTGCTGGGCGAGAACGGCATGGCCACCGAACGCGTCAAGCATGCGGACATCGTCAGCTTCACTTGCCTGAAGGCCTTCGCGTTCGACCAGCGTTTCGAGCGCAAGGACGCCCATGACCTGATCTACTGCATCGAGCATGCCCCAGACGGGCTCGGCGCCGTCGTCGCTGCCTTTGGGCATGCGCTGTCCGGCACGCATTCGGCGGTCATCCAGGAAGGGCTCGATGTCCTGAGGCGCCGATTCGCCAGTGACCAGACGACCGAGGGCTACCGCAAGGACGGGCCGGTTTCGGTGGCCAAGTTCGAGCTTGGTGAAGGGCCAGATGCCGAACTGCGCGAGGCCAGGGTTCTCCGGCAGCGCCAGGCCAGTGATCTCATCGACCGGCTGCTCGCCGGCATCGGGTAGCTCACCAGATGAGCTTCTCAAGTGCCTTGCGACACGAGTTCATAGCGGTCGTCAAATTTTTGAATGGGTCTCTCTCTCGAAAGGGTACGGGCTTGGCGGGCTCAGGCAGTCGGCATCAACATTCAGCCAACTAGTGTAGTGCTTCGTTCTGTTTGGAACTTAAGCGGCTGTTGGCGCGAATGACCTTGGCAAGGATGTCATTGGCCTTGGCAGTCCATACGAAAGGCTTGGGATTTTTATTGTGCAAATCGATGTACTCCTTGATTGCAGTGGTCAG
>CAMAXP010000003.1 GCA_945862265.1 Bordetella parapertussis
TGCTGCTGTTGCTGCTGGGGCGCTTGGCTTTGCGGCGGCACCTGCATGGGAACCGAAGGCGGGTAGCCGGGCTGCTGGTAAGCCGGCTGCGAGTACTGCGGCTGCTCTATGTAGGCCGGCGCATAGGCCGGCACGTAGGCCGGCGCGTAGGTCTGCGGGTACGCAAAAGGGTCGTAATACGCCGGCGCATAGACGCGCGGGGCATAGTAGTAGCGGGGCGCAAGCGCCGCCGCCGCGAGGAGCGGTATGCCGATTGCGAGGCCGATGCTCCAGCCATGCCCGCCGCGATGCCCGCCGTGGTGGTGGCCGCCGCGGCCACCATGTCCACCACGGGCTTCCGCAAGGGTCGGCGCAACGGTGGCCGCCAGGGCCGCCGCCAGCACTATCGATTTGAGGATCTTCATGTGCCGCTCCTTCCCATCGTGGACGGGACTCATGGGGGCCATTGGACCCCTAAAGCGGCGAACACTCAACGGAAAAAGTGTAACGAGCGGTTACAGCGACCCCGCCAAGATTGAGCAAGGCGTTGTAGCAAGGACATCACCCGAGCAACGCGAGACAGTCTGGTCAGTCGAACTGGATGTCCTCGATCAGGACATACAGCGCGTCCTCCTCCACCTTCGTCGGATACGTCTTGAGGTAGATGCTGACCGGTGCGCCTTTGGCTTTTCCGGTAGGAACGTGAAACCGGCCCTGGTGCAACGGACACTCGATGCAGTCGTCGATTACCAGTCCGTCGGACAACCGGGCTGTCTGATGCGTACAACGATCAGCCGTTGCGTAGTAGCTTCCTTGGATCTTGTACAGCGCGACTTCATGCTCCCCTTGATCGCCAAGAAGCACCCCCAATACGTCGTCGTCCTCAATGTCCGATGTTGCAGCGGCGCGATGCCACCTGCCTGATTCCGTGCCTGTCATGTCGAACTCCTCCCTTCCATTTCTACTGCGTACGGGGGTCATGCCGCAACCGGATAAATTTTCGAAACAGATCCGCATGCACGCTGAAATACCCACCCGAAGACACGGTTACCTTGTCCCTGACCTGAAGATGTAGCTTCGGCAGCGCGTGAAACGGTATGTACGCGCACAGGTGATGTTCCGCGTGATAAGGCATGTTCCACCAAAGGATGCGGATAAAGGGATTGGTCAGCGTGGTGCGCGTATTCACACGAGGATCTGATCCTTCGGCGCAGCCAGTGTGCTCCGCGACCCGGATCCAACGCGCATAGGATTCCCCTGCGACTCGCGGCAGGAGCCAGTAGATCACCGGCGCCCAGGAGCCATAGGCGAAAGCGACAATTCCTATGGCCGCGTATATGACGAGCATGATGCGGGCCTGGCGTATCAGAACGGGAAACTGGTCCTCGGGGGCATACGACCTTTCCGCGGGGTCTATGCGGCCAAGAGCGTGGCCGAAAAGATAAGACAGATTCCGCTTCCATACAAACAGTCCTGAAACGTAGTACAGGTACTGCTTAAGGGTGATCGGCTTCGGCAGCACCATTGCGGAATCCATACGCCTCACCTGGGTATAGGTATGGTGAAACGCATGGTGATACCTGAACCAGTGTGGCGGAAAAATGTAGATCAGCGAGCATAGCCACAAGACTGCCTCGTTAAGCCGCAGCGTCCTGAACGCTGTGCCGTGAGCCGTCTCGTGCATGGGCGCAAACAATGTCGCCAGCATCGCGCCGTGCACGAAGATCGCCGGGACAACCCACATCGTCCCGAGACTGACGTAAACGAGCCATCCGGTGCATGCAATTACCCCGAAGTGAAACGCAAGGAACAGCAGCCCGGCGTAGTTGTTACGCTTTGCCAGCCGCTTGAGGTTTGCGCGCGGGATGATCTGCTCCCTCACGCGTACCAGTTCGTCGAGCTCTTTCATTGCGCTTCCCCCGGGGTCATGTCGATCGTTGCTCGCCGTTCTTACTGTCCAAGCGCGAATTTGAGCAGCTTCGGATCATCCTTGACCATCTTCAGGTACTTGTCGGTGATATAGCCCTGCGGGTTCGGTGTTTCCTTGAGTGTTCCGGTGGATTGCAGGTACGCGCTGAGCCCGGCGAACCACTGATCCATTTTCGACGCACCTTTGCTTCGATCGAACGCCTGCAACTGATCATCCAGCGAGTATGTGGTCTCGATGTCGATTTCCTGCTGGAGGTACTTGTCGTCGAGTTCCACACCACCCTGCTTGTACCAGCGCTTCATGAGTTGAAACGTTTCCGCCTTGTTGTCCCGCTGCCAGGCGAGCGAACGTGACATCACCGCGAGAAAAGCCGCTACCTGCTTCGGATGCTCTTCCGCAAAATCAGCGCGCACTACTATCGCGGTGGGGATTCCTACGCCACCTTCCTTGCCGGTGCAGAGAACCTTCGCACCGCTCCTCTTTTCAAGGGTGAACATATTGGGGGCCCACAAGCCGGCCAGAGCACCGTTTCCGCTGCTGAACGCGGCAATCACGTCGGCCTGGCCAAGGTTGACGACCTGCATATCGTTCGGCTTCAGACCCCATTTTCCCAGGCACGCGAGGGCGGCGTACTCGCCCGTGGAGTTCGTTGTTAGCAACAGTTGCTTACCCTTCAGCATCGCCGGATTCTTCTGGATCGCTTCTGCTTCGCTACCACGAGCCATTACTGCGTTGATCGCGGATTGATCTAGGATGATCCCCACCGTCAGCAGCTTCACCCTGACCGCACCCAGTACTGCGGGTGCGGATCCGGTTCCGCCGATATCCCACGATTTGGCCGGTACGGCGGCGACCTGAGGAGCGCCGGACGGAAACGAAGTAAAGGTGGGTTCGAGCCCGACCTCCTTCCACCAGCCCTTTTCCGTGGCGATATGAAACGGCAGCGACCAGTAAAGCGCCGGCTGGTAGCTGATCTTGATTGGCTGGGCGAGCGCTGGCCTGGCTGCGCACAGAAGCAGCGTAATCGCCACTCCCACCAATCCAATAACGGATTTCCTGTTCATCCTCTTCTCCTTTGTGTTTTAAGAATCTGATCCGCGACTTCGTACTGCATACGTTTTAATGCTGCAAACGCGTTCCTGCCGTTTGACCATGCCGCAATAGCTTCCAGATCCGCGTCTTGAGATGATTGAACGATGCTAGGTCCATGACATCTTCAATCGGCAGTTCGTCCCACTTTTCCTCCTTTCGCATCTGTGCAATGTCAATGCTCTCGCGTATCCGCCCGGGACCGCGACTCATTGCGATTACCCTGTCGGCCAGGTACACGGCCTCTTCGACCGAGTGGGTGATGAACATGACTGTCCGCGGACTCACCCGCGCCAGGCGAATGATTTCCTCCTGCATCTCGATGCGTGTCTGTGCATCGAGGGCACCGAACGGTTCATCCATCAGCAGCACCTCGGGCTTCAGTGCATAGGACCGCGCGATTGCGACACGTTGCTGCATGCCTCCGGATAGCTGGCTGGGATAGGCCGCCCCGTGGCCCTCGAGACCCACCAGCTTTATGTAGTGGTCAATGGCGGCTTCGCGCTCTGCCTTTGCCACTCCGGTGCACTTCAGGCCAAAACCGATGTTCTGCCGCACTGTTTTCCAGGGAAACAATGCGAATTGCTGGAACACGACCGCTCGATCCGGTCCCGGCCCGGTGATTTCTCGCCCCCCTACGAGGACCCGTCCTGACGTGGGGAAATCCAGGCCTGCAGCCATGCGCAACAAGGTCGTCTTCCCGCACCCGGAAGGTCCGACGATGGCTACGAACTCGCGCTCGCGTATTTCGAGGTCAATCTTGTCGAGTGCGATGACAGGCTTCCCGCCCACCTCAAACGTGCGACCGATGCTCTCAAACGATATGGAACTCATCCTAGTTGGCTCTTCTGATTTGCTTTTCGAGTGCGCGCAGGGTCACGTCGATAAGCGCTCCGACGAACCCGATTGCGATCATGCCTGCCATGACTTTGTCGGTGGCGAGGTTGCTCTGCCCCTGCACCATCAGATAACCAATGCCGGACGAGACTACGATCAGTTCGGCGCCGATGAGCGATTGCCAGCCTACGCCCGCACTGATGCGCAAGCCAGCAACGATGGAGGGTATTGCGCTCGGCACAAGTACTTCGGTAATGATGTGCCACTGCCGAGCGCCCAAGGTCTGGGCAGCTTCAATCAAGTAGGGCTCAGTCATTTTGGCGCCGCGATAGGAATTGATGACGCAGGCCGGGAACGCGCCGGAGAAGATGATCAGGATCGGACCGCCAATTCCAGTGCCGAACCACAAGACCGCGAACGGCACCCATGCAATCGGGGCTATGAATCGGATGCCTTCGAATATCGGAGCCACTGCCCGGTCCAGCCAGCGGTACCACCCCATCAGCAGTCCAAGAGGCACACCGATGACCACTGCCAGACCAAAGCCCATGCTGAATCGGATGACGCTGGACCACAGATGCTGTTGAATCGTGTATCCGGCAAAGGGCTCATGCGTCAAATACAGAAACGTCTCCGCAGCCTTCCCTGGCGAGGGGAGAAATTCGCTGGAAACCAATCCCGTGCGCGGCGCCAAGTACCAGATACCCAGAAAGACGATGGCACCGGCGAGCGAAAACAACATCAGCCCCCCGCGGGAAGGAGTGGCATATCGCGCTTTGGCGGACATCAGACCGGTCTCCATGGGGTCGCCAGTCGCTCGGCGCGTCCAAGCAGCCATGTCATGGCCGCGCCAAGGATTGCGACGCAAATCATCGTAACGGCGATCATGCCGGGGTAAAGGTCGCGCGCCGCGGTCATGAGCACTTTGCCCAGTCCGTAGAACGCTCCGACCAGTTCGGCCGCAACAAGCGCAGTCCAGGATGCCTGCAATGCGAGGCGCAGGCCCGTAAAGATGAGAGGGAGCGCGCCAGGAATTACGACGTCCAGCACGACGTGCCGATGGGATGCGCCGTGAACTCGCGCAGCCGAGATCAGGGTGGGATCGACCGAACGCGCGCCTGTATAACTATTAATAAGCGCCGGTACGAACGCGCCGAACCAGATTACGAATATCTTCGCACTGTCGCCCAAACCAAACCACAGTATCGCCAATGGGATCCATGCCAAAGGTGGAATCGGACGGATCATCAGGAATGCGGGGTTCACGAAGGCCTCGACACGGGGGCTCATTCCCATCGCAATCCCCAGAGGTACCCCAGTAGCTACCGCCACAAAGAATCCAGCAAGCACAAGTCGCATGCTGAACCACACTTGTTGCAGCAGTGTGCCGCCCGCGTATCCGGGGTTAACCAGTTGACTCAATGCTGACCATAGGTCTGCCGCTCCCGGAAGGCGAGCCGGGCCCACCATCCCTGATGCGGTTGCTACCAGCCACAGGGAGATCAAGCCACCGACGCTAAGGACGGCAGGCATATAGCTGGCTAACCGGGGTTTGGATGTTCTTGTCATCATGTTCGGCGTGTGTACTTGGTCAACCGGACGAGAAGCCGCCATCGACGAAGATCGTCTGGCCGGTGATGTAGTCGGAGGCGCGGCTCGCGAGGAACACCGTGACGCCGCGCAGGTCGTCGAGTTCCCCATTACGGCCGATCATGGTCCGTTCGGCCATCGCCGCCCAGCGCGCCGGGTCGCCGGCCACGGGCGCGGTGAGCGGTGTGGCGAAGAATCCCGGGGCGATGGCGTTGGTGTTCACACCGTCGCGCGACCAGGCCTCGGCCTGCGCACGGGTGAGCTGCATTACGCCACCCTTCGATGCGCCGTACGGCCCGCTGTTACCGAATGCGCGCACCGATTGCAGCGAGGCGATGTTGATGATCCGGCCCCACCCCTTGGCGATCATCGCCGGCGCGAGCTTTTGCGCGAGGAAGAAAGGCGCGTCGAGGTTGAGCTTGAGCGTCGCGTCCCAGTCGCCCTCGCTGATCTCCGTCATCGGGCGGCGGACGTTCACGCCTGCTGCTGAAACGAGGATGTCCGGCGCGCCGAAAAAAACCGGCGCCTTGCTCGCGCAGTCGGCGATGGCAGCGCGGTCGGTGAGGTCGCAGGCGATCGACGCCGCCTTTCCGCCGGCAGACCGGATTCGTTCGCAGGCCGCATCCAGTGCGGCCGTACGGCGCGCCACCAGCACGACCGCCGCACCCGACTCGGCAAGCGCTTCAGCCATCGCGCCGCCGATGCCCGAGTTGGCCCCGGTGACGAGGGCCACCTTGCCGGTGAGGTCGAAAAGCGCCGGGATGCGCATCAGAGTTCGACCGGCGCCCCGCGCTCGAACTTCTCGCCCGGGAAGTACTTGTCCATGCGGTCATCCGCCGTACGCGCGTGGGCTTCCATGCCTTCCATACGCGAGATACGCGCCGTGACCTGGGCGATATCACGATTGGCCTCGCGAGTCATGCGCTGCCAGGTGACGGTCTTGATGAACTTGTGCACCGACAGCCCGCCCGAATAGCGCGCCGCGCCCTTGGTGGGCAGGATGTGGTTGGTGCCGGAGGCCTTGTCGCCGTAGGCCACGGTGGTCTCCTCGCCGAGGAAGAGCGACCCGTAGCAGGTGAGGCGTGCGAGCCACCAGTCAAGGTCGCGGGCATGCACTTCGAGGTGCTCGGAGGCATAGCGGTCCGACACGGTCGCCACCTCCTCGCGCGTCGAGCACACAACGACTTCGCCGTAGTCGCGCCACGCAGCACCGGCTGCGTCGCGTGCGGTGGGCGGCAGAGCTTCGATCAGCGGCGGCACGAGGCGCATGACGTCCTCGGCCAGCTTCTTCGACGTGGTGAACAGCCACGCGGGGGACTCGTGCCCGTGCTCGGCCTGGCCCACGAGGTCGGAGGCGACCATCGCCGGGTCGGCGGAATCGTCGGCGATCACCGCAACCTCGGAGGGGCCGGCAAACACGTCGATGCCTACCTTGCCGAACAGCGCGCGCTTGGCCTCGGCCACGAACTTGTTGCCCGGGCCGACGATGATGTCGGCGGGCTTGCCGGTGAAGAGGCCATAGGCCAGCGCCGCGATGGCCTGCACCCCGCCCAGCGTCATCATCACGTCCGCGCCCGCGACCTTCATCGCGTAGAGCACGTCCGGATGGATGGGCCCGCCCTTGAAGGGGGTGGAACACGCGATCACCGTCGGCACCCCCGCGGCCTTGGCGGTGGCGACGCTCATGTAGGCAGAGGCGATGTGCGCATAGCGCCCGGTGGGCACGTAGCAGCCGGCCACGTTCACCGGGATCAGGCGTTGCCCCGCAGTGAGGCCGGGATTCACCTCGGTGGAGAACTCGCTGATCGAGTCGCGCTGCGCGAGCGCAAAGCGGCGCACGCGCTCGGTGGCGAATTCGATGTCGCGCTTGGTGCCTTCGGGGATGTCCCGCGTGCGCTTCTCGAAAGCCTCCGGCGTGACGATGATCTCGCCGGTCCAGTGGTCGAGGCTCTTGCAGTATTCGCGCACGGCCTCTTCGCCGCGCGCCTCGATCTCGGCCAGCATCTTGTCGACGACCGCGCGCGCGTTGCCGCTCTCGGTCTCGGGGGTCTTGGCGGCCTTCTTGAGGTAGTCGATCGGCATGGGGGATCCATAAATGAAAGCGCTTTCATGCAGACTAAATCTACACACCCCCTAGAGTCAAGCTGCAACGCAGCAAAGCACTGACAGCGCTTTCATCCGCGGCCGGGGCTGCTATGCTTGGCCCCGCCATGCGCAAATCCTCCGCCCGCCTCGCCGATGTCGCCCGTTCCGCCGGGGTGTCGCTGTCCACCGCCTCCCGCGCGCTGGCCGAGCCCGGACTCGTACGGGACGAGACGCGCGAAAAGGTCGAAAAAGCCGCGGCGCGCCTGGGCTACATGCCGCATGGCGCCGCGCGCGCGCTGGCCTCGCGGCGCTCGCGTACCATCGGCGCGGTGCTGCCCACGGTGGACAACCCGATCTTCGCCAGCGCGACCCAGGCGATCGCGCAGGAGCTCGCGGCGTCCGGCTATACGCTGCTCCTCGCCGCCTATGACTATGCGCCCGACACGGAGGTCGCCGTGACGCGCGCGCTGCTGGAGAGGGGCGTGGACGGGCTCGTGCTCGTCGGCGCCGACCACCCCCGCGAGCTTTTCCAAACCGTGGAACAGGCCGGAATTCCCTGCGAGTTCACATGGACCCTCGACTCGAGCGGATACCGCCACTGCGTAGGGTTCTCCAACCGCCACGCATCGGCGAAGGCGACGCAGCACCTCCTCGAACTCGGACACCGCAGGTTCGCAGTGCTTTCAGGCCACACCGCCGGCAACGACCGCGCCCGCGAGCGCCTCGCCGGCGTGCGCGAGGCCCTTGCCGCCCGTGGCCTGAAGGCGGACGGGCGCATCGTCGAGACGACGTTTTCGCTGGGACACGGGCGCGCCGCGCTGCGCGAATTGCTCGAGCGCCCCGAAGGCCTCGACTTCACTGCGCTGGTGTGTGGCAACGACCTGCTCGCCCTCGGCGCGATGCTCGAATGCCGCGAGCGCGGCATCCGCGTGCCCGAGGACCTTTCCATCACCGGGTTCGACGACATCGAGCTTGCCGCGGAGTTGCCGCCAGGCCTCACCACGCTGCATGTGCCTTCGGGCGAGGTGGGACGGCGCGCCGCCGCCCGCTTGCTGGAGCGCCTCGCGGGGCGCAAGGTGCCGCGCGAAGAGCAGGTGCCCGTTGAATTGATCGTGCGCGGCACGACTGCGCCTCCACGAAAAAAGTAGGTCTGGAAACCACGCCTTTTCGTCCCTTCGATTGTCGCGGCACCCGGTACTATCTTCCCATCAGCAGAACGTTCTGGGCATTTCACTCAGCCGTGACTGCTGGAAGTCCCCCGGGCCGCGTTCCTGTGCGCGGCCCGTTTTTTTGCGGTCCCTGCCGAGTCGGGGTTAGTGCGTCACCACACCCGCGATCGTCGTGAAGCAGGTATCAACCGAAGTTGTCCGCATCCTCGCGTTGCCCAAGGTGCGCGCCCAGTTCGCCACCCGCGGCGCCGTGCCGCGCCCCACCACCCCGGAAGAGTTCGACGCCTTCGTGAAGGCGGCAGGACTGAAGACCGACTAGCCCTACTCCGGCTGGATCCCCGCCGCCTTGATGAGCTTGGCGAACTTCTCCGACTCGGCCTTCGTGAACGCGGCAAAATCTTCCGGCGTGCTCGCGATCGGCTCGGCGCCAAACTGGCCGAGGCGCTCCTCGGTGTCCGGGCGCTTCACGACCCGCGCGATCTCCTGCTGGATGCGCGCAACGATCTCGCGCGGCGTGCCCTTGGGCGCATACATGCCGTACCACGCGTAGGTCTCGTACTCGGAATAGCCCGCCTCGATCGCGGTCGGCACGTCCGGCATGGACGCATGCCGCGCCTTGCCCGCCACCGCCAGCACCTTGAGCTTGCCCGACTTGTAGTGCTGAAGAACCGTGAGGGTGCTGGTGAACCCGGTCTCGATCTGGCCGCCCAGCATGTCGGTCATGATCTGCGAACCACCCTTGTAGGGGATGTGCTCGAGGTTGATGCCGGCCAGCTGCTTGAACTGCTCCCCGGCCAGGCGCGAAGACGGCTCCGAACTGCCGAAGCGGAGCTTGCCGGGGTTGGCCTTGGCATAAGCGACGAACTCGCCCAGGGTCTTTGCGGGCAGCGTCGGGATGGAGACGATCACCCACGGCGAGCGCGCGATCAGCGTGACCGGCGCGACATCGGCCACCGGGTCGTAGGGCATCTTGGTCTGCAGGCTCGAATTGATGACGTGCGCCGCGACCACCACCACGAGGCTGTGCCCGTCGGGCGCGGACTTGAGCACGAGGTCCGTTCCGGTGATGCCGTTGGCGCCCGGGCGGTTCTCCACAAAAACGTTCTGCCCCCAGGCTTCGCCGAGCTTCTGCGCGATCTGGCGGCTGATGATGTCCGTGCCGCCGCCCGGCGCATACGGCACCACGATGCGCACCGGCTTGGTCGGAAACACAGTCTGCGCGTGGGCTGCTACGGCAACCAGCGTGGCGATTACCGCGGCGAAAATTCTCATGCTGTCTCCTCGAATTATTTTTAGATTTTGTTGCGCGCGATGACTTGCTTGGCGATGATCATTCGCTGCATTTCGTTGGTGCCTTCGCCAATGCAAAGCAGCGGCGCATCGCGGTACAGACGCTCCACCGGGAACTCCTTGGAATAACCGTACCCGCCGTGGATGCGCATCGCCTCATGCGCGTTCTCGAAGGCCGCCTCGGTGGCGAAATACTTGGCCATGCCGGCTTCCATGTCACAGCGCTCGCCGCGGTCGTAGATCTGCGCCGCGTTCTTCACTAGCAGTCGCGCCGCCTCCACGCGCGTGGCCATCTCGCCGATCTTCAGCTGGATGGCCTGGTGCTCGCAGATCGGCTTGCCGAAGGTGTGGCGCTGCTGGGAGTACTTCACCGCCTCGGACAGCGCCGCGGCCGCGATGCCCACGCCGCGCGAGGCCACGTTGATGCGGCCCAGTTCCAACCCGCCCACGGCCTGGTGGAAGCCGCGCCCCTCTTCGCCGATGAGGTTGTCTGCGGAGATCTTGTAGTCGTCGAACACCAACTCGGCCGAATCGATGCCCTTGTAGCCTAGCTTCTCGAGCTTCTTGCTGGCGGTGAAGCCCGGCCCCTTCTCGCACAGGAACATCGTCATGCCCTTGTGGCGTGGCTCGGCTTCGGGGTTGGTCTTCACCAGCACCGCAAAGCACGAGCCCTGGATGCCGTTGGAGATCCAGGTCTTGGTGCCGTTCAGCACGTAATCGTTGCCGGTCTTTACGGCCCTGGTGCGGATCGCCTGCAGGTCGGTGCCGGCATTCGGTTCGGTGAGCGCGAGGCCGCCACGGATCTCGCCGCTGGCGAACTTGGGCAGGTACTTGTTCTTCAGGGCTTCGCTGCCGTAGCGCTCGGTGAGGAGCGCCATCATCAGGTGCGAGTTGAAGATCCCGGTGAGTGACATCCATACCTCGGAAATGCGCGTGACGATGCGCCCGTACAGTTCGGCTGAAAGGCCGAGGCCGCCGTACTCGGGGCTGATCGTCGCGCCGAAGAGGCCGAGTTCCTTCATCTGCTCCACCATCTGCGCCGGCCAGACGTCGTCGTGCTCGAGCTTCATCACGTGCGGCTCGACCTCACGCACGAGCCAGCGGTCGATGGCCTCGAGGATCTGCTTCGCCTCGGGGGAGTCCGGCCCTACGTGGTAGCGCGGGGCGGGGTGGGATGCGGTGGCGTTCATCGTGATTCCTTCCTTTAGTAGCCGGCTGCTTCTTCGAGCTGGTTGCCGCGACGCATCACGAGCATCGTGCGCTCGAACTCGCAGACGACCTCCTTGTGCTGGTTACGGCCGATGGTCTTGATCGTGACGATGCCCTGGTCGGGGCGGGACTTGGACTCGCGCTTGGAGATCACGATCGATTCCGCATACAGCGTGTCGCCCGCGAACACGGGCTTCGGGAGCGTGATCTTTTCCCAGCCGAGGTTGGCGATGGCCTTCTGGCTGGTATCCGACACGCTCATGCCTACCAGGACCGACAGCGTCAGCGTGCTCACCACCAGCGGCTTGCCGAACTCGGAGTGCTTCGCGTACTCCGCGTCACAATGGATCGGGTGCTTGTTCATGGTGAGCAGCGCGAACCAGGTGTTGTCGGTGTCCGTAAGCGTGCGGCCGGGCCGGTGCTCGTAGGTCGCGCCGACCTCGAAATCCTCGAAGTACCGCCCGGACCGCTCGCGGTAGCGGTTCTCTCCCACCTTCACCGATTCGCCTGCCATGGTGCCTCCTTTAATTGTCCAGACAATTGTACAATATCCGGCATAACGACAAAGGAGACAGGCATGAGACACCTGCTGCGGGCGCTTGCGCTGATAGTGACTGTCGTTGCGGCAATCGATGCGGCCGCACAGGCGGGCTACCCCGCCAAGCCGGTGCGCATCATCGTCGGCTTCCCCCCAGGACAGGCGACCGACATCATCGCGCGCATCGTGGCGGACAAGCTGTCCGCGCGCCTCGGGCAATCGTTCTTCGTGGACAACAAGCCCGGCGCCGCAGGGATCATCGGCACCGAAATCGCGATGAAGGCCCCCGCCGACGGCTACACGCTGCAGATGAGCTCGAGCGGCCCGCTCGCGGTCAACCCGGGGCTGTACGCCAAGCTGCCCTACGATCCCGTCCGGGACTTCCAGCCGATCTCGCTGTCGGCCACGGTGCCGCTGTTCCTCGTGGTGCACCCGTCCGTCAACGCGTCGAACGTGAAAGAGCTGGTGGCACTGGCGAAGTCGCAAGCCGGCAAGCTGAACTACGCCTCCGGTGGCAGCGGCGTCACCAACCACCTCGTGATGGAAATGTTCAAACACGCGGCGGGCCTCGACATGGCGCACGTGCCCTACAAGGGCGGACCGCCCGCGGTCACCGACCTGATCGCCGGGCAGGTGTCACTGATGTTCGAGACCGGGCCGGGCATCCTGCCGCACGTGCGCAGCGGCAAGCTGCGCGCCCTCGGCGTCGGCAGCGTGCGGCGCTCCGCCGCCACGCCCGACCTGCCGACCGTCGCGGAGCAGGGGTTCCCCGGCTTCGACGGCGTCGCGTGGATCGGCCTGGTCGCGCCCGCCGGCGTGCCGCGCCCCATCGTGGACAGGCTCGCCGCTGAGACGGCCGCGATCATCGCGCTGCCCGATGTCCGCGAGCGGATGCTTGCCCTCGGCGCGGAGCCGGGATCGGGCACGCCCGACGACTTCGCCGCCTACATGAAGAGCGAGATCGTGAAGTGGGGCAAGGTCATCAAGGAATCGGGCGCGAGGGTGGAATGACGATCTCGGCCACCCTCGCTGGATTCACGGCGTCGCTGCGCTGGGAGTCGATCCCCGCAGAGGTGCGCACGCGCGCCAAGCACCTGATGCTCGACGCCGTAGGCTGCGCGCTCGCCGCAAGGCGGTTCGATTTCGCAGCGGTCTCGTTGCGGGCCATCACCGAGCTTGGCGGGCAGGGCCCGCGCGGCGTGGTCGGCCATGCCCAGCGCCTGCCGCTGCGTGACGCGGTGCTCGCCAACGGCATCCTCATGCATGGCCTCGACTATGATGACACGCACAGCGAGGCGATCACGCACCTGACTGTGGGCGTGCTGCCCGCAGCGATGGGGCTAGCCGCGGAGCTTGGCCTTCCGGGCCGAGACCTGCTGACGGCGTATGTCGCCGGCGTAGAGGCGGGTGCGCGACTCGGCTCGGTGGCCAAAGGGGCTTTTCACCAGGTTGGGTTCCATCCCACAGGTGTAGTCGGCGTCTTTGCCAGCGCGCTCGCGGCCGGCAAGCTGCACGGGCTCGATGCCGCGCAGTTGGTGAATGCACAGGGCGTTGCGCTGTCGACCAACTCGAGCAGCCTCGAATTCCTCGAGGATGGCTCGTGGACCAAGCGCTTCCATCCGGGCTGGGCCGGTGTCGGCGGCCTCACTGCCGCGATGATGGCCAAGCACGGGTTCGTGGCCCCGGCCGCCGCCTATGAAGGGCGCTTCGGCCTCTTCAAGACGCATCTCGGGCCGCTCGACGCGCAATGCGATTACGCACGCGCCACGCAGGGCCTCGCAGAAGTCTGGGAAACACTGAACGTGGCGGTGAAGCCCTACCCCGCCTGCCACTTCGTGCACGCCTTCGCGGATGCAGCGATCGAACTGAAGCGCCAGGGCGTGGATGTGGCGGCGATCGAATCGATCACCTCGCTCGTGCCTGCGGAGGTTGTGAAGACGGTCTGCGAGCCGGCCGCGAACAAGCGGCGCCCGGCCAATGACTACGACGCGAAGTTCAGCATCCCCTATGTGATCGCCGCGAGCCTGCGCGCGGGAAAGTTCGGCCTGGCCGAACTGGAAGACGCCGCACTCAAAGACCCGGCGACCTTGGCGCTCGCCGACAAGGTCGACTACCGCGTGGACCCGGACTCGGGGTTCCCGAAGCATTACTCCGGGGAAGTCATCGTGCACCTCAAGGATGGCCGCGAGGTGCGCCATCGCGAATCGATCAACCGCGGTAGCGCCGATCGGCCGCTGAGCAACGCCGAAGTGGTCGACAAGTTCCTGCAGAACGCCGCGTATGCGGTGCCGCAGGAGCACGCGCTGCGCATCCGCGACGCAGTGCTCGGCCTCGACGACGCGCCGGCGCTGGCCCTTGAAGAGGTATTGCGTGAAAGCTGAGCTCCCGCTGGCAGGACTCCGCGTGCTCGCGGTCGAGCAGTACGGCGCCGGCCCGGCCGGCAGCGTGTACCTGGCCGACCTCGGCGCGGAAGTCATCAAGGTCGAGAACCTGCCCGAAGGCGGCGACGTGGGCCGGCGCGTGGGTCCGCATTTCTTCGGGCCCGAGGACAGCCAGTTCTACCAGACCTTCAACCGCAACAAGCGCTCCATCGCGCTCGACCTGCGCTCAGCGGAGGGCATGGCCGTGTTCCGCGACCTCGTGCGCACGGCCGACGGCGTGATCGACAACCTGCGCGGCGACCTGCCCGCCAAGCTCGGCCTCACTTACGCGGACCTCTGCGACCTGAACCCGAAAATCGTCTGCTCGCATTTGTCCGCCTATGGGCGCGAAGGCTCGCGGGCCGCGTGGCCGGGCTACGACTACCTGATGCAGGCCGAGGCCGGCCACATGTCGCTCACCGGCGAGCCCGACGGCCCGCCCGAGCGCTACGGCCTCTCGGTGGTGGACCTGATGACGGGCCTCGCCGCCTCGTTTGCGCTGCTCGCCGGCATCCAGGGCGCGCGTAGCACCGGCCGCGGGCGCGACCTCGATACCAGCCTCTTCGACCTCGCCCTCTTCAACCTCAACTATCCCGGCACCTGGTACCTCAACGGCGGCGCGGTGCAGGGACGCGAGAAGCGCTCGGCGCATCCCTCGCTCGTGCCGAGCCAGTTGTACCGCACGCAGGACGGCTGGATCTTCGTGATGTGCAACAAGGAGAAGTTCTGGGGCCTGCTCGTCACCGAGCTGGGCCACCCGGAGTGGGCCACCGACCCGGCCTATGCCACCTTCCCCGAGCGCCTCAAGCGCCGGGACGAGATCACGCTGATGCTCGATGCCGCGTTTTCGCTCGACACCACGGCCGCCTGGCTCGCGAAGCTGAACGGAAAGGTGCCGGTCGCCCCCGTCAACGACGTGGCCCAGGCGCTGGACAACCCTTTCGTCGCGGAGCGCGGCGGCGTGGCCGACTTCCAGTATCCCGATGGCCGCACAGCGCGTTTGTTGTCAGGCCCGATCCGCATGTCGGATGCGGACCCGCCGCGCCGCGCCGCGCCCGCGATGGGCGCGGATACCGATGCGCTCCTCAAGGACCTCGGCTACGACGCGCAACGCATCGCCGCCCTGCGCGCGAGCCGTGCCGTAGGTTGAACGGCGGGATGAAGCAACACCGCTACGAGCAGATCGCCAAGGCGCTGGGGGAACGCATCACCTCCGGCCGCCTCTCGGTCGGCGATTCGCTGCCCACCGAAGCGGCGCTGTGCAAGACCTACGGCGTGAGCCGCTACACGGCGCGCGAGGCGCTGCGCCAGCTGCGCGAGGCCGGCCTGATCACGCGGCGGCCGCGCACGGGCACCACCGTCACCGCCTCCAGCACGAATTCCGCGTTCAGCCTGCCCGTGAGTTCGGCGGCGGACCTCTTTCGCTACGCGTCGGACACGCGCTTCGTGATCGCAAAGCGCGAACACATCAAGGCGGGAGGCGAGCTCGCCGCCGACCTCGGGTGCCGCCGCGGGCAGGCGTGGATCAAGCTCTCCGGCGTGCGCCGCAAACCCCGCATCGCCACGCCCGTGTGCCTGATCACGGTCTACCTGCACAGCGCGCTGGCGGGCCTCGAGAAGAAGATCCCACGTTCCGCCGGCGTGCTCTACCCCATGGTTGAGAAACAACTGGGCGTGCGGATTGCGTGGATCGACCAGAAAATCGAGGCCGTGCCGCTCAGCGAATCCGATGGCGCCACCCTCGGCTGCCCCACCGGGTTCGGCCTGCGCGTGCGACGCTACTATTACGATGCCACGGAGCGCCTGCTGGAAGTCTCCGACTCGTTGCACGCTTCCGGGGGCTTTACCTACGAGATGCGACTGCGCAGGGACTGACCTAGCTGTCCAGACGGATGCCGTGTTCCTTGGCGATCGCGGTCCAGCGCGCGATGTCCTTGCGGATGAACTCGCCGAACTGCTGCGGCGTCATCGGCATGGGCTCGACCGCCTCGACGGCCAGCTTCTCGCGCAGCTCGGGCTGCTTCAGCACTTGGGCGAGCGTGTCGTTGAGGTGCTGCACGGCCTCCGGCGGGATGCCCACCAGCACATTGGGCGTGCCGCCGATCATGTCGTTGCCGCCGCCCGCGGCGACCGGGAACTCACGTCTCTTCCTTTTTTCTCCTCGAACTTCCTCGGCCGGAAGGGTACCAAAGCCCTACCAGGGGGCGTCGGCGAGACGCTCGTCCAGCGACTTCCCCGGCGCGCACTCAGTGGAAAAGTAGTGCGTGATCGCATCCGCCCGGCGCAGGTAGATGTTCTGGTAGTAGGAGCGCGCGCTCTGCAGCGCGGCCCTTTCCGGCACGCCGAGGAACCGCGCCGCGAGGGCCATCCGCTGCACGGCCTGACATTCGGTTCGGTTCTCGTTTTTCTCGCCGCGCACGTGCATGGCTTCGTGGGTGAAGATGCCCAGCGCGAAGACCTCGGGACCGTCGGCTTTTGCGGGATGCGCAAGGTAGTCCATCAGCCGCTGGCAATGCGGGTACTGGAACACGATCTCGCCGGTCTCGAAGTTGGCGTGGCCGGCCGCGCCGTTGTTGCTGTCGAAGAAAGTGTCGAAGACCGTATTGCAGTGGACCTTCGCAAGACCGTTTTCGGTCAACAGGTTGGCCTTGGCGGTCAGGAAGCGCTCGAAATTCCACAGGCGCAGCGGCGGGTAGAGGAACAGCACTGCCAGCACCGCAAGGATTGCTACATAGGGGACGAAGACCGGCGTGCCGTCCTCCGGGCGGTCGAATCCTTTCTCGACCTTGGTGGGCCGCCGGAGCTCACGCCAGATCAGCCAGCAACAGAAGAGCGAAGCAAGGAGCCAGGGCATGTCGGTCCTGTCAGTCCGCGTGGGGACTGTTGCGGAAGGCTGAAACGATGCCCTGCCTGATCCGCACGACCTGCGCGGCCCGGTCCGCATCGACACCGGCATCCAAGTACACCTGCTCGAGTTGCTCCGTGGCCCGGACAAGGTCTTTCACCACACTCCCGGCCTCCTCGCGCCCCAACCCGAAGCGGCCGCATTCACTCAGCGCGTTCGCGAGCGACGCGGTCGTGTTGCCTGTGCCGACGCCCATTGCCTGGTACCCCAGTCCGGTCGCCTGGGAGGACACATCGAATGCGGGGGCCAGGCTCCACCCCCCGTCGTACAAGAGGCCGTGGTTCCTCTCATGGTCGTCAGTGTTGTCGACCAGGATGTTGAATGCCATCCGCTTGAAGAGCTCCCCCAGGTCCGGCGCGAGCGTGTCCGCCCGGCCCACGCGGCGCAGCGCATCTGCAAGCACGACGTAACTGTAGTCAGCGGAGACCGCGCCTTCGGTTTCCCTGCCGTATCCGCGCAGCAGTGCGCGCGCGCTGATATAGGGGATGCGCCCGTAGTGCGCGCCACCCAGCGGCTCCCGGTCGAAGCGGCGCACGAGCAGGCAGATTCGCTGGTCCTGGAACTGATGTTTCTGGACCACGGAAGCACGCAGGCCGCAGTGTCCCGCCAGCGTCATCCCGGCGAATTCCATGGACACCGCATCGAAGTCTTCATCGCGCGCGTTGAATTTCGCGATCCACAGGGCCCCGTCCTTTTCGACCAGGGTTTTCGGGCGCATGCCGCCCACGCTGGTCCCGCGCGCCAGCAAATGGCGGACCTTCTCCCCGATGGGCAGTTTCCTGCGGACCCGGTCGATCGCCGCCTCAATGCTTGCGAGGTCGCTCGTCTGGAGGGCTTCGGGTCCGCGCCGCTGCCCTTCAATCGCGAAGTCCAATGCGCCCGTGCGGTTCGATCCCGCGGCGAGCAGGTAATCGAACTCGCTCTTCCTTTCCGGGTTCGTAACGCGATCGATCACGATGCGACCCCAGGCGTCCGGTCCCGCGTCGCTGAACGCGTCCGGGATCAGGGCGTCGCCCTCGCGGAGCGTGACCATTTCCCCGGCGTGCAGCGGCAGGGCGATGGGATCCAGCGCAATAGCGCGCTTGTCGTTGATGTAGTCCCGGGCGTATTGGAAGACCGAGCCTTTAATCCCGGGGAGCAGGCGAAGCTCCCCCGCGAGGATGGGTTCGGCCTGCCTTCGCGGATGGAAAAGGACGTTACAACGATCGACGGGCATGGCGGACTCGGTCCGGTATCCGTTCAAGGTCCAGCAGCTGGGCCGAGGTGTCGTCGTCCGGTTTTGCTATGCCGCGAACATCCTTGAGCAGGCCAAGGGCCCACAGGGCGGTGTAGTAGATGGCGATCGAGACCGAGGGATCGCCCTTCTCCATCCGGCGCACTGTCGGCAGGGAGACCATCATGCGTGCAGCCACATCCGCCTGCGTCTGGCGGCGCCGGCGCCTGGCCGTGCTGATGTTTTCGCCCAGCGCCTGGATGGCGTGGCGGACCGGGATCGGCAGGGCGTCCGTGTTCAGGGAGCGTTTTGACATAAAAGTACTTAAAAATTGCTTTAAGTAACTTTATAGTACATATAGATTACATAAAAAGCAATCCGGAAATCGGGGTCAGATCCCGATTCTGGTCAGTGCCAGAGTCTCTTCGTCGCGATCTTCGCGCCGTCGACCAGAGCCTGGAGCTTGGCCCACGCCACGTCGGGGTGGAGTTCATCGCCCGCCCTTGAGGTCGCAAAGCCGCCGTCTGTGCCGGCGATGACTCTCTCCCTTCCCACCGGGCGAGAATAGCCGCTTGCGAACCCGCCGCTACTGCAGCGGATGCCGCCAGCGCAATCCCTTGAACCGGCTGAAGTCCCGATCCGTGGTGACCCATTCGCACCCGGACTCGATCGCCAACGCCGCCAGCCAGGCATCGGGCACGAGGTTGCCTTTAGCCCCCGCTTCTTCGCAGAGGGTACGGAAGATGCCCCAGTGACGCGGTCCAGGCGAAACCGGGATGCAGTTCGGTCGGTTGCGCAACTGCTCGCAGAACGCGAAGGCGTCTGCCAGGGGACTTGGCTTGGTGAAAACCTTGGGATGCGTTACGACCCGCACGAATCCGCTCAATACAGATTCAGAAAGGCCGAAGGCTTCATCGCCGTTGATGACTTTTTCCAGCCATTCGAGGCATCCGGCGTGCTGGGGGACATCCTCGCGGTGCGCGTACACGAGCACGTTTACGTCCGGAAGCACCACCTCAGTCGCCCATCAGGTCGAGCAGGGCTGCGCTGTCATCCAGGTCGACGCCGGCCCGGACGCCGCCACCCTTCACGGTCTTCAGACGAACGGGCTTTGATTTCACATGCGGCTTACGGCGCGACAGCGACTCGCGCAACGCTTCCTCGAGGAGAGAGGTCAGCGTCTTGCCGGATTCGGCCGCGTGCTTCTTGGCTTCGGCCAGCAGGTGTTCGTCGAGGCGTACGGTGGTTCTCATGCATCAAAGCATGCGCTGCAGACATCAATATGTCAACCTTGGACTTGCTTCGCCACCGGCATGCGCGCGATCTCTTCGAGCGCCTCCTTAAGGCTGCGCACTTCGCCCCAGCCCACCCGGATCATCTCGATCGCGGGGTCGTGCAGGTGCGGCAGCGTGGTGCCGGTGCAGTCCTCGACGACGATCGGCTTGAAGTCGCGGAAGTTCGCATCCTTCGAGGTCGCCGCGACGCACTGGTTGGTCAGCACGCCCGCGAAGAGCACCGTCTCGGCCTTGACCGCGCGCAGCGTGGTGTCGAGGCTGGTGTTGTAGAACGCGCTGAGCCGCGTCTTCTCGATGTACCAGTCCTCGGGAACTGCGCCGAGGTCGTCCAGGATCGCGCCGCCCCAGGTGCCCTGCCGCAGGCCGCCGTCCTTGAGGAACGGACGCAGCTCGAAGAACACGCCGGCGTCGCGCCCGTCGCGGAACCCGTGGCGCGTCCAGATCACCGGGATGCCTTTGGCCCTTGCCGCCGAGACCAGCGTGCGTGTCGGCTCGATCGTGCGCTGCATGTGCGTGATGTCCACGCCCGACTTGGCGTACCAGCCGTCGGCGTGCAGGAAGTCGTTCTGCGGGTCGATTACCACCAGCGCGGTGCGCCCCGGCACGAGGTCCCAGCGGGCGATCTTGAACGGGTCGATGTCTGACGGTCCGGCTTGGGGGGATGCGGCTGCGGTCATGCTCTTCTCCGTTCGGTCGGTCTCGGGCGAGAATAGCAGATGCTCTTTCGACTCTTCGTGCTCGCCTGCACCCTGTTCGCAGCGCCCGCGTTCGCCGAGTGCGTGTCCCAGGCCACGGCGTTGCACAAGCTCGTGAAGGGCCGGGTAAAAGAGCGGTGGCCTGACGCGTGAGCCGGGCTATGAAAATAAACCGGGTCTGACCCCGATTTTTGCAGGGCTTGCGCGGAATCGGGATCTAGCCGGCAATGATCCCGGCGAACTTGATCACCTTCGCCCACTTTTCCGTGGCCTCCGACAGCAGCTTCACGAAGTCCGCAGGTGTGCCGCCGAGCGGCGTGCCGCCGATCTCGGCGATCCGCGCGCGGACCTTGCTGTCGGCGACGGCCAGGTTGAGCTCACGGTTCAAGAGAGTGACAACCTCGGGCGGGGTGTTCTTCGGCGCGCCGATGCCCGCAAAGCCACTGGCCTCGTAACCGGGCACGAACTCCCCGACCGCCGGGGTGTCCGGCAACACCTCCAGCCGGGCCGCGGTCGTCACCGCCAGCGCGCGCAGCTTGCCGGCCTTGATCTGCGTGATCGACTCCGACACCGGCGCGAAGATCACCTGCACGTGCCCCGCCATCAGGTCGGTGACCGCGGGCGCACCGCCCTTGTACGGGACGTGGACGAGGTTCAGCCCGGTCATCATCTTGAAGAGCTCGCAGGTGATGTTCTGCGGCGTGCCCGCGCCCGCCGACCCGTAGTTGACCTTGCCCGGATTGGCCCGGGCGTAGGCGATGAACTCGGGCAGCGTCGCGACGGGGAGCGACGGACTCACCACGACGACATAGGACAACCGCGCGGCGCAGATAACAGGCGCGATGTCCCGTAGGAAGTCGAAGCTTAGATTGTTGTAGAGCGCGGGGTTGATCGCATGCGGGGTCACGACCTGCAGCAGCGTGTAGCCATCCGCTGTGGCCTTGACGACCAACTCGGTGCCGATGTTGCCGCTGGCGCCGGCGCGGTTCTCGACGATGAACTGCTGGCCGAGACGGTCGGAGAGCCATTGGCCCATCAGGCGCGCCTGGATGTCGGTCGCCCCGCCGGCGGTAAACCCGACGACGATGCGTGCCGGGCGGGAGGGATAGGCGGCCTGCGCGAAGGCCATGTCGGGCAGGGCCTGCAGCGCAGCGGCGCCCGTGGCGAGCTGAAGGAAAGTGCGGCGGCGAATGGTCATGACGTCTCCTCTTGTTGAATGAATTGGGGTCTGTCCCCGATTTTCGCGCGCCGCTTTACACGCGCTAGGCCGGCGAATGCTTTCCCGGCGTCCATCCGGAAGCCTTCATGTGCTTTTCCCCGAAGGCCAGGGGCCGCGCTTCCAGGCCGGTGGCCATGGTGTCGTTGAAGCGGTTGAGCCAGCCGAAGAGGCAGATCGCGGCGACAAGTTCCACGCACTGGTCCTCGTCAAAGAATTTCCTGAGTTCCAGCATGTCTTCATCCGTGACCGCGTTCGGCACGGTCGCCGCGCCCTGCGCCACACGCAGCAGCGCGCGCTCGGCCGGCGTAAACAGCGGACTGGTTTCGTATTGCATGATCGACGCCACCTTCTCGGCCGGCACACCGTCGACTTCGGCTGCGCTCTCCGCAGTATGCGCGGTGCAGTACATGCAGCCCGTGGTGTAGCTGGCCATCAGCGCGGCGAGGCGCTTGTGCGCGAGCGGCACCTTGCCCGGCACGCCGAGCACCTCCCGCGAGAGCATCGAAAACGCCTTCAGGGTTCCGGGCGCGCGCGCGAGGATGAAAAAGCTGTTGGGCACGAACCCGAGCGCGCGCTCGGCGCGCTTGAAGGTGTCTTCGAGTTCGGGGAGCGATTCACGAGAGAGGGGGGTGATGCGGGACATGGGGATTCCTTTTCGATTTCGTCAGAGTGCGCCGGGTCATGCCCAAGCGTACTCCTTCCGTAACATTTGCGCGGCTTCCACCGGCGCGCGGATCACCTTCTCTTTGGGGATGTGCTGCAGCGCGCGCTTGATGCGCGCAACGACGGTCGCAGCGGACTCAACAGTGTGGTCGTTGAGGTCGAGGCCCCCGACCATAATCTGTTTGCCGGGCAGGGTCTTCAGCACGGAGCAATCGAGATTCGACTGCGCGGTCTCGATCGAGATCTGCGCCACGTCGCGCGCATGCGGCGGATGGGGCCGACGATGCGCGGCAGGTAGTTGGGCCGCCCCGAGCGCCCGACGATAGCCACCGGGTTGTCCTGGTCGATGCTCTCGCGCCGGATCTCGCCGTCGGTGCCGACGTCGATGCCGATCTCCTCCGTCGCGCGGATGGCGACGAGCGTGGCGTCCTCCTGCGCTTCCTGCAGGTACTGCGCGGGCACGCGCCACAGCTCGGTGGCCCGCACGCGCGGCGGGGCGCGGTCGATCATGTTGGCGGGCCGCGTGCAGGCGATGGTGGGCGCCGGCATCGTCGGGCCGGCGGGCATCCCCGCGGACGTGGTGCAGCGGCTCAACACCGAACTCAATGCCGCAATGGCAAATCCGGAAGTGATCAGCCAGATCGAAAAGCTCGGCTTCACGCTGACGCCCACCCGGGTGGACACCTTCGGCGCGATGCTGAAAGACCCGCTGGTCGCCTACCGCAAGGCTGTGCGCGGGGACGCGCCCGCGGAGGGCGGAGAGCTACGCCTGCCGGGGGCACTAGGCGCCCCGGGCCGGGCTTCGCTCAGGCAACGGCCTTGGTCTGCTGGTCGCTCTTCTTGTGCATCCAGACCGGCTTGTAGCCGCCGCGCCAGTCCGGCGGCATTTCGACCGGGCGCGTATCGAAGCTGGCAAAGCGCGCGGCCTTGCCACGCACGATGTCGCCCTGGTGCGGAGTGGGGATGGGGCTCGGCGTATAGGGGAACGAGTCGGCCGAAGAGTAGACCGGCAACAGCAGCGGGCGCGGCGCCGATGCCTTGTTGGGTGCCGAGCCGTGGACGGTGCGGCAATTCAGGAGCAGCGCCGTGCCGGGCCCGCCCGTGGGGCTCTTCACCATGTCGTCCTTCAGCCACGCCAGGTCCTCGTCGCGAAGCTTGACGACAAAGTCGCCGTTCTTGTCGTACATGGTAAAGAGCGGGCCTGCGTGGCTGCCCTGCGCCACGGTCAGCGGCCCCTGGTCGGGTGTGCAGCCCTCGATATAGACGCCGATCGTCACCGGGCTGAAGTCGGTGTGGGGCCAGGCCGGGATATCCTGGTGCCAGCCGAACCCCTGCGTGCCCTTGCCCGACTTCACGTTGAGCTTGGCGTGATGGAATTTGACGTCGGGTCCGACCACATCGGCGGCAAGATCGGTCATCACCGGATCGGTCATGAACTCCCAGAACCCCGGATGCTGGTCCTGCGGGCTGCTGACGCGGTGCAGCCGCGGATCGGCGGCGCTATGGCCCTCCTCGAGGACATAGATACCGTCGGACTGCGCCACCGAGCGGCTGCGCTCGATCAGGTCGTGCGTGGCCTCGCGCAGGCGCGCGAGCCAGGCCTGCGGCACATAGTCCGGCAGCACGAGAAACCCGTTCCTGAAGAACGATTCGCGCTGCGCATTGCTCAGCACGTTCACCGGATGATTCATCACGTCCTGCTGTTTCATGGGGGATGTCCTTTTCGCGGCCTCGTCCGTTTCATTCTAATGGATCGATTCGACAAAGCGGACGGTCGGAGTTCGGCAGATGGTGTCGTTTCGCATTGACCGGTTCCCCGACCGGAGCGAACTGCGCCGCCGCCTCTCACTTCCCGTCTCCTTTTCCCCTTTGAGAAGCCGGTGGACACCCCCGAGCCCGTCGTCCCGATGCCCAGAGTCGAGGAGCTGTCGGCCACCAGCGTGCCCAGCGTAAGCACGTGGCGTCCGTGGCCTGTGTCGTGCCACCCGTCAGGCTGACCGCACCGATGAAGTTGTTTGCCGCGTGGGTCAGCGTGATCGCGTCGCGCCCGGAATGCTGATGCCTTCGCGCGCGGTGATGGCCGCGGAACCGCCTTCGAGGAAGATCGACCCGTCGCGCTCGATCAGCGCGTTCGCGCGGATCACGCCCTCGTTGTTCAACACTGTATCGAGCAGCGCGTTCGCGCTCCTCGCCGTCAGCAGCATGTTGCCGCCGTCGGCGGTGATCGTGCCCTTGTTGATCGCCAAGGCGTTCACCGCAGCGAGGTCGACTTTTACGCTGATCAGGCCATCGCCCACCATGTCGAGCGACACTTTGTCGCCCGCCGCAAGCGCTGCCGTACCCATGCGCGCATTGATCACACCCGTGTTGCTGACCTGCGGCCCGAGCAGCGCCGCGTAGCCCGACGGCGTGGTGATGGTACGTGCGTTGGTAACCGAACCCGCGCCGATCGAGACGGCCTGCCAGTTGACGATCGCGTTCTGCGAGCCCTGGTTGATCTGGAACGACTGCACGCCGGTCTGCAAGATCGTCGCAGTGCCCGCGGCGATCTGGCCGCCGGTGGGCACCGCCTGCGCGTAAACGGGGGTGAATGCGGACTGCGCCGCAAAGGCGACGGCGACGGCGGACGCAACGAGGATGGGGTAGGCCCCTCCTCTTCGGGACGCGGCGAGCGCGATGCGTTGAAGTTCGGTGCGGCGCGTTTTCATCTTCTGGGACCCCAAAATAAATTTAGGCGCGCACTATCGATCCCGTGGAGAAAAAGTGTAATCCCATTTATGCTGTATTTTTTCTGCCGGCCAAGGGGTATAGGAATTTCGCGTCGCGAGCCAGCAGCCCCGAAACGAAGACCAGCCTGCAATCCTCGACGCTCACTACTGCAGAGTACAGAACATGTCCGGATATCATTCGTTTCGGTAGCGACCCGGGCTGGATGTTTTTTGGCTGAAAGTCATGTTGTGGCTCGGTGATTGCAAATTCTTCCTGGTGGCTGCGCAGAAACCCGGCTATTCGGCTTGTGCGCCGGAGAGCAGCACGAGCTTCCCCCAGCGCGCGGTCTCGGACTTGACGAAGCTGCTGAATTCGCCCACGGACATGATCTTCGGATAGATGCCGGCCTTGGCGAAGATCTCGACCACGTCCTTTTGCGCGAGCACGGCATTGACCTCCGCGTTCATCTTCTCGACGATCGGTTTGGGCGTGCCCGCCGGCGCGAAGAGCGCGTACCAGATCGTAAGCGCCGAATCCTTGTACCCAAGCTCGCCGACGGTCGGGATGTCGGGGATCGAATCGATGCGCTTGTCGCCATAGACAGCGAGGGCGCGCAGCTTTTTCGACTGAATGAGCGGTATGGCCGGCGCGGGAGAGGAAACGAGCATCGAGACGCGGTTACCCATAACGTCCACGAGCGCGGGCGGGATGCCCTTGTACGGCACGTGCACCAGGTCGATCCGCGCCTGCTCCTTCAGCATCTCGGTGATGAGCTGCGAGGTGCTCCCGTTCCCGTAGGAGGCGTAGCTGAGCTTGTCCTTGTTCGCCTTCACATAAGCGATGTATTCCTGCAGCGTCGCCGCCGGCGTTTCCGGATTGATCACGAGGATGTGCGGGCTCTCTGCAAGGAAGGCCACCGGCTCGAAGTCTTTCACCGGGTCGTAATTAAGTTGCTTGCCGCGGTAAAAGGAGGGATTGATCGCAAACGTATTGGTAATGCCGATGACGAACGTGTGGCCGTCGGGTGGCGCCTTGGCGACTTGCTGGGTACCCACGATGCCTCCGGCGCCCGGCTTGTTCTCGATGACGAACGGCTTGCCGAGTTTCTCCTGGAGCCGCGTTGCAACTGCGCGACCGATGATGTCCGTCCCGCCGGAGGGCGGGAAAGGGATCACGAGTTGCACCGGCCTGGAAGGCCAGGCGACCGCCTGGCCGTTCACATTCGCCGCGCATCCAAGCGCGGCGAGCGCCACCAGGGACGCGAGAATCCTCCTTCTCAGCATGCTGCCTTCTCCTTTGATGGCACGGCCTAGCCGACGAGGCGGTCGTCGCCCAACTGGTCTTTCATCGGCGCGTCGTACTTGAGCGCCTTGTGATCGGGGAAACCCGGGAGATCTCGGTCAAGGGAAAAAGCGCGTCGCTTTCCGTCAGCGTGCTAGCGCGGGCGATCCCGAAGTAGCCCACGCGCCTGAGTCCCGCCATCTGGAGTCCCGGGAGCCACGCCGTCATTGGCTCCCGGCAATGAAACGCCAGGACGTTACAAACCTATTTGCGACTCGGGACTGTATGTCGCGCGATACTCGGTCTGCGGGAATTCAAGTAAGAGCACCTCGACACCGCTCGTTCCTGCCACGACTTCAAACGCGGAGTCACTGCTTGAGACCCACAAGCAACTCCATTTCGGATATTCCACCCCATTGGCGAGCAAACTTCCCCCGGTCACGAAGAAGAACTGCCCGCCTCCGCGAACCGGGCCGGCCGCCGTCAAGCGCTGTTGAGGCGGCACCCGCAACACCTCGACCGTCGGCCCTTCCGGGTCCGCGTTGATCGCCTGCGTTTGCGGCCGCGCAAGCTTCGCCAGGTCGCCATCCGGCATCGATTCGAGCGCCGCCGACTGGTAGTGCTTCTTGGGACCCGGTTTCATTTTGTCGCGCGACTCGTGCACGTACAGCGGGCCGTTGTCCATCATCGGACGCAGCGTGAGGTACCAAAGGCCGTCGTCGCCCGAGGAAATCGGACCGTAACCGGTGTAGGCGCCCGCGTAATGCACGGTGATCGGCGCGACGGCGCTGCGCCCGACCGAACCGCCACCGCGAACGACGACCTGAAATTGATTCTGCTCGTGGAAATGTGGAAGAACCACTTCGTTGGCGCCCTGCTCGACCAGAAACGCCTGCGGCGCGGACAACCCTTCCTGAGCCTGAGGCGAGCGGATGTAATAACTCTTCCAAACGCTGGCGCCGTTAGGGAGCACCATGTGCTTGCGCGTGGCAAGCATCTGCTCGTAGGTCGCGCCGGCGATCATGAGGGGATGTCTGCGTTGCAACAGGTCATTGAATTCACTTGGGGCGCTCTGTCTGTCGGGAATTTCGATGCTACCGCGTGAAGTTTCGCCGTGTCAATTCTCGGTTTACCGATTTTGTATAATCATTATACAATCGGCTTCGAAGAGTCTCCACCCCGGCCACCGCCACACTCGCCCCGCCAACCCCGCAGCCGCCACGCATGAGCCTGGATAGTCTTGACATGGAGGGCAACACGCTCCTCCCCGAACGCATTGCGAGCACGTTGCGCAACGCGATCGTGGGCAGTGTGCTGGCGCCCGGCGCTCGCCTGGAGGAGCAGGGCCTCGCGAAACGCCTTGGCGTCAGCCGGGTCCCGCTGCGCGAAGCGTTTCGCGTCCTCGCGGGCGAAGGCCTCGTCGTGATCCAGCCCAATCGCGGCGCCGTGGTCAGCGAACGCTCCGAGGGCGAACTGCGCGAGCTTTTTGCGGTGCGCAGCATGTTCGAATCCGAGGCGGCGCGCCTGCTGGCCCGTTCGCAACCGCAGGCCGTGCTCGACGCCCTTGAAGTGATGATCGCCGACATGAAGAGGGCCGTGCGAGCACGCAGTTACGATGAATACACGCGGATCGCGGCACAGTTCCACGACCTGATGGTGGCAGAGTGCGGCAACGGGCTGATCGCCCAGCTCTATGACCGGATCCGCACCAGCCTGCGCCGTTACCAATTGATGATGGCCGACCTGCCCGGCTCCCCCGCCAAGTCGATCCGCGAGCACGAAATCATCCTTGCCGCGATCCGGACCGGCAAGGCGGCCGCGGCGGCGCGCGCGGCCGAGATGCACGTCGGGGAACTGGTACAGCGTTTCGAGCAGCGCCGCCAAGACACGGCGCGCGCGCCCGCAACCGCCCTCGCCCGGGACGCACGGTCAAAGCCGGCGCCAAAAAAGAAAATGCAACTCACGAAGAAGGATTGATATGGCGGAACCCGCTGCCTTGCCCCTGGCCGGATTGCGCGTCCTCGACCTTTCGAGAGCGCTGGCCGGCCCGTTTTGCGCCACGATCCTGGCCGACCTCGGCGCCGACGTCATCAAGGTCGAGCCCACGCCGGCAGGCGAAATGGTGCGCGGCTGGGGCCCGTTCGCTGAAGGCATCAGCGTCTACTACCTGAGCATTCACCGGAACAAACGCAGCCTCGCTGTCAATTTCCGCGATGAAGCCGGGCTCGAACTGATTCGCTCGCTGGCCGACAAGGTCGACATCGTCATCGAGAACTTCAAGCCCGGCGCGATGGCCGACATGAAGATGGACTACGCCACTCTGGCCGCGCGCAATCCCCGCCTGATCTACGCATCGATCACCGGCTTCGGCACGACCGGCCCCTATGGAGGCTGGCCGGGCGTGGACCAGATCGCGCAAGGCATGTCCGGACTCATGAGCCTCACGGGCCATAAGGAAACCGGGCCGGTGCGCGTCGGTATTCCCATCGGCGATGTCGTTGCAGGAATGTGGGCGGCGCTCGGGACGCAGGCGGCAGTCATTCAGCGCATGGTGACCGGACGCGGCCAACTGGTCGAAACTTCTCTCTTGGCGGGCCTGATCGGATTGCTCACGGTGCAGGGCCAGCGCCAGTTGTCGCTCGGCGACACGCCTGGCGTGGCCGGCAACGACCACCCGGTGGTCTACCCATACGGCATGTTCGAAGCAAGTGACGGCCCGTTCAACATGGCGGCCGCCACCGAAGACATGTGGGTCAAGCTGTGCAAGCTCGTCGGCCACGACGAGTGGGCCACGCACCCTGATTACAAGGACAACGCGGCACGCAGCCGCAACCGCGCCGGGTTGAAGACAAAGCTCAACGCGATCTTCGCAACCCGCGGCAAAATGGACTGGACGCTCGACCTGGTCAAGCTCGGACTGCCTGCCGGACCGATTCTTACGCTCGATCAGGTATTCGAAGACCGGCATGTCAATGAAACCGGCATCGTCGAGGAAGTCGAGCACCCAACCCTCGGCACGTTGCGCCTGGTGGCGAGCCCGATTCGCATGGCCGGCATGGGCGGCCGTTCGGTGCGAAGCGCGCCGCCCCTGCTCGGCGCCGACAGCCGCAAGGTGCTCGCCGATTTCGGGATTCCGCAGGCGCGCATCGATGCGCTGGCCGCGGCCAAGACCATCCTTTGTTCAGGGGAGTAACCCGCATGCTCGCGCCGCAAAAAGCCACCGACCTTGCCTATTTGGCGTTGGTCGTCGATGACCCCGAAATCAGCGCCACGCACTTTGAAAATGCTTTTGGCCTGCCACGCCGCGATTTCAAATGCGGCGCTTCGACCGTGCCCCTGATCCCGGTCGGCGCGACGGCAATCGCGCTGTTTGGGCCAGCCGACCCGTTCCTCGGACCGAATCCGAAGAAGGGTGTGCATCACCTTGCACTGTGTGCTGCCGACCCGGAAGCCGCCGCACGCGCCACGGGCCTGCCGACCGCGGGCAAACTGACCAAGGGGCTCGATGGCAAAGCGCAAATCAGTTTGGACCGGGAATCCACGAGCGGCGTGCGCGTGCGGTTTACCGAGCCGCTCGGGCTGGCACCGGCCCATTCCGACATGGTCGAACGCATCGATCATGTCGGCGTCGCCTCGGCCGATAACCGGGCTGCCCGCGCGACCTTCATCGACAAGCTCGGGTGTGTCTACGAGAGCCAGCAGACCGACAGCGAAGTGGAGACCATTTCCGAGAATTTCACCTCGGATACCCACCGGTACATTTTCCACACCCGGCCGTCGCGCTTGGTCGGCAGCATGCGCGTGACGTTCATCACGGTCGGCGATTTCGAACTCGAGTTCCTCCAGGACTTGACGACCGATGTGAGCGCCGACGCCGCCCGGCATGACGCCGCCGGCGATACACGCGCCGACCGCAGCGCCATCGCGCGCCATATCGCTTCGCGCGGCGCCGGGTTGCACCACGTCGCGCTCAAGACGCCGGATATTGACGCCACGCTGGACCGGCTCGGAACGGCAGGTTACCGGCTCATCGACAAGACCGGTCGCCCGGGTTCGCGCCGCGCCAGGATCGGGTTTCTTCACCCCGCCGCCCTAGGCGGCGCGCTGGTGCATTTCGTCGAGCGCGAGGAGATCTGACATGGCCGGCTATGCACTGAGCTACCTGGCCCTCGCGGCGCGTAACGTCGAGCCCGTGTGCCGCTTCCTTGGTGATTCGCTTGGATTGTCGCGCACCGATGTCGCCCTGCAAGGGCGCACGATCCCCTTCTTCGGCATCGGCAAGTCGGCCCTCGCACTGTTCGACGTGGATGACCCCTATCTGGACGAACCGCGGTTTCCGGGCGTCCATCACATGGCCTTGGCTGCGGCAGACCCGGCGGCAACGGCGGGACGGCACGCTTTGCCCGTCTCCGGTCACGGGGTCGGGCCTGACGGCAAGCGCTTTGTGGCGATCGCCCCGTCCGCGACCGTTGGCATTCGCACCCGCTTCATCGAGCCGCTCTCCATTGCGGCCGTCGATGCACCCGCCTACAAGATCGATCATCTTGGCATTGCAACCAACGACAACGACGCCACGGTCCGCGTATTCGTCAACAATCTCGGCTGCCCCATCGAAAGCACGCAGACCGACATCGAGATCCGCAACGTCACCGAGAGCTTCATCTCCGACAAATACGGCGCCGTCTACCATGCGCGAGCGCCGCAGATTCTCGGCGGCTTGCGCGACGTGTTCATCGCCATCGGCGATTGCGAGCTCGAGCTTCTGATGGACTACGATCCGTCCATGAAACCGAAAGCGCAGTTGGGTGAAGAGGAAGGCAACACCAAAGGCGATCAAAGCGCCATCGCCAAGTACGTAGCGCGGCGAGGCCCCGGCCTGGCACACGTGGCCTTTGCAACACGGAACATCGACGCGATCCTGCCCAAACTGGCCGCCGACGGCTGGCGCATGATCGACCTGGTCGGCCGGCCCGGCGGCCGCGGCTCGAAAATCGGATTTGTCCATCCCTCGAATTTTGGCGGCGGCCTGCTCATGCATTTCGTCGAGCCCGAGATTAACGGCGGCTATGGTCGAGCCTAGTCATCGAAGGAGGAAAACACATGACACGAGCAATCCTGAACTGCCTGGCCGCATTTTCCGTATTCACTGCACCGACTGTCGCTGCCCAGGAGTATCCGACCAAGGGCCCCATCCGGTTGGTGGTCGGATTCGCGACTGGCGGCGGCACTGACGCAATCGCCCGCTCGCTCAACGTGCGGCTGGGGGAAATCCTCAAACAATCGGTGGTGGTCGAGAACCGGCCGAGTTCGGGTGGCATCATCGGCACCGACGCTGTTGCCAAATCGGCGCCGGACGGCTACACCGTGAGCTTCAACGTCAACACTCATGCGATCAACCAGGCGCTTTACCCCAAGCTGCCTTACGACACCGAGCGCGACCTGCGAGGCGTCACGCTGATCGGGTCGCTGGGCCAGATGTTAGCGGCGAACCCGAACGCCGAAGCAAGCACGCTGCAGCAATTCCTCAAGCTCGAAGCGCCGGGCGAAAACAAGAAACGCCTCGTAGCCAACGGTGGCGTCGGCGCGCCCGGGCACCTGGCGGCGGCGTACATTGAGTCGTTGGCCGGGGTCAAGTTCACGCACGTGCCCTATCGCGGCGCGGGACCGGGCATCACCGACGTGCTGGGCGGCCAGGTGCCGTACATCCTGTCGACTTCCGCCGGACTGCTCCCGCACGTGCGCACCGGGCGGCTGAAGGCGATCGCGGTGACCTCGCAGGAACGCTCGCCGCTGACGCCGAACGTCCCGACGATCGCCGAAAGCGGCTTTCCCGGCTATGACATGGACACGTGGATCGCGATGTTCGTGCCCAAGGCCACGCCGAACGCGGTCGTAAGGATGTTGCACGAAGCCACGCTCGAGGCGCTGAAGTCGCCTTTGGTGAAGGAGCGCATCGAATCGCAGGCCGGGCGCATCATCGGCGGCTCGCCCGAACAGCTCGACGCGCTGGTTCACGAAGACATCAAGCGTTACACCAAGATCGTGAAGGAATTCGGGATCAAGGCCGAGTAGGGAATCCTGAGATGCCTTCAAACCCCATCCCTGCGAACCCACTGGTTCTTGTCGAGCAGCACGGCACAACCCGGGTCCTGCGGCTGAACCGGCCGGAATCAGGCAACGCCATCAGCGGGGAGGTTGCACTGGCGCTTGGCGACAGTCTGCGCGCATGCGCCGCCGATCCGTTGCTCCGCACGGTCATCATCACGGGTGCCGGCCCGCGTTTCTTTTGCACCGGCGGCGACGTCAAGGCCTACGCTCGGCTGGCCAGCGCGGAAGAGCTCGACCGGGTATTCAACTTGATGCGCGACGTCTGCGATGCAATCGAAGCGCTGCCTTGCCCGGTGATAGCCGCGCTCAACGGCTTCACGATCGGGGGCGGCGCAGAGTTGGCGATGGCTTGCGATCTGCGGATCGCCGAGGCTTCGGTGCAAATCGGCTTCCCGCAATCGCGCCTGGGCATCATGCCCGGATGGGACGGCCTGCCGCGCCTGTTGAAGACGGTCGGGCGCGCGTCAGCGGCCAAGCTCCTATATTCCGGCAAGCGCGTGAGCGCCGCCGAAGCGCGCGAACTGGGCTTGGTCGATGAAGTAGTGCCGGACGCAAAGGCCTGCGAGCGCGCTCTCGAATTGGCCGCCTCGTTTGCCGAAGTGGCTCCGTTGGCGCTCGGCGCCATCAAGACTGCGTTGCGGGAAGCCGGCTCGACGCAGCCGGCCGAACAGACCCGGGGTAATGCGCGCGCAGCCTTCGCCCGGCTCTGGTTCACGGAAGACCACAAAGAGGCGGAGCGCGCGTTCGAGGAGAAGCGGTCGCCCAGGTTCAACGGCCGATAAGCCGTCTCGGGCCGCCCACTTTCATCGCGAAGGCGCGCGAAACCGTCAGAATCAAGCTTCCGATCGTGAGAAGGAGTCGAACATGAGCTTTACCAAACTGATTGCGCTTTGGGTGCTGGCCGTGCTGCCGTTGCAACTTTTCGCGCAGGTCTATCCTTCCCGGCCGATCCGAATCGTGGTGCCGGTGGCCACCGGGGGTGTCGCCGACTATTACTCGCGCGTCATTGGCGCGAAGCTGCACGAGTCCTGGGGGCAACCGGTGATCGTGGAGAATCGCGCCGGAGGCGGCGGCAATATCGGCAGCGACATTGTCGCCAAGTCGCCCCCCGACGGCTACACCATGGTGATGGGCTTTGTCGGCTCCCATGCGGTGAATCCGTTTCTCATCAAGAACATGCCCTACGATCCGCAGCGCGACTTCGTGCCGATCGCTTTGGCAATCGAGGCTGAAGGCATGCTCGCCGTGCACCCGTCGGTGGCGATCAACACCGTGGCGGAGCTGATCGCCATGGCGAAGGCGCAACCGGGCAAGCTTTCCTACGCCTCAGGCGGGATCGGCACGGCCAGCCACCTGGCGGGCGAGTTGTTCAAGTCGATGACCGGAACCGATATCGTGCATATTCCCTACAAGGGCAACGCGCCGGCGGTTGCCGACCTGATCGGCGGGCAGACACATCTGACTTTCGCCACAATGCCTACAGTGGTGCAGCATGTGCGTGCGGGAAAGCTGCGCGGCGTGGCGGTTATCGGCTCGACGCGCTCGGCGGCTGCGCCGCAACTCCCGACCATTGCTGAATCCGGGGTGCCGGGGTTTGCGGTCAACAACTGGATCGGGCTGTTTGCGCCGGCCGGGACGCCGGCCGACATCGTGCGCAAAGTGAACGCCGAGGTCATGCGCATCATGCGGTTGCCGGAGGTCGCGAAGAGAATGGAGGTCGAAGGCGAACGCTTCACCCCGAATTCGCCGGAGGAATTCGCCGCCTTCGTGCGGGCGGAAGTCGTCAAGTGGGCAAAGGTCGTGAAGGACGCCGGATTGAAGCCCGAGTAAGCCGGGTTCCGGTCAAGGGAGACGGAAATGCTGAAAATCCTCGGACGTGCCAATTCGTTCAACGTACGCAAGGTGCTGTGGCTCTGCGACGAAATCGGCGTGCTTTTTGAGCGCGAGGACTACGGACGCGGCTTCCGGCCGACCAACACGCCGGAATTCCTCAAGCTCAACCCGGTCGGTCAGGTGCCCTGCGTGATCGACGATGGGTTCGTGATGCGCGAGTCGAACGCGATCATCCGCTACCTCGCTGCGAAGCATGGCGCGACGATGCTTTACTCGACCGACCTCAAGCAGCGGCAGGCAATCGAGGCCTGGATGGACTGGGTGGCCTACGACGTCACGCATTCGATGCGCGGAGCATTCCTTGGCGGGCAGCTCAAGGAGGCGCCGTGGAACAACGAGTGGTTCGTGGCGCAGGGCCGCAAGGACCTCACCGCGCAGATGAAGCTTCTCGACGAGCACCTTGCGGCCAACGGCCCCTACGTGCTGGGCCGGGACTTCACGCTGGCCGATATTCCGATGGGCCTGGTGGTGAACCGCTGGTTCTCGCTGGCGGGCCTGGAGCGCCCCGCATACCCGTCGGTGGCGCGCTATTACGAACTGCTCACGGAGCGGACGGCGTATCGCGCGCATGGCCGGAACGGACTGCCTTGATCAGGCTAAATCCATAATTTTAATTTAAGCGGATTCAATTTCAGCTCGAAAGAGAAGATGCCGCCGCAGCCGGTGAGCAGGGACTTCGCCAACGCATGTTGGGGGTGCTGACCCCATCTTTTGACCCTTGACCCCATCCCCGAATGATAGACCGGTCCTAAAACGGGGATGGGGTCAGGGACAGGTCAGCCGATCAGGAAAAGCGAACCGCATGATCGTCTCGACTATGGGATGCTTAAAACAGGGGCAAGGTCATATACTGCATTCGCAAAAGGAGGCCTATCTGAATAATGGAAGCGAAAAAAGCATGGCCGCATTGAAACCCATCGGGATGCATTCACCGCTGGACGATTCGCTGCCGGTGGGTGCGACGTACGAGCGCACTTCACGAGAACCGCTTAAGGCGCCCGAGCTCGATACGCGCAAGCGCGCCGATGTCGTCGTCATCGGCGCGGGGTTTACAGGCCTTTCGAGCGCGTTGCACCTGACTGAAGGTGGCGCCAGTGTCGTCGTGCTCGAAGCTAAGGAAGTAGCCGCAGGGGGCTCCGGCCGCGCCTTCGGCCAAGTCGTGCCATACAATAAACACGGAGAAGGCGCGATCCTCGAGCGCTGGGGGGCAGAGCTTGGGCAGCGCCTCATCGATCTCATCGCGAGCGGCCCGGACTTGGTGTACGGCCTCATTGAAAAGCACCGTATCCAATGTGAGGCGATGCGCACCGGCCTGCTGTTCGGCGCGCACACCGCGGGCAACGCCGCCTGGCTCGAAAGACGCGCGAGATTTTGGCAGGCCAGAGGGCAACCGGTTGACATGCTGGACCGCGATGCGGCTGAAAAGCTTACCGGCACACGCTACTACCCGCACATGCTGCTCGACCGGCGCGGCGGGACAGTCAATCCGCTGGGCTACTGTCGCGGACTCGCGGCGGCTGCGGTCGCTTCAGGCGCCGTGTTGCATGAGCAGAGCCGTGCGACCGCGCTTCGCAAGCGGAACGACGGATGGACGGTCGAAACCGCAAAGGGCGCCGTCGACGCGGCCCATGTAGTGATTGCGACCGATGCCTATTCCGATGGACTGTGGTCCGGGCTCGCCGAATCGTTGGTGCCGTTGCGGGCGTATCACCTCGTGAGCAAACCAATGCACGAGCGATTTAGCTCTAGGGTGTTGCCCGAGCGGCAATCGCTCACCGACACGCGGCGCCTCTATTCTGGAATCCGCGTGCGTCCTAACGGTAGCTTGCACCTGAGCTGCGACGGTCCCGCTTTTCGCAATGATGCGCGCGCCTTCCGCAAGAAAAGTTCTTGCCGCGTGGCCGACCTGTTCCCCGATTTGCCGCCGGTTGAGTGGCAGGAAGAAATGGCAGGCTGGGTCGGCATGACTCACGACCAGTACCCGCACCTCCATTCGCTCGCGCCCGGCGCATGGGCTGCAATCGGACTCAACGGACGTGGTATCGCGGCCGGCACGCTGCTTGGCGCGCAAGTCGCAGGACGGGTGCTCGGGAAGGCGGATCGCGATTTGGCTTATCCAGTGACGCCGCTCACACCCGTGCGTGTACGCCCGTTCACGCGCGCGCTGGTCGGCAGCCTCATGAACGCGTATCGAATCGTAGATGCAATTGAATTGCGCGGTTCGTACCTGAGCGCAGGCCGCTGATGGGCAAGGTGCTTATGCTCGAGGAGCTCACCGCGCTCGTGGCTTCGGTATTCGAGCGCCACGGCGTGTCACCTGAGAACGCACGCATCGTCGCAGGTGTAGTTGCGGCGGCCGAGCGCGACGGCAGTCGCAGTCATGGACTTTTCCGCCTGCCAGGCTACGTATCGACCTTGAAGAGCGGATGGATAGACGGCAGGGCGGTGCCGGTCGTCACGGACGCGGCGCCGGGCCTTGTTGCGGTCGACGCGGCCAACGGCTTCGCACAGCCTGCGCTCGCCGCGGGCACGCCACTGCTGCTTAAGAAGGTAAGGGTGCAAGGCATCGCCGCGCTGGCAATCCACAATTCCCATCATTTTGGCGCCCTTTGGCCCGACATAGAGTCGTTTGCGGATGAGGGCTTCATCGCAATGGCGTTCGTGAATGCGCGCAGCCGCGTCGCTCCCTGGGGCGCGAAAAAGAAATTTCTCGGCACCAACCCGATGGCCTTTGCATGCCCGCGTCCGGGGCGCGAGCCGCTCGTATGGGACCTTGCCTCGAGCGTCGTCGCGCAAGGCGAGGTGCTGCTCGCCTCGACGCAAGGTCACGCGCTAGAAGACGGCATTGGCCTCGATTCAAACGGCAAACCCACGACCGATCCAGTCAAGGTGCTCGAGGGCGGCGCGATGCTCCCCTTCGGCGGGCACAAGGGCGCAGCGATCGGCTTTATGGTCGAGATCATGTCGGCTGCGCTTACCGGCGGCCGCTTCGGTTACGAGCACCGGCCCGACGCTCCTGCCGGAGCCCTGACTACGAATGCCGGGGAAAGCGTGATCTTGATCGATCCTAAGCCGACGGGCGGCGACGGTGTTGGTGAGCGCCTTACTGGCCTGTTCGAGGGCCTTGCGGACGTGGGCGCCGAGCGCCTGCCGGGAGACGCCCGCTATGCTAGGCGCCGCAAGTCGATGGCTGAAGGTATTTCGATCCCGCAGGAGACGTACGACACCATGCTGGGCTTTCTTCGTTAGGCAGGGAGCCCAATCGTCCCTTCGAGAAACGGCACCGCGTTCGCCGCAAGGCGCACGCGGCCGTTGCCGAGATCCTCGCAGTACATCATGCCGCCGCGTTGCGAGAGTTGGCGGGCGACCAGCGACGATTTTCCCAGTCGTTTCGACCAGAACGGCACGACCTGCGCATGCAGCGACCCGGTTGCCGGGTCTTCTGGGATGCCCTTGGTTGGCGTGAAGTAGCGCGACGCGATGTCGCATTCGTAGCCGGCGCCGGGCGCAGTGACGATGACTCCGGGCAGGTCGAGCGCTGCAATGCGCGTGAAATCGGGCTCTAGTTTTGCGACCGTGGCTGCGTCGGCAAGTACCGCGATATAGGACGCGCCGCGCAAGACCTCCGTCACGACGATACCAAGTGCTTCGGCAAGTCCGCGTGGTGCTTGGCAAGGTTCGATCGCTCGCGTCGGCAGGTCGAGGACGAAGTGGTCGTCGCTTCGAATCACGGTCAGCAATCCTGCGCGCGTCCTGAACGTAACCCCTTTGCTTCCCGGCTCGAGCTTCTCGAGCACCACCCACGCTGCTCCGAGCGTGCCATGACCGCACAACTCCTCCTCGACCTTCGGCGTGAACCAGCGCAGCCCATAGCCCCCAGCTTCGCGCACGAGGAATGCCGTAGCCGAAAGCGCGACCTCCGCGGCAATCGCCTGCATGGTAGCGTCAGGCAGCCAGCCCGCGAGCAAGCAGACCCCGGCCGGGTTGCCGCTGAAAGGCCGGTCCGCGAAGGCGTCGACCTGGAAATAAGGGATGCGCGCGATGGCGCTGCTCACTCCGCCTTCATGCCCGCATCGCGCACATAGATCTCCCACTTGGCGATCTCCCGACGCAGGAAATCGGCCAGCCCCTGCGGCGTCGTGGTGATGACCTCGATGCCCATCTTGTCGGTTTGCGGCTTGACCGAGGGCATCGCTAACGCCTCGACAATCTTCGCATTCAGTACGTCGATGATCGGCTTCGGCGTCCCGGCCGGCACAAACGCCGCGAACCAGCCGACGAGGTCGAAGTCAGTAACGCCCGACTCGTGCATCGTTGGCACGTTGGGATAGAGGGACGAGCGCTGCTTCCCGCTGACCGCAAGCGGCCGCAGGTCGCCGTTCGAAAAGTACCCCGCCCCCGAGGCGAAGTCCGCGGCCATCGCCGCAAGCCTCCCGCCGATCAGGTCTGTGGTAGCTGTGGGTGAACTCTTGTAGGGCACGGCGACCATGTCGAGCTTGAAGGCCTTGATCATCGTCTGGCTGGCGATCAGCGCGCCGGCGCTGGGATGGCCGATGGCGAGCTTGCCGGGTTGGGCTCGAGCCGCGTCCACCAGGTTGGCGAGCGTTTTGTGCGGCGAGCCTGAATGCACCGCGATCACCCAGCTAATAGCGCCGAAGCGCGAGACCGGCTCGAAATCCCTGGTCGGGTCGACGCGCTGCTCTTTCATTAGCCAGACGTTCGAAGCGGTGCCGGTCGTGCCCATCAGTATTGTGTAGCCGTCGGGCTTCGCGCGCTTTACGTATTCAGCGGCGACCGCCCCATTGGCGCCCGGCTTGTTGTCGATGACTACCGGCTGGCCGACCTTGTTCTTGAGCTCGTTGCCGATGATGCGAGCGAAGATGTCGGTCGCAGAGCCAGCTGCAAACGGCACCACGAGCGTCACCGTCCGGTTGGGATAGGGCTCCTGTCCTATCGAAGGCCCGGCCGAGAGACAGGCGAGCAACCCTGCAACCAGACGAAACATGGGATTCCTCCTGTTGATTAGTCGTACCTGATGCGCGAAAGTGAAACCACGTCCGAACCCTGCCAAACCCCAACGATGGTATAGCATAATGGATCGATCCTTCCATCGAGACTACTAATGCGAAGCAAGCCTGCGGACGGATTCGACCCTGTTTCACTCGAGATCCTCTGGAGCCGCCTGATCTCCATCGCTGACGAGTCCGCGGCCGCGCTTTTGCGCACCTCGTTTTCCACCATCGTGCGCGAATCGAACGATTTCGCAACTGCTCTGATGGATGCCAATGGCGATTCGCTCTCCGAGAATACCGCGGGCATCCCGTCCTTTGTCGGCATCCTGCCGCGCACGCTCAAGCACTTCCTCGCGCGCTTTCCAAAGGACACTTGGCGTCCTGGAGACCTAGTGATTACCAACGATCCGTGGATGGCCACCGGCCACCTGCCGGACGTGACCATGGCCGCGCCGATCTTCCATCGCGGCAGGCTAGTTGGTTTCTCCGGATCGATCGCGCACCTGCCAGACATCGGCGGCGCGCCGTGGGGGTGCGACGCGAGGGAGCTGTTCGAGGAGGGTCTGCGCATCCCGCCGCTCAAGTTCTACTCGGAGGGCCGGCAGAACGCCGAGTTCACCGAAATCCTGCTCGGCAACGTGCGCGTGCCCGACCAGGTCATGGGCGACCTGCAGGCGCAGGTAACGGCCAATCGAGTATGCGCTCGGCGGCTGGGAGAATTCCTTGATGACGCCGGTATGGTTGACCTCACAGCTCTTTCCAAGGCGTTGCAGGATCGCGCCGAGACAGCCATGCGCGAAGCGATCGAAGCGGTGCCCGATGGCGTCTATCGCTCGAGCGTAGATGCGGACGGCTTCGATGAGGACGAGACGCACATTGAGTGCACGTTGACGGTAAAAGGCTCTTCGCTGCATATCGACTATGCGGGCACCTCGAAGCAGATCGGCCGCGGCCTCAACTCGGTCATGAATTACACGTACGCGTACTCGGTGTACCCGGTGAAATGCGCCCTCGACCCGATGACGCCGAGAAACGAAGGTTCATACCGCTCGGTGACGGTCGACGCACCGCTGGGGTCGTTGCTCAATCCGCGCTTCCCCGCACCGTGCAATGCCCGGCAGCTCACCGGGCACCTCCTTGCCGGTGCGATCTACGGGGCGCTTGCGCAGGCGGTGCCTGAAAAGGTCACGGCGGAGTCCGGCAGCGCGCCGACGCTGCGGTCCGTCTATGGCGGGATCGACCGGCAGGGCAATCGATTTTCGCAAATCCTTTTTGCAAGCGGCGGCATGGGGGCTTCGGCAGTGAAGGACGGCCTCGCGACGACCGCTTTTCCTACCAACTCCGGTGCGGGCAGCATAGAGGCCTTCGAGAGCATTTCGCCGCTCATAGTCTGGAAGAAGGAGTATCGCAGCGATTCGGGCGGGCCCGGCAAGTTCCGGGGCGGCCTTGGGCAGGACGTCGAGGTCGAAGTCGTCTCTCCCGAACCTGTCCGGCTGTCGCTCTTATCGGATCGGCAGAAATACGCGCCGCGCGGATTGCTTGGCGGCAAGGACGGCGCGAAAGTCGAGATCACGCTCGCTGACGGCTCGCGCCCGCACCAGAAGTCGCGCAGCATGCTCGCGCCGGGGGATCGGTTGTCGATGCGTTTCAGCGGGGGCGGGGGGTATGGCGATCCCAAGTCGAGGGATCCGGCAGCGGTGCGCGACGATGTGCGCAATGGCTACGTCTCTGCCAAAGCCGCGCACGATGAGTACGGGATCGCCACTGAATGAGCGCCCGCACAACCAGAATTGGCGTTGATGTAGGGGGGACTTTCACTGATTTTGTCATGGTCGACGAGGCGCGTGACCTCATCTTCACCGGCAAGCGTCTGACCACGCCTGGCGACCCGAGCGTCGCGATCCTAGAAGGCACCGAGCGGCTGCTCGCGGAGGCCGGCACCGCAATCGGTGAGGTCGACAGCATCGTCCACGGCACCACGCTCGTGACCAACACCGTCATCGAAAGAAAGGGGGCCAGGGTCGGATTGATCACCACCAAGGGCTTTCGCGATTCGATCGAGATGGGCGGCGAGATCCGTTACGACCTCTATGACCTTTTCCTCGAGCGACCCGAGCCGCTGGTGCCGCGCTACCTGCGCGTCGAGGTAGACGAGCGCATTGACGCGGAAGGCAAGGTACTTCGCCCCCTCGGTCGCGAGGACGTGCGCGCAGCGGCAGAGAAATTGCTGCGCGAAGGTGTTGAGGCCATCGCCGTGTGCTTCATGCACAGCTATCGAAATGACAGCCACGAGCGCATCGCCAAAGAAGTGCTGCTGAAGATGGCACCGCGCCTGCCGATTTGCATCTCATCGGAAGTCGCGCCGGAGATTCGCGAATACGAGCGCGGTAGCACGACCGTCGCGAATGCCTACGTGCTGCCGCTGATGCGCGACTATCTCGCGCGGCTCGAATCCCGGCTGCGTGAAATGGGCCTCAACGGTACGCTTTACGTCATGCTGTCGGGCGGCGGCATCACTACGATCAAGTCTGCTCAACAGTTTCCGATTCGCCTGATCGAGTCCGGGCCTGCGGCAGGCGCGATGGGCGCCTCTTTCTACAGCCGCTTAATCGGCGAAAACCACCTGATCTCATTCGACATGGGCGGCACGACCGCCAAGATCTGCCTCATCGACGAAGGCCGGCCAGAGCACGCACACCAGTTTGAAGCGGCGCGCGTGCGGCGTTTCCGCAAGGGGTCGGGACTGCCAATCAAGGTGCCGGTCATCGACCTTATCGAAATCGGTGCAGGCGGCGGATCGCTTGCGCGCGTTGACCGCATGGGACTGCTCAAGGTCGGCCCGGAAAGCGCGGGCTCCGAGCCGGGCCCGGTCTGCTACAGCCGCGGCGGCACCGAGCCCACGGTCACGGATTCGGACTTGCTGCTCGGCTACCTGTCGCCCGATTACTTCCTTGGCGGCGAGATGAAGCTTGACTTTGATGCGGTGCGCGCGGCAATGCAGGACAAAGTCGCCGGCCCGCTCGGCCTGGACGTCACCGCGGCGGCGGCGGGCATCCACAGCATCGTCAACGAAAACATGGCCGCCGCAACGCGGATGTATATCGCAGAGAAGGGTAGGGACCCGCGGCGTTACACGATGATCGCGTTCGGCGGCGCAGGCCCGGTGCACGCTTATGGCCTGGCCAAGCTGCTCAAGCTTCGCCGCATTGTTTGTCCCTTGGGCGCGGGCGTGATGTCTGCGCTCGGCTTCCTCGTCGCCCCTTCGGCGATCGACTTTGTGCGCAGCTATGTTTCGCGGATAACTGAAGTCGACTGGGATCACCTCAACCGCCTCTTCGATGAGATGGAGGAGGAGGGCCGCCAAGTTCTCGCGGAGGCCGGTGTGACGCAGGTTGAGATCCGCCGCCACGCCGACATGCGCTATGCGGGACAGGGCTTCGAGATCAGCGTGCCGATGGCCGCCGGCAGGCTCGGTGCAGGATCGATTTCAAAAATGGAAGAACAGTTTTCGGCGACCTATGAGCGCCTGTTCGACCGCAGTATCGAGGGCGTGCCGATAGAGGCGCTGACCTGGCGCTTGAGCGCCTCGGGCCCGGCGCCGGACATCCGCCTGCGGTTCGCGGGTGGCGCCAAGGCGGACAAAGGCGAAGCGGGCAAAGGCACGCGGCAGGTCTACTTCCCGGGTTCGGGCTTCGTGCCGTGCCCGGTCTACAGCCGGTATGCGCTGGGTGAAGGCGCATCGCTACAGGGGCCGGTTGTGATCGAGGAACGAGAGTCCACCGTGGTCGTAGGCCCCGATGCGAGCGTGCGCGTGGACAAGTACCTTAACCTCATCATCGACATCGAGCAGCCGCTCGACCCCGTCAACGCGCCCGAAGAAGAACATGCCGACCACCGTTGAAGTCCTCGCGCAGGCGTTCAAAGACATGGGCACGCCGTTTATCGTGGGGCATCCCGGCGGCGAGTCGGTAGAACTCATGCAGGCGGCGCAGCAGCGCGGCATGCGCTTCATCCTCATGAAACAGGAAGTGGCCGGCGCGATGCTGGCCTCGACGTGGGGCGAAATCACTGGCTCACCCGGGGTGTGCCTTTCCACGCGCGGTCCCGGAGCGGCCAACATGGTCAACGGCGTAGCGCATGCCTGGATGGACCGCTGCCCGCTGATTGCGATCACCGACCAGTATTCGGCGCCGACGCTTGCCATCGGCCTGCGTCAGCGTCTCGACCAGCAGGCGCTGTATGCGCCGGTCTCCAAGTGGTCGACCGTGATTAATGCCAAGAGCGTCCGTCAGCAGATTCGGCGCGCAGTACGCACCGCGTGCGCTCTGCCCCCGGGCCCGGTGCACTTTGACATGCCGCAAAGCGAGACCACGCAGGCTGCGGGCGAGGTTGAGGCCGAAGGTCTGCTGATGCCAGACCTTCAGCTGATCGCAGCTGAAAGGGAATCGCTGAAGGAACCGTTGCGGGTTTTAGCAAAATCCCGCAAGCCGATTTTGCTCGTCGGCCTTGGCGTCTATTGGAGCCGTGCGTCAGTCGAGCTGGTGGCGCTAGCCGAAAAACTCGGCGCGCCGGTGCTGACGACCTCCAAGTGCAAGGGCGCGATTCCGGAAGACCATCTTCTGCGCGCGGGCTGCATCATCGGCGGCCTGATCGAGAGGAAGCTCATTCAGCAGGCCGACCTCATAGTCACCGTCGGGCTCGATGCGATCGAGCTGCAGCCCAAGGCCTGGCCGTACACGCTTCCGGTGATGTCCCTCGCGTCTGTGGCGAACCTCGATGCCCTGGTGCCAGCCTCGCCCGAAGTGGTCGGCGACCTCAAGTCGATCCTTGCCGGGCTGGCGCAGTGGGCGCCGGAAGGCAGCGGTTGGGGAGAGAAAGCGGCAAAGGCGTTTCGCGATGACGTGGTCGCCGCCTTGGACACGCCCGCCACTGGGCTTTCACCGCAGCGCGCGATGGAAGTTGCGCGCTGCGTCTTGCCGCGCGACACGATCGCCACGTGCGATGCCGGCGCAAGCCGCCTGCTCGTGGTGCAGAAATGGCAGAGCTACGGCGCGCGTGAGTTCCTCACCTCGAACGGCCTTGGCTCGATGGGCTTCGCCATTCCCGGCGCGCTCGGCGCGCGGCTGGCGCACCCGAACCGGCCGATCGTGGCGTTTACCGGCGACGGCGGATTCATGATGGCGGTGGCCGAGCTGCAGACTTCGGTGCGCGAGAAGCTGCCGATCATCGTTGTGGTCTTCGACGACGAGGAAATTGCGCTCATCCGCGTCAAGCAGGAGCTTAAGGGCATCCCGTCCTACGGCGTGAAGATCGGCGGCATCGACTGGGAGAAGCTCGCGCAGGGCTTTGGCGCCGACGGTGTAGTAGTCGATAATGAGCATGCATTGGGTGACGCGCTCAAGGCCGCCCTCAAGTCTGGGCGAACTACCGTCATTGGGGCGCGCATCGACGGCTCGGGCTACGTCGCGCAGTTCAACGCGCTGAGGGAGCTCTAACCTGTGCCGTCCCCGCGCCTAACTCCGTTTACTGTCGCCGTACACCGTCGTGAGCCAGTGGCGGTACTTAGGCACCTTATTCTTGACGATGTCAAAGTAGAGATCCTGAATCTTCTTCGTTAGCTCACCAGGTTTTCCGTCGCCGATCTTGTAGTGGTCGATCTCGACGATCGGCTGGACTTCCGCTCCGCTGCCGCAGAAGAAAGCTTCGTCGGCTACGTACAACTCGGTGCGGTCGATGTCGCGCTCGACGACTTCAACCCCTAGCTCATTTTGGTAGAGCTCGATCAGGGACTCACGCGTGATGCCTTCGAGGATGTCGGCCGACACCGGTGGGGTAAGCACCCGGCCGTCGCGGACCATCATGAAGCAGGCCCCGGGGCTTTCAGCCACCTCGCCGTGATCGTTGAGCATGATCGGCGGGCCGAAACCATTCATTTTCGCCTCGACCTGCGCGAGGCGCGCATTGTGATAGTTAGCAGCCGACTTTACACGCGAGGGCGAGGCGTTGTCCGAATTGCGTCGCCAGGTGCTGACGCATGAACGGATGCCCTTAAGGGTCGCAGCCGGAGGACGCGCATAGGATAGAACGAAGGCGCCTGTCTCGATGTCCTTCGGCTCCCACGCATGCGCTTCGCCGACGCCGAAGTACACCACCGGTCGAAAATGCACGCCCTCGGTGAACTTGTTGGCGCGAAACAATTCAATGAAGCCCGCGGTGAACTCATCGTCACTCCACGGAACTGTCAGCCGCATGATGTGCATCGACTGGCGCAGGCGCCGCAAGTGCTCCCTGTTTCGGAAGATGTAGAGTTCTTGCTCTTCGTCGTTCCAGTAGGCGCGCATTCCCTCGAAGACGTTCGCGCCGCGCAGCAATGCCTCGGCCGAAACATGGATCGTTGCTTCTTTCCACGGCACGATCTTGCCGTTCATCCAAATGTAGTCCGCCGTGCCGGCCATTACCTGCTCCCGTTTTGTTTATTCGAGGTTTGGGGGTGTCCGGAATTTTGTGTAAACGGCTTTGAGGTCAATGCTGTTTCATCCGGTCCTCAAATTGGATAGTAAAGCGGTTTAAGGCCTCCTTCCAGTCCCGAAGTGGCATGGTCCATTTCTGGCTGATGTTTCTGAGGGCCAGATAGAAGAGTTTTAGCAATGCCTCGTCGCTTGGAAACGAGCCGCGATTCTTGGTGATCTTGCGCAAACTCATGTTCACCGACTCGATGGCATTGGTGGTGTAAATCACCTTCATGATCTCTGGCGGATAGTCGAAGAACGGAGTGATGCGCGGCCAGTTTCGCCGTCCCGAGAAGAAGTCCAGCGCGGTCAATCGTGCGGTGTTTGGCGAAGATTCCCCGCTCTCAATGCTGGTTCGACCCCTGAATCGACTCGAATTGCCTCAGTTCGACGCACGCTGACCCCCGGCACGCCCAGGTGCGTAAGGATCCTGACAATCACGGCAGGCTCTTCGATGGCAGCGATGATCCTGAACTCGCCGCCAGGGTGCCGGCAATTTTCGAGGCATTCCACAATTGGCCGTGATAGTGCGCGAGCATTTCCCAGAACCGGCGCAGCGCTGGACTTCATCGAGAATCACCAGACGGTCCGCCAGCGGTTCCAGGTACGACTCGGCGTCCGACAACCTGGCCGCTTCCGACGGGCGCTCCATGTCGAGATATACCGCCCGCCCGGAATTGCCAACGAGTGCGCGGGCGGGCGTGGTCTTGCCCACCTGGCGCGGGCCAGCCAGTGCCACCACGGGGAATTGCCGCAGCGAAACTTGCAATACGGGAGCCAGTTCGCGTTTTATTATCCTTACATATTAAATGGTAGTGTTTCAATATACGACGATTAAGGCCGGCGAATTCATGTCGGAACTCTCACCACAAGGAGGCAACGGCATGAGGCGAATTGTCGGCATGGTCGCGGCGCTGTCGGTATCGATAGCCGCGATGGCGCAGGAATATCCGTCCAGACCCGTGAAAATCGTGCTGCCGTACCCGCTGGGCGGCCCGGGCGACTTCATCTCGCGCACGGTCGGCGAGAAGCTGCAGCAGAAGCTCGGCCAGCCCTTCCTCATCGAGCCGCGGCCGGGCGCCAACCTGCGCATGGGCACCGAGTTCCTGGCGAAGTCTGCGCCCGACGGCTACACCATCGCCTTCATCGGCGTGCCGCACGCGACCAACCCGACTTTCTTCGGTACCCTTCCCTACGACACGCTGAAGGATCTCACAGCGCTGGTCCACCTCGTCGATGTGCCGCTGGTGATCACCGTGCATCCGGGCTCAGCGGTGAAGAACCTGCAGGATCTTGTGGCCACCGGCAAGGCGAAGCCGGGCTTCACCGTCGGTACCGCGGGCGTGGGCACCGGGCCGCACCTGGCGACCGAGTTCCTCAACCTGGTGTCCGGCGCCAACCTGACGCACGTCGGCTACAAGGGCGACGCACCCGCGGTGACGGATCTGCTCGGCGCGCACCTGGGCGCCGGCCTCAACACCATGCAGGCCGTGGTGCAGCACGTGCGGGCCGGGCGGCTGCGCGGCATCGGCTTGGCCAGCCGCGAGCGCGCTGCCGCGATGCCCGACCTGCCGACCATCGCCGAGCAGGGTTACCCGGATGTCGTGGTGACGACGTGGTTCGGTTTCATCGCGCCCGCCGGCGTGCCGCGCCCGATCCTCGACAAGTTGAACGCCGAGGTCAACGCGGCGCTGGCGATGCCGGACGTGAAGGAGAAGTTCGCCAACGCAGGCCTGGTGCCGGTGGGCGGCTCGATGGAGCAGTTCGACAAACTGATCCGCAGCGAGATGCAGCGTTGGGGCCGCGTGATCCGCGAGCGTGGCATCAAGCCGGACTAGCGCCCCTCGCTCCGTCCACCCCGCCACAGGGGCGTAGGACGTGCGGGGTTGTCAGCCCCGTTGCAGAGCCGTTGCAATAGCTCGGATAGAACCCGTGCAGAATTTTTTATTCTGTGCGGTCTTTGATCTTCGCCGCAACCTTCGTCTGCCACTGCAAATGGCTGGGGCTATCAGCACTGTTGACGCCGGCGCCGATTTAACCAGGGTACGCCCAATGAATGCTCACGGTCGGCGTCAACACTCAGGCCGGCTTGAACATTTTGCCCGGCAGGTAATGGACGATTTCCGGGAAGACCCAGATCAGCGCGACCGCGACCGCCATCAGCACGAAGAAAGGCAGCGCGGCTTTCCCGACGTAGAACATGTTCTTGCCGGTCAGCCCCTGCAGCACAAACAGGTTGAAGCCCACCGGCGGGGTGATCTGCGCCATCTCGACGACCAGCACGACGAAGATCCCGAACCACAGCAGGTCGATGCCGGCCGCCTTGACCGAGGGGAGGATCACCGAAGCGGTCAGCACCACCATGGATATGCCGTCCAGAAAACAGCCGAGGATGATGAACAGCACGGTCAGCACGGCGATGAGTTGCCAGGGCTTGAATCCCTGCTCGCCGATCCAGGAGGCCATCACGCGCGGGATGCCGGTGAAGCCCATCGCCACTGTGAGGAAGGCCGCGCCGGTCAGGATGAAGGCGATCATGCACGAGGTCTTCACCGCCCCCATTACGCTCGCGCTGAAATTGCCCCATGTCAGCGAGCCGCCGGCCACGGAGAGCACCAGTGAACCGACGACCCCGAGTACCGCCGCTTCGGTGGGCGTGGCGATGCCGGCGTAGATGGACCCGATCACCGCGGCAATCAGCAGGACGGTGGGGATCAGGTAGCGCGCGGCGCGGAGCTTCTCGGCCAGGGTCGTGATGCGTTCGCGTTTCGGCGTCAGATCCGGGTTCATCAGGGCCCAGATCACGATATAACCGGAAAAAAGCGCCATCAGCATCATGCCGGGCAGCACGCCCGCGACGAACAGGCGCGCGATGGAGACGTCGGCCGCGACACCGTACACGATCATGATGATCGAAGGCGGTATCAGCAGGCCGAGCGTCCCGGCGCCGGCCAGCGAGCCGACCGCCATGGCCTCGTCATAGCCGCGTTTCCTGAGTTCGGGGACCGTTATCCGGCCGATCGTCGCGGCGGTCGCCGCTGACGAACCCGATATCGCTGCAAAGATGCCGCAGCCCACCACGTTGGTGTGCATGAGACGTCCAGGCAACGGTTCCACCCAGGGCGCGAGTCCGCGGAACATGTCTTCCGAGACGCGGGTACGAAACAGGATTTCCCCCATCCAGATGAACAGCGGCAGGGCGGTCAGCGACCAGCTCGCGCTCGAGCCCCACACCGTGGTGGCCATCAACGGTCCGGCCGGCGAGCCGGTGAAGGCGGCCATCGCCACGAATCCGACCCCCAGCAGTGTGACCGCAACCCACATCCCGGAAATCAGCAGTGCGCCAAGCACGGCCAGCAGGATCAGGGAAACGATGACGAGATCCATCTCAGCGCTCGAAGCCGAGGTTGACCTCGGAACTCGCGGCTTCCGCGGCCTGGTAGGACGGCGTTCCTCCGGCCAGGACGACCAGCAGGTCGTCGACCAATGCTAGCAGCAGGATCACCAGACCGAGCGCCATGCCCGACTGGGGGATCCAAAGGGTGATCGGCACCAGGCCCTGCGAGACGTCATTCAGGCTGTAAGACGTCCAGACCATCTCCACGCTCGCCCACGCGAAATAGCCGATCATGAAAACGGCCAGGGCCAGGCACAGGACTTCGAGCGCGAGGCGCAGCCCCCCTGTTGCCATCGAAAGGATGATAGTCATGCGGATCTGCTCGTTGCAGCGCAGGGTCCAGGCCAGTCCGAGAAAGGAGGAGGCCGCCATGCAGTACCCGGCGAACTCGTCGTAGGAGTGCGCGGCGTACCCCAGCTGCCGGCTGACGACCTGGATCAGCGACATCACGCCGATGGCGACCAGGAAGAATCCGGACAGCACGCCGGACCCCCGGTACACGGCGTTCAGCGCGGTGCGCATCGTCCTGTCAGTTGCCGTAAGCCTTGAGGATGGCTTCGCCTTCAGGCCCCGCCTTTGCGACCCACTCCGCAGTCATCTTCTTGCCGATTTCCTGCAGTTCCGCCGCGAATTTCGGGGACGGTTCCAGGACCTTCACGCCCTTTGAGGCGAGCATCTGTGTGCTCTTGGCGCTCTCGGACTCGCTTGCCGCGGCGCCTCGGGCTTCGGCCGCGGTGGCGGCGTCGCGCACGGCTTTCTGGGCCGCCGGGTCCAGCTTGGCGAGCGCGGCCTTGCTCACCATGACGATGTTGTGGGGCATGATCGCCCGGACATCGTACATATGGGTCGTCGAGTCCCAGGTCTGGGTATCCACGCCGCCCGGCGACGAATTGAGCTGCGCGTCGATCATCCCGGTGCGCAACGCCTGCGGAACCTCCGGCGCAACGATCAGGACGGGAATCGCACCGGTCAGTTCGGCGAGGCGCGACGTTACCGCACTGTAGGAACGCAACCGCAGGCCCTTCAGGTCCGCCAGCGAGTTCAACTCTTTCTTGGTGTGGATCCCGGTGGGGGGCCAGACGACCGTATAGAGCAGGGCGATGCCCTGTCCGTCCAGCCGTTTCTCGATCACCGGTTTCGCCGCCGCCCAGAGCCTTTTCTGCTTGTCATACCCGTTGGCGAGGAAAGGATTGGAATCGAACGCGAACACCGCGGCTTCGTTGGAGAGAATCGAAATCAGCACTTCCGCGATCGGCACCTGCCCGGTCTGCACAGCGCGCTTGATTTCGGGGTGCTTGATCAGCGAGTTGCCCGAGTGCACCGCGATCTGCAGCTTTCCGCCCGTCGACTTGGCGATATCCTCGGTGAACTGGCGCACGTTCTTGGTGTGGAAGTTGCTGTCCGGGTACGGCGTGGGCATGTCCCACTTGACCTGCGCCGCGGCGCTACCTGCGACAAGGGCGAAAGCGGTACCGATTGCAGCAGCAATGAGGCTTTCGCGCTGAATCATGGGTAGTCTCCGTGGGTGATGGATAGGGGCGGCAAGTGTCGGATAACCGCCTGAGGCTGTCAATGCTGGCCGTCCTACAGAAGTGGCGGCCGACGGCCATTCGGTCGCGCGAGCGCTGGGGCTGGCTCGCTCGATCGCCGAAACCGCGCCGCTGTCCTCGGGCGCGATCAAGACAGCTATCCGTTACGCACTCTCAGGCGACGCGCAGGGCGCGCAGAACGCCATTGCGCGGTTCTGGTTCACCGAGGACCACAAAGAAGCCGAAAGCTCGTTCGCCGAGAAGCGCGCGCCTCGCTTCCACGGGCGGTAGCCGGGCCTAGTTCAGTCGGCCTTGATGCCGGCCTTCTTCGCGATTTCGCCCCACTTCGCGATCTCGACCTTCACGAAGTCGGTGAACTCCGCCGGCCCGCGCGGGTCGGCGATCGCGCCGCGCTCGATGATGCGCGCCTGCATCGCTGGATCGAGCAGGATCCTGCGCACGTCGCCGCCGATTTTCTCGACGATGTCGCGCGGCGTCGCGATCGGGATCACGAGCCCGCCCCAGCCCACGCCTTCGAACCCTGGATAGCCCGACTCGGCGATCGTCGGCACGTCCGGCAGCTGCGGCACGCGCGCGCTGCTGCTCATGCCGATCGCCTTTATCTTGCCCGACCTGATGTGCGGCAGCGAGGAGGCGAGGCTGTCCATCATCAGGGTCACCTGCCCGCCGAGCAGGTCGGTCATCGCCGGGCCGCTGCCCTTGTACGGGATGCCGACCAAGTCGATGCCGGCGCGGAACTTGAACAGTTCCCCGGTCAGGTGCTGCGAGGTCCCGGTGCCCGGGAATGCCCAGTTGAGCGTGCCGGGGGCTTTCTTCGCCGCATCGACGAGTTCTTTAACCGTGTTGTGCGGCAGGCTGGGGTGCGCGACCAGCATCAGCGGCACGGTGAAGACGCCGCCGACCATCGCGAAGTCCTTGACCGGATCGTAGGCGAGCTTGGCGTAGATGCCCGGGTTTACGCCGATCGTGCCGCTGGTGCCCAGCAGCAGCGTATATCCGTCGGCCGGCGCGTCGCGCCCCGCGAGCGTGCCCGGGACGCCGCCGCCGCCGCCGCGGTTGTCGACGATCACGGTCTGGTTCCAGGTCGCGGTGAGGCGCTCGGCAAGCATGCGGGCGACGATGTCGGTCGCTTGCCCTGGCGGGAAGGGAACGATCATGCGCACCGGTCTCGCCGGGAACGCTTGGGCCTGTGCCGGGCCTGCGGCCAGCCCGAGGGCCATGAAAAGAGCCAGCAACCAGATGCGCGATCGATTCATCGAAACCCTCCTCGCAGATGCGAAGTGACAGATGCTACACTAACTCAACAACTGATCCCAATGAGGCTCCCGAGGAGCAAGCATGGCCCAGACCGCATCTGCAACCCTCCCTACCACCAAGGCGCGCGCCGGCATCAGCCCGCAGGAATGGCAACTGCGCGTCGACCTCGCCGCCGCGTACCGCCTCGCCGCAATCTACGGCTGGACCGACCTCAACAACACGCACTTTTCGGCGCGCGTGCCCGGCCCCGACCACCACTTCCTGTTGAACCCGTTCGGCATGCTGTTCGACGAGATCACGGCCTCTTCGCTGATCAAGGTCGACCAGGACGGCAACGTGCTGGGCGAGTCGGACTACCGCACCAACCCGGCCGGTTTCATCATCCACAGCGCGATCCACATGGCGGTGCCGCGGGCGCAGTGCATCGTCCATACCCACAGCCGGTTCGGCACTGCAGTCGCCATGCAGAAGCAGGGCCTGCTGCCCGCGAGCCAGAAAGCGCTCACAGTCATGGGCTGGCTCGGATACCACGATTTCGAAGGCCCGGCGCTGAACGCCGACGAGCAGCCGCGCATCGTCGCCGACCTCGGCGATCGCAACATCCTCGTGCTGCGCAACCACGGCCTGCTGACGGTGGGCGAGTCGGTGGGCGAGGCCTTCGTCTGGATGTACCGCATCGAGACCGCCTGCCGCCAGCAGATCGATGCGCTGTCCGGCGGCTCGGAGCTATCGCCGCTGTCCAAGGAGACCCAGCAGAAGTCGATCGACATGGGACTCAAGATGTACGGCAAGGGCGGATTCATCGAAGTCGGGCGCGAGTGGCCCGCGCTGCTGCGCCAGCTGGAACGCCACAGCGGCATCGGATACCGGGACTAAGAAGAGCGGCGCATGGCCTCGGACGTTTTCTTAGCGCGTGCCATTTATCCCCCACGGAAGGGGCATTGTGCATCACGCTCGATCAGAGCCTTTTTGAACGCCGTCGAGGCCTCCTGCACCGCCTCGGCCGTCATCGGCCCTTTGACGAACTGGTCGAGAAACTCAGGCGGGATCCTGGGCAATACCGCCGCTTGCGCGGCCGCGTCGGCTTTCTGCTGTCGACGCATGGTTAGGCACCAGATGACGCGCTCCAACGGGTATAGAAATTTCAAACCACCTTTTCTCTGATGCACGACAGCATCGCCGTCCCGAGAAGAAGTCCAGCGCGGCCAGGCGCTGCATGAATTCCAGCGGCGACATCCTGATGTGCGTGGTGTTGTCGCGCCAAACGGTTTTTTTAGGCTTAGGCGGGGGCTGGATGTCGATTCATCGTCAAAACGAAATGTAACTGCGCCCGGCAGCAGTGTCCGGCACGGACGAATCGGTCGATGCCCCACGCGAGGAACTGCGCAAACTGGGCTATGTCGAAGGGCGCAACATCGCTTACGAGTACCGATGGGCGGCCGGGCGCCAAGAGCGCGTGCAGGATCTGGCCGATGAACTGATGCGGCTCAAGGTCGATCTGGGCGTCACGCTCATTGAACAGGCGGTTGGCACGCCCGAAGGAATCGAGGCTGCATTCGCGGCGATGAAGCGGCAACGCACCCAGGCGCTGGTGGTCGCAACCAGTCCCTTCATCACCAGCCAACTCAAACTAATCGGTACTCTCGCGGCGGCTCAGCGCCTGCCGGTAATCTACTACACGGGAATCTTCGCGGACGCCGGCGGCCTCATGTATTACGGCGCGACACAGGTCGAAATGCACCGCAAGGCCGCCACCTACGGGGACCGCATCCTGAAGGGCGCCAAGCACGCCGATCTGCCGGTTGAGGAGCCGACGAAGTATGAACTCATCGTCAATATGAAAGCGGCCAAGGCGCTCGGGCTGACCATTCCGAAAGCGGTGCTGCTGCGCGGATCAGACGATCGAATAGGCTCTGCCATCCTCGGGTCCCCGAGAGGGGACCTCTACCAGAACCGGAGCGAACTGCGCCGCCGCCTTTCACCGTACTACAGCCACGCGGGCCGTCTGGCGCGGGATGCTGCCGTAGAATGCGCGTTGCAGTCTTCCCGACCCCTTTTCCAGGATTCCCCATGAGCATTTCCATGTACCAGGCGAGCGTGCCGCGCTTTGCCAACATCCTCGGCAACCTTTCGAACATCCTCGACAAGGCGCAGGCCCATGTCGATGCGAAAAAGATCGACGTCGCCGCGCTGACCGGCTACCGCCTGTTTCCCGACATGTTCCCGATGAGCCGCCAGGTGCAGATCGCCTGCGATACCGCCAAGGGCGTCGTGGCGCGCCTGGCGGGCGTCGAGATCCCGAAGGACGAGGACACCGAGAAGACGCTGCCCGAACTGAAGGCGCGCATCGCCAAGACCATCGCGTACATCCAGGGTTTCACGCCGGCGCAGATCGACGGCACCGAAGACAAGGCGATCGTGACCAAGCGCGGCGACAAGGAAACGCACTACACGGGCATGCAGTTCCTGCTCGGCCATGCGGTGCCGAATTTCTATTTCCACGTCGCTTCAACCTACAACATCCTGCGCCACAACGGGGTGGAGATCGGCAAGCGCGACTATCTGGGCAATCCATAGAAAGACGCCGAAGCCCGTTCAATGACGCGACCCAGCGTGCCGGGTTGGGGGGTGAATTGCTGCCAATGGGCGATGCCGGAGGTTGATCTGGGTTGCCGATCTGAAGGGCTGCTTTCGACCCGAAGCGGACGGTGGCGGAGCGCTTATTCAGGTGCTAAGTTCGAGCCCGAGCCGAGGAGCCGATTTGGGAGCGAACCCACTGTTTCAGAATGTCCGCTCCTGGCCGAACCCGGAAGTTTAGGGTCAACTCAAACCGGCCTCTCTTTCGCGTCGCAGCAGATCTGGATGACCGACGGTAATCGATATTTCTTATTCATAGAGAGGTAAGACACGTGGAACTGCAAACCGGACGCCCCGTAACGCTGGCTCCACACGGGATGGTTACCTGCCCGCATGCTCTCGCTTCCCAAGCGGGAGTGGATGTCCTGCGTGCGGGTGGTTCAGCGGTAGATGCGGCAATTGCCACCAGCGCGGCGTTGTCCGTAATTTATCCGCATATGTGCGGCCTGGGAGGGGACGCATTCTGGCTGATCTACGATGCGAAGCTCGGGCAAGTGCGCTATCTCGACGGGGGCGGGCGTGCCGCCGCGACCGCCGACATTGATTGGTTTCGCGAGCGGGGACAAGGGGAAATTCCGTTTCGCGGAATTCTCCCGGCGACGCTCACGACTCCCGGCGCTGTCGCGTCCTGGTGCAAGGCGCACACAGCGTACGGTCGCTTGCCGCTCAAGAGAAACCTCGAAACAGCCATTGGATACGCTCGAGATGGGTTTCCAGTCACAGCACGACTCGCGAAATGGATGAACGAAACCGCACCCGAGCTCGCAAATCACCCGGAGACCGCAGCGATTTTTCTGAAGAATGGCGAGCCACCGCGCGCGGGCGCCAAACTCGTTAACGCTGATCTTGGCCGAACCCTCGAGGCTATTGCTGCGGACGGGTGGTCCGGTTTCTACGAAGGCGACGTCGCTCGCGAATTGGCGCGGTTTTCGGCCGAGCGGGGCGGGTTCTTCAGGGAACGGGACCTGGCAGCACAGAATGCGCATTGGGGTCAGCCGATCAAAGGCACCTATCGCGGAAATACGATCTATGAGACACCCGCGCCGACCCAGGGTTTCACCGTTCTCGAGATGCTCAATCTCCTGGAGCCTTTCGACCTGCGCAGCAAGGGATTCCTGGGCGCAGACCATGTCCATCTTCTTGTGCAGGCGAAGCAGATCGCCTATCACGATCGTGACCGTTGGCTTGCCGACCCGGCTTTTGCAGAAGTGCCGATGGACATGCTGATCTCGAAATCGTACGGAAATGAGCGGCGCAAACTGATCGATCACGATCGTGCGCTGCCGTGGGATAAAGTACCTTCGCATGGCAGCCTCAAAGGCGATACGGTCTACATTGCTGTAGTGGATGCGGAGGGCAATGCCGTATCGCTCATTCACAGCCTGTACGGGGTATTTGGATCGGCTGTCGTTGCCGGGTCCACCGGAGTAGTTCTCCAGAACCGTGGCGCCTATTTTTCGCTCGATTCCCAACATCCAAATCGCCTCGAACCCGGGAAAGTGCCGATGCATACCTTGATCGCATCCCTTGCGTTTCGCGACGACAAACTCTGGGCAGTCGTTGGATGCATGGGAGCCGATGGTCAACCGCAAATCCAGTTGCAGGCGTATGTGGGGATGATCGACTTCGGATGTGATATCCAGCAGGCGCTGGAATCCCCGCGGTGGCTTTCCGGCCGGTTTGCACTCGGCGAAGCGCGCGACACCCTGAATATCGAGGGGCGTTTTTCTGCCAGCACCATCGACGAGCTTTCACGTCGCGGACACATAATAAACCGATGGGGTGATTGGAACGAACTGGCTGGCCACGCGCATGGCATCACGATCGATGGCGACAACGGATTCAGGGCTGGCGGGTCCGATCCGCGAAGCGACGGCGCAGCGATTGGGTACTAGCGAGCGGCCTGTCGATTTGCTGCCAACTGTGAAGGTCCGCTGTTGGCCGATAGCTGCCCTGGGAAGACAGGCCACCGGCAGCCGTTTCGCCGGTGCCGACCCCAGACGGGATTGCTAAGCGATCGCGTATTGAGCGGGGTTCATGCTGGTGCGCGTCGGATTTCGGAATGAATAAAGGCCCCCGAACGCCTGTTGGCAGGTGGACTAAACTTGGCAACCCCTAGGAGGACACCCGCCATGACTACCCGCCACCCCGTTACGACCCGCCGCGCTTTCCTGCAGGCCGCCGCCGCGCTGGCCGCCGCCCTGCCCTTTGGCGCATACGCGCAGTCCGGTACCAAGCTGAAGATCGGCACGCTCGGCTCCGGCCGCGTCGGCAGCGCGATCGGCCGGGCCTGGGTCAAGGCCGGGCACGAAGTGATGTTCTCCTCCATCGACCTCGAAGCCGACAAGAAGCTCGCCGCGAGCATCGGCAAGGGCGCCTATGCCGGCACGCCGCGCGAGGCCGCCGCGTTTGGCACAGTGGTGCTGGTTTCGGTGCCCTACGCCGCGATGCCGGCGATCGGCCGCGACCTGGGCGACCTCCTCAAGGGCAAAGTGATCATCGACACCTCCAACCCTATCGTCGCGCGCGACGGCGACATGGCGGTGGCCGCGCGCGAAAAAGGCGCGGGCCTCGCGTCGACCGAATTCCTGCCGGGCACGCGGATCGTGCGCGCCTTCAATGCGATCGGCGCCGCAAGGATGGGCGACGCCATGAACAACAAGGAACGCGTCGGCATGCCGATCGCCGGCGACGACGCCAAGGCGATCGAGATAGCCTCAGGCCTCGTGCGCGACGTCGGTTACGAGCCGGTGCTGGTGGGCACGCTTGCCGCTATGGGCAAGTACCTGATTCCCGGCACGCCGCTCGCGGGCGAGCGCTCGCCCGACGAAGTACGCAAAGTCGCGGCGACGCTGAAGTAAAAATATCCCGTACCGGATTTGGAAAATACAAAGAATTAACCGGGGTCTGTCCCCGGTTTCCGGACGGCGCCGCTGGCAAGCAGGGCCTCGATCTCCGCGGGGCCGTAGCCGGCTTGCTGGAGCACCTCGGTGGTGTGCTCCCCGAGGCTGGGGGCGTGGCGCGTGAGTTCCGGCGGCGTGCCGGACCACTCGCTCGGCACGCCGATCTCGGTGATGGTGCCTTCGGTCGGGTGCTGCACCTTCCGCAAAAACCCGGTGACGAGCAGGTGCTCGTCGGTCAGCACGTCGTCGATCGACACCATCGGCGCGGCGGGCAGGTCGGCCTCGGCAAAGAAAGCCAGCCACTCGGCGGTGGTGCGCGTGGCGAGCACGCCGCCCAGGTACCCGTAGACGGCGTCGATGTTCGCGGCGCGCGCACCCTGCGAAGAGAACCGCGCGTCGGCGGTGAACATCTCCGGCTGCCCCAGCGCGGCAAAGAACGCCTTCCACTGCTTGTCGGAGTAGATCAGCGTGCAGAGGTACCCATCTTTGGTCCGGTACGGACGCCGGTTGGGCGTGAGGCTGCGCTGGTAGCCGGTAGGCCCCTGGGGCGGCTCGAAGAGCTTGCCGGCCAGGTGCTCGCCCAGGATCGTCGACAGCAGCCCCTCGAACATCGGCACGTCCACGCGCTGGCCCTTGCCCGTGCGCTCGAGGCACACGAGTGCGCTCGAGATCGCGTACGCGAGCTGCAAGCCCATCACGCGGTCAGCAAGGATCAACGGCGCATAGCGCGGCACCTCGGACCCGGCCTGTTGTGACAGCCACGGGATGCCGACCATGCCCTGGATCAGGTCGTCGTAGGCCGGCCGCGCGGCATAGGGCCCGCGCTGGCTGAAGCCGAACGCTCCGACGTATACGAGCCGCGGGTTCACCGCCGACACAGCCTCGTACGACAGCCCCAGCCGCGCCATGGCCTGCGGGCGGATGTTGTAGATGAGCGCATCGGATTCCTTCGCAAGCTTCAGCACCACCTCGCGCCCGGCGGGGTTCTTGAGGTCGACGACGATCGACCGCTTGCTGCGGTTGGTCGTGAGGTAGAGGTGCCCCATGCCCGGGTGCGCCATCGGCCCCGAGTAGCGCATCACGTCGCCGTCAGGCGACTCGACCTTGACGATGTCCGCGCCGAAATCGCCCAGCAGCTGCGTGGCATAAGGCCCCATCACCACACTGGTGAGGTCGAGGATGCGGATGCCCTCCAGCGGACCGGCCATGGCGGTCAGTCCGCCTTCGCGCCGGAGAGCTTCACCACCTGGCCCCACTTGGCGTAGTCCGTGCGCAGGAACGCGGTGAACTCCTCGGGCGACAGCGTCCAGGTGTCGTAGGCCTGCGCGCGGATGCGCTCGCTCACTTCGGGCGTGCGCATCGCTTTCACGAGCTCGGCATTCAGGCGGTCGACGACAGGCTTGGGCGTGCCGGCGGGCGCAAGCACGCCGAACCACAGGTCGCTGCCCGCCTCGCCGTAGCCCTGCACCCCGGCCTCGACCATGGTGGGGATGTCCGGCGCGTAGCTGCTGCGCTTGTTGCTGGTGACGGCCAGCGCGCGCACCTTGCCGCCGCGGATCTGCGGCAGGCTGGTGACGAGGATGTCGAACATGCAGGTGGCGTTGCCGGCGATCACGTCCACCAACGCCGGCGCGCTGCCCTTGTACGGCACGTGCAGCATCGGCGCGCCGGTGAGGCCCTTGAGCAGCTCGCCGGAAAGGTGGTTGGTCGCGCCGGTGCCGCCGGAGGCGAAGCTCACCTTGTTCGGATTGGCCTTGGCGTAGGCGACGAGCTCACCCACGGTCTTCGCGGGCACGTTCGCGTTCACCACCAGCACGTTCACGTACGACACCACCGGCGTGATCGGCGAAAAATCCTTGAGCGGGTCGTAGGGGAGCTTGGCGTAGATGTGCGGGTTGATCGCCTGCGTGCCGGTGTGGCCCATGCCGATCGTGTAGCCGTCCGGCGCAGCCTTGGCCACGGCATCCATGGCGAGGCTGCCGCCCGCGCCCACGCGGTTCTCGACGACGACGGGCTGGCCGAGCGCCTCCGAGAGCTTGGGCGCGATCGCGCGCGCGAGGACGTCGGTGGGGCCGCCGGCGGAGAACGGGATCAGCCACTTGATGGGCTTGCTGGGATACGAGGCGGTGGACTGCGCGGATGCGATGCCGGCCGCGAACGACAGCAGCGTGGCGCAAGTGATGCGTACGAAATTCATTTTGTCTCCTTGGTGGATGCCGCTATCAACGACTAGGCGGCTTCGCGCATCATTTCGCGCGCAATGATGATCTGCTGGATCTGGCTGGTGCCTTCGTAGATGCGCAAGAGGCGCGCATCGCGGAACAACCGTTCGATCGGGTACTCCTTGATGTAGCCGTAGCCGCCGTGGATCTGCATGACCCGGTCCGCGATGCGCCACATCGCCTCGGTGGCGAAGAACTTGCAGCAGGCGGATTCCTTGACGATGCGCAGGCCCGCGTCCTTGTCGCGCGAGGCCTTTTCCACCATCGCGCGCGCGGCAAAGGCCTCGGCCTCGCTCTCGGCGAGCATGGCCTGGATCATCTGGAAGTCGGCGATGGGCTTGCCGAACTGGCGGCGTTCGGAGGCGTAGCGCACGCCCTCGTCAATGAGGCGCGTGGCGAGGCCCACGGCCACGGCCGCCATGTGCAGGCGCGCGTGGTCGAGGGACTTCATCGCGGTCTTGAAGCCCACGCCCTCCTTGCCGCCGAGCAACGCGGAAGCGGGCACGCGGCAGTTCTCGAAGATCACGTCCGCAGTGTGCGAGCCGCGAAAGCCCATTTTCTTGTAGTGCGGGGCGACGGTGAGGCCAGGTATGCCGGCGTCGACGAGGAAAGCCGAGATGCCGGCGGGCCCCGCTTCTTTCGGCGCAGTGCGCGCGAACACCGTGAAGACCCCCGCGTGCGGCGAGTTCGTCGTGAAGCGCTTGGTGCCGCTGATCACGTAGTGGTCGCCGTCGCGCACGGCGCGGGTGGAAAGGGCTGCAGCGTCGGATCCGGCGTCGGGCTCGGTGAGGCAGAACGAGGCGAGCATCTTGCCCTTGGCGATCTGCGGCAGGTATTTCTGCCGCTGCTCCTCGGTGCCGTCGGCGAGGATGCCGAGCGTGCCCACGCCGTTGCTCGTGCCGAAATAGGAGCGGAACACCGGAGAGGCGTAGCCGATCTCGAACACCACGCGCGCCTCCTCGTACATCGTGAGGCCGAGGCCGTCGTACTTCTCGGGGATGGTCATGCCGAAAAGGCCGAGCTCGCCCAGCTGGTCGGTAATGGCCTTGGGGATGTCGTCGTCTTCCTCGACCTGGTGTTCGGCGGGGATCAGCACCTCGCGCACGAAGCGGCGTACGGCGTCGACCATGGGTTCGACGCCGCTGTCATCACTGCGGTCGGTCTCACTTTGCGGCATTGCTTTTCTTCCTTTTGGGTGGGGCTTTGATGCGGGCCGCGACTTCGCGGTAGTGGGCATGCAGGACCTTGAGGTGCTTTTCCATCTCGGCGACCGCGCGGTCAGCGTCGCCCGCGTGCATGTGGCGCAACAGGCGCCTGCGCGACTGGATCACGTCCAGGCCCATCACCGAGCCCACCTGCCCCACGAACTCGCGCAGGATGTTCATCATCGCGTTCATCGTCATGATCAGCACCGGGTTGCCGGTGGTGGCCGCGAGCAGGTTGTGGAACTCGATGTTGTGCTGGGTCTTCACGTTGAGGCGCCCGGCGAGCGTCTCGGCCTCGGCCAGGCGCACGTTCTCCTCGAGCGCCGCGTAGGCGGCCTCGTCGGCGCGCTGCGTGGCCACGCGCACCACCACCGACTCGATCCACAGCCGCGCCTCGGTCAATTGTTCGAGCGAGATCCCGCCCACGTAGAACATGCCGCGCATCACGTCCGACACGGCGTCGGGGCGGCCATCTGAAATGAATGCGCCGCCGGTGGCGCCCTTTTTCAGGGTCACCATGCCCATGGACTCGAGCTCCCTCAGGGACTCGCGCACCGCGTGGCGGCTGATCTCGAAGGTCTTCGCGAGTTCGCGCTCGTTGGGCAGGCGATCGCCCACGCGCAGGGCGCCGGCGCGGACCTGCGCCCGGATCTGCTCGCTGACGGCCTCGAAAGTGCGCCGGGTCCTGACGGCGGCAAGTGCCATGGGGATCAAAGTTCAATGATTGGACCATTGAACTGTACCGGCGCCAGGCAAGGCCCGGCAACCTTGCGCCGCAGCAAACCGCGATCTATGTCCCTGGGTTGAGCGCATCGTGGACAGGCTGGACCGGGCCGGTTCCTGAGAAAATAGCGGTCCGCACAAGCCCGAGGACACGCCCCATGAACCGGCCCGGAAGGATCACGCTCACGCTGCTGGCCCTCGCCCTCGGCCCCCAGGCCGGCGCCGACGAGTTGTACAAGTGCAAGAACGCCGCAGGAAAGATCACCTACTCGGGGCAGGAGTGCAGCCAGATCGGCCTCACCTCGGCCGGCGAGGTCAAAGGCAAGACCAATATCACGCCTGCACTGAAGTTCCCTGCGCCGCCCATCGAAGCACGTGGGACGGCAGGCCAGGCCTCCAAGCCCGCACCCGGGGGGCCTGCTACGGGAGGATCGGGCACGGCCGCCGCAGCGGCGGCCCCCGCGGCCCAGCCTGTCGCGGCGGGCGAGGAAGACCCCAATCGCCGCTGCTTTAGCGTGAAGACGGCCAAAGGCACCTCCACCCGCTGCAACGACGTGCCCGAAAAGACCGACTGAACTCGCCTAGCGGTGCATCCCCTCGATCCAGCCGGTGATGGCTGAGAGGATGGTGTCGACCTCGCCGATCGGGGGGGAGATGCGGACGGGAACGCCGGGGTGCCGCAATTTGAGCGCCTCGACGCGCCGGGGAAGGTCTTCCCGCAAGTGGCCCCCGTTCGCGATGAACACCGGGACGATGGACACCTCGCTGGCGCCGCGCCCGATGAGGCCGCTGGCCGCCTCTTCCAGGGTGGGCTTCATGTGCTCAAGGAAGGCGGTTTCGATGTCCGCCTCCGGCATCCGGTCCTGCAGCATCCGCTTGAGGCGATGCAGCGGCCGCGCCCATTCCGGGTCGCGGGCGCCGTGCGCAAACAAAATGATGCCAGTGGTCACTTCGCCTTAGGCACGCGGCCCATCAGGTAGAACTCGTCATTGGGCCGCATGCTGGTGAGGTTGGCCATGCGGTTGGAGAGCGCGAAGAAAGCCGCGATCGCGCCGATGTCCCAGATGTCCTCCTGCGAGAACCCGTGCTCACGCAGCTCGGCGAACTCGTCCTCACCGGCGCTCGCCGCATCCAGCGCGATGTGCATGGCGAATTCGAGCATCGCCTGCTGCCGCGGCGTGATGTCGGCCTTGCGATAGTTGATCGCCAGCTGGTCGGCCAGCAGCGGGTCCTTGGCGCGGATGCGCAGGATCGCGCCGTGGGCGATCACGCAGTACTGGCACTCGTTGGCGCCGGAGGTTGCGACGACGATCATCTCGCGCTCGGCCTTGCTGAGCCCGCCCTCCTTTTCCATCAGGGCATCGTGGTAGGCGAAGAAGGCGCGGAATTCCTCAGGCCGGTGGGCCAGCGCGAGGAAGACGTTGGGGATGAAGCCGGCCTTCTCCTGGACGGCGACGAGCTTGTCGCGGATGTCGGCGGGAAGGTCCTTGAGTTCGGGGACCGGGAAGCGGCTGATGGGTTTGGGATTCATGGGACTCAAAATACCATACTGCCGCCCGGATCCCGGCGGGCCTGCGCTCAGGGATCCAGCCGCATCCCCGTGGCACGGTCGAATACGTGCAACTTGTCCGGGTCGACGACCAGGTGCACGCCGCTGCCCTCGGCCAGGCGCGCGCGGGCGGGGAACTTGGCCCGCAGCATCGCGCCGCCGACATCGAGGTCGATGATCATCTCCTCCCCGAGGAGCTCGCACAGGGTGACGGTCGCCGACATCCCCCGGTCCGCGAGCCGGACCTCGGAAGCGCGGATGCCGATGGTCACCTCTCGTTCGCCCAGCGCGGCATACCGGGGCAACGGGATGCTGACCCCGCCGACGCTGGCCGTCCCGCCGGAAAGCCTGGCGTCCAGCAGGTTCATCGGGGGATTGCCGAGGAACCCCGCAACCTGCACGGAGGCCGGCCGGCGGAACACTTCTTCCGGCGTACCGATCTGCACGATCCGCCCGTCCATGAAGATCGCCATCCGGTCCGACAGGGACATGGCCTCCTCCTGGTCGTGCGTCACGTACACGGCGGTCACGTCGAGCGAACGCTGCAGGCGCTTGAGTTCGATGCGGGTCTCGACGCGCAGCTTGGCGTCAAGGTTGGACAGCGGTTCGTCGAGCAGGAACAGCGCGGGCTTGCGCACGATCGCGCGTGCAAGGGCGCACCGCTGCTGCTGGCCGCCGGACAGTTGTCCCGGCTTGCGCGCCAGGAGGTGCTCGATCCTGACCCGCGCCGCGGCTTCGCGCACGGCAGGGCCGATCTCGGCCGCGGGCGTCTTGATCATCTTCAGCGGGAAGGCGATGTTTTCCTCGACGCTCATGTGCGGATACAGCGCGTAACTCTGGAACACCATCGCAACGTCGCGGTCGCCTGGCGGCAGCAGGGTTGCGTCGGTGCCATCGAGGTGGACGTACCCTTCCGTCGCCGTCTCCAGCCCGGCGATGATGCGCAGCGTGGTCGTCTTGCCTGAGCCCGACGGACCCAGCAGGGAGAAGAACTCCCCGGGGCGGATATCGAGATCGACGTCGCGCAGCACCCGCGTTTCGCCGAACGACTTGCCCACACCTTCGAGCCTTACCTCTCCCCGACTGGTCATCGTCTGCCCGATCCTTTCACCGCACCCGCAGTCAGCCCCTTGACGATGTGCTTCTGCGCCACGATGCCGAGGACTATGACCGGCAGCATGGCGATCAGCGCGGCGGCGCACAGCTGCGCCCACTGCGTCTGTTCCGTATTGATGTAGTTGTACATGGCCACCGTCACGGGCTTCACCGTCGCCCCGCCGAGGACCACCGCAAACAGGAATTCGTTCCAGGCGTTGAGGAACACGAAGATCACCGTGACCGCGATCGCGCCGCGCGCCTGGGGGAGCACCACGTACCAGAAGGCCTGCCAGCGGCTGGCGCGGTCGAGCAGCGCGGCCTCCTCCATCTCGCGCGGGATATCCTCGAAGTAGGACACCATCAGCCAGATTGCGAACGGCAGGGAGAACGTGATGTAGATGAGCACCAGGCCCTTGTAGCTGTCCATCCATCCGATGCCGTTGAGGATGAGGAAGTACGGGATGATCAGGCCGATCGGCGGCACGAGCTGGGTGGCGAGCACATAGAAGCCCAGGGGCTGCCTGCCCGGCAGGCGCAGCCGCGCGATGGCATAGGCGGCGGGCACCGCGATCACGATCGACAGGATGGTCGTAGCCAGCGCGATGATGAGGCTGCTGGTGAGGTTCGGCACGATGCTGGTGGGTCCCGCCAGGACGGCCACGTAGTTCTTGAGCGTGGCTTCGAACACCACTGTGGGCGGGTAAGCCAACACCTCCTTCTCGTCCTTGAAGGAGGTGAGCACCGAGAGCAGCACGGGCAGGATCCACACCAGCAGCAACGCCGCCGATACGGCCATCAGGATCGCGCCGCGCAGGGCGCTGCCGCCGCGCCTGCTCATGCCGCCCGCCGGATGCGGAACAGGATCGCGGCCACCGCCAGCGTGATCGCGAGCAGCACCACCGCCACCGCCGCCCCGTAGCCCAGGGACAGCTCCGCAAAGGACACTCGATACGCGTAGAGGTTGACGATTTCAGTCGCGGTGCCGGGCCCGCCGCCGGTGGCGGCGTAGATGGCCGCGAACGCCGCGAGCGCCACGGTCATGCGCAGGATGACCACCACCACGATGGCCGGCCGGATCAGCGGCAGCGTGATGTGCACGAACCGCCGCCATGCGTTGGCGCGGTCGATCTTCGCGGCCTCATACAAATCCTCGGGCAGGGCTGCGAGCGCGGCCAGCATGTAGAGGAAGACAAACGGGGTCCACTGCCAGGTGTGGATCGCGATGACCGAGAACCGCGCGAGCTCGGGGTCGCCGAGCCAGTTGTGCGAACCCAACCCGAGTGAACGGGAGGCGTAGTCGACGATACCGAAGTCCGGCGTCAGCATCAGCGTGCGCCAGAACAGGCCGACCACGACGGGCGCTAGGACGAGCGGGAGGATCGCCGCCACGCGAAAGGCCCACTGGGCGCGCGGGATGCGCAGGACCAGCATCGCCATGCCGAGCCCGATCACCAGCTGCAGCGCGACCGTAACCACCGTATAGATCCCGGTGTAGGAGAGGGCGCCCCAGAACCGGCTGTCCTCCCACATGCGCACGTAATTCCCGACCCCGATATACCGGTCCATGCCCGGCATCGCGAGGTTGATGTTCTGCAGGCTCTGCCAGAGGAGGTAGAGCAGCGGGAAGGTCGTGGTCGCCACGAGCACCAGCAGGCCCGGCGCGAGCATCGCGAGGGCGAACCGGCGCTCGGAGCGTTCCGCCCGCGCGAGCCGCTGGGCAGCACCGAGGCCGGCTGCAGCGCCGATGGGCTCAGCCCCCGCGCATGATGCGCTCGACCTGGATCTGGGCGTCGTCCAGCGCCTGCTGGGACTTGACCTGGCCGACCAAGGCCGACTGCACGATCTTGGCCATCGTCTCGCCGATCGCGGGCCACTGGGCCACGCGCGGCCGCCACTCGACGTCGGTGTCCTGCGCAAGCGAATCCAGCGAGGCTTCCAGGAAGTTGCTGCCGGCGTCGCCGATGGTCTTGCTGTAGGGGCCGGTCTTCCACATCGACAGCCGGTTCACGCCGTAGCGCTTGCCGGGGCCCTTGAACTTGAACGAAGTGCGCGCCTGCGTTTCCTCGCTGGCCGCCCACTGGATAAACAGCCAGGTCGCCTGGCGGGCCTTCTCGGGCAGCGCCGAGTTGATCGGCATGGCCCAGTTCCAGATCGAGCTGACGCGGCGGCCGCTCGGGCCCTTGGGCCAGCGCGCGAAGCCGATCTTGCCCATCACCTTCGAGCGCTCCGGGTTGGCGATGACCGTCGCCGCGGAGTGCCCGTCGATGAAGCTCGCAATGGTCCCTTGCGCGAACGCATCGGCGATATCCGGCCAGTTCCAGTTCTGCGCGGCCTTCGGCGCGAACGCATTATTCTGGGTCACGTACCAGTCGAGCGCGGCCACCGCCTCGGGGCTGTTGACCTTGATCTTGCCGCCGGCATCGAACCACTTTCCGCCGAACGCGCCAAGGAGCGAGGGATAGATGTACATGTTCTGGCCGGCCCCGGGCATGCCGCGCAGGCAGAAGCCCCACATGCGCTTGTCCGGGTCGTGCAGCGCCTTTGCATTGGACACGATCTGGTCCAGCGTCTCGGCGGGCTTCAGGCCCTTGGCGTCGTAGAGGTCCTTGCGGTAGGTCTGGATCGTCATCTCGCCGTCGTAGGGGATGCCGTAGGTCTTGCCATCGACCATGTCGGCCTTGCGCCACGCCTCGAAGATGTCGTCGTACTTGAACCAGGCCTTGTCGGTCAGCTTCGGGTCGTTGAGGTAGTTCTCGAGCGGGTCGGTCCACTTGTTTGCGGCATACAGCGGCAGGTACATGGGGTCGCCTGCGTGAGTGCTGATGTTGCCCGTCTTCGAGGAGAGGTCGAGCACGGCCTTCTGGCGGATCTGCCCCGGCGGCACCTTGTCGAAGACCACCTTGATGCCGGTGAGCGCCTCGAATTCCGGCGCCAGCGAGATCAGGTTGTCGAAATAGCTGGCCGGGATGACCGCCGCGCGGACGGTCTGGCCTTCGGCCTGGCGCCAGTTGATCTTGGCGCTCTGGTAGGCCCCCAGGTCCATGCCCTGCGCATGCGCAAAGCGCGCGACCCACGGTGCGCCAAGCACCGTTGCGCCGATGGCGGCGCCCGCCTTGAGTGCCTTGCGGCGCGACTGGTCCGGTGTCCCATCCTGCCTGGATTGCTTGCTCATGCGATCTCCTCCAAGGGTTGCGATTGCCGCGCTCATTCTGTTTGTTGCCATTGTTCCGCACAGCGTATGGCGGAGCACGCGGGTCTTGGTATAACGTTATAAGACGATTTTTAGCGCTGTCAATCGCAGCGCAACGCAGCAACCGGAGAATTTCGCCTTGGGCCACCGCACGTTCGACTATGTGATCGTAGGTGCCGGCTCGGCCGGGTGCGTTCTAGCGAATCGCCTGACCGCGGACGGCCGCCACACGGTGCTCCTGCTGGAGGCCGGGCCGCCCGACAGCTACCCCTGGATCCACGTGCCGATCGGCTATGCCAGGACGATGCTGCACCCTGTGCTGAACTGGCGCTTCGAGACCGAACCCGAGCCGCACATGGGCGGGCGCCGGGTGTACTGGCCCCGTGGACGAACGCTCGGGGGCTCGAGCGCGGTCAACGGGCTGATCCAGATCCGCGGGCAGGCGGAGGACTTCGACGGGTGGGAGGCCCTCGGTGCCACCGGATGGAACGCCCGCGAGACGCTGCGCTACTTCATCAAGTCGGAATCGAACACCCGCGGTGCGAACGCATTCCACGGCGACCGCGGTCCGCTGACGGTATCGGATATCGCCGAGAAGAACGAACTGGTCGATGCCTTCATCGGCGCATCGCGCGATCTCGGCATTCCTGCCAATGACGACTTCAACGGCGCCACCCAGGAAGGGGCCGGTTACCTGCAGCTCACTACTCGCAATGGCCGGCGGTGCTCGACCGCCGTGGCGTACCTGCGGCCTGCGCGGACAAGGCCCAACCTCAGCGTGGAGACCGGCGCGCACGCCACGGGGGTGGTCTTCGAGGGACGTCGGGCGACTGGCTTGCGCTACGTAATAGGCGGAACGCAGCACGAAGTACGTGCCTCCCGCGAAGTGATCCTTTCGGCCGGCGCACTGCAGTCGCCGCAACTGCTGCAGCTCTCGGGCATCGGGCCGGGCGCTCTGCTGCAGAAGCATGCAATCCCGGTCGTGCACGCGCTCGAGGGCGTCGGCGAGAACCTGCAGGACCACCTGGCGCTGCGCTCGATGTACAAGTGCACGCGCCCCATTACGACCAACGACGATGTGCGCAACCTCTGGCGCAAGGCGCTCACCGGCATGAAGTATGTCTTCCTGCGTCGCGGACCGATGGCGATTGGTGTGATGACGGGCGGGATGATCACGCGCGCGCTGGCCGAATCGGCCACCCCGGACATCCAGTTCTTCATTTCCACCGTAAGCGCCGAAGCACGTGGCTCCGCTCCGCATCCCTTCCCGGGCTTCACCCTGGTCTACTACCCCATGCGACCGACCAGCCGCGGGTGCGTGCGCATCCAGTCGCCCGACCCGGTTGCCGCCCCGGCCATGCAGGCCAACTACCTGTCGACCGATTACGACCGTCGCATCATGATCGCCGGGGCCCGCATGGCGCGATCACTGACGGCCACGCCGAGCCTCGCGCCCTATGTGCTCGAGGAACTCCAGCCCGGCCCCGGGGTGCAAAGCGACGAGCAGTTCCTCGAGGCCGTGAAAGAGCACGGCTCTTCCGGATACCATCCCGTGGGAACCTGCCGCATGGGCAGGGACGCCGCTGCAGTAGTCGACCCGCAATTGCGCGTCCACGGCACGCAGGGCCTGCGCGTGGTCGATGCCTCCGTGATGCCAACCCTGGTCTCCGGGAACACGAACGCCGCAACGATCATGATCGCCGAAAAGGGCGCCGACATGATCCTCGCGGATGCCGCAGCCTGAACCAGCCAAGGAAAACGCACCCCTCATGACCAAACCCAACATCCTGTTCATCACTTCCGACCAGCAACGCGGCGACTGCTACGGGTTCGAAGGCAGCAAGGTACGCACGCCCCACCTGGACGACCTTGCGCGCGACGGGACGCGCTTTTCCGCCTGCATCACGCCGAACGTGGTCTGCCAGCCTTCGCGCGCCTCGATCCTCACGGGTCTGCTGCCCCGCACGCACGGCGTGTGCGACAACGGCATCGACCTCGATCCGAAGCTCGGCGAACTCGGGTTCCCGGAGGCTTTGAGCCGCGCCGGCTACGACACCGGTTTCATCGGAAAGGCGCATTTCTCCACAATGCATACCTTCGCGGCCACCGGCACGCCGGAGTGCCGCTACAGCATGGACCGCTTCGGCGCCGACTGGCTGGGGCCGTACATGGGGTTCAGGCACGTGGAGATGGTCACCGAAGGCCACAACTACTGGCTGCCCATGAAGCCGCCCTTCGGGCAGCACTATGAGCGCTGGTACTACGCCGACGGCCATGGCGAGGAGCGCAACCAGCAATACCTGACACGCCTGGCGCCAGAGACTTCGGCCTCACAGACATGGCACTCTGGATTGCCACCGGCCTGGCACAACTCGACGTGGATCGGCGACCGCACGATCGACTTCCTGCGCAACCGCCAGGACAACCCGTTTTGCGTCTGGGCCTCGTTCCCGGATCCGCACCACCCGTTCGATGCGCCGGCGCCGTGGAGCCACCTGCACCACCCGGATGAGGTGGACCTGCCCGTGAACCGCACGCTCGACTACGAGCGGCGGCCCTGGTGGCACAAAGCCAGCATGGAGGGCAAGCCGATCATCCAGGAGGACCTTCGCAGGGTGCGCGAGGAATATTCCCGCATCGATACCCAGGATGACCGCCAGTTGCGCGAACTTATTGCCAACTACTACGGCATGATCAGCCTGATCGACCACAACGTCGGGCGGATCCTGATCGAGCTGGCGAGGCTGGGCCTGGACAAGAACACGCTGGTGGTCTTCAGCACCGACCACGGGGACTGGCTCGGGGACCACGGCCTGATCCTCAAGGGCCCGATGCACTACGAGGGGTTGCTGCGCATCGGCCTGCTCGTGCGCGGGCCGGGCGTGCCGCAAGGCAAGGTCGTCGCGGACCCGGTCTCCACCCTAGACCTGCCGGCCACGTTCCTCGACTACGCCGGCGCCTCGGCGCTATTGCCGCAGCATTCACGCAGCCTGCGCGGCATGGTCGAAGGGACCGGTGAGACGCGCGACTTCGCCTACAACGAGTGGGATCTCTCGGCTTCGCGTTGCGGCGTGGAACTGAAACTGCGTACGGTGCGCACGAAAACCCACAAGCTGACGATCGAGCAATCCACCGGCGCGGGCGAGCTGTACGACCTCGCGAACGACCCCGGCGAGATGGACAACCGCTTCGACGATCCCGGGTGTGCGGCGGTCCGCAAGGAACTCACGGACATGATCAACGCACGCCCGGATGACGCACTCAAGGAGCGCCTCCCGGCCGTCGGGATGGCTTAAAGGAGACAACGATGATCCACACGCTCGCTCGACTTGCTGTTGCAGCCCTGCTCCCGTTTGCGGCCTACGGGCAGGGGTACCCGACCAAACCTGTGCGGCTTATCGTGCCGTTCGCACCGGGCGGCGTCATGGACCTGACCGCACGCTCGATCGCCAGCCCGCTCGGCGAAGCCCTCGGACAGGCGGTGGTGGTCGAGAACCGCCCGGGTGGCGGGGGCAACATCGGCACGGACTCGGTCGCGCAGGCCGCCGCGGACGGGTACACGCTGCTGATGGCCGGCGACAACAACAGCATCGCGCCCGCGCTCTACGCGAAGCTGAACCACGACGTGATGCGGGACTTCGCGCCGATCTCCAACCTGGTGACCGGGGCGCACATCTTCGTCGCCCCGCTGTCGCTCCCGGCCAACTCCATTCGCGAGCTGGCTGCGCTGGCCAAGGCACGGCCGGGAGCGCTGAGCTACGCGTCGCCCGGCAACGGCACGGCGCAGCACCTCGGCGGGGAGATGTTCAAGCTGATGGCCGGCGGGCTGCAGATCACCCATATCCCTTACAAGGGCGGCGGGCAGGCGATCGGGGACGTGGTCGGAGGACAGGTGAGCTTCGGCGTGCTCGGCCTCGCCCCGGTGATTCCCCACCTCAAGGGCGGGAAACTGAAGGCCCTGGGCGTGACCGGCAAACGCCGCGTGGCCATCCTGCCCGATGTGCCGACCATCGCCGAATCCGGCGTGCCGAATTTCGAGACGCTCCAGTGGTACGGCGTGGTTGCGCCCGCCGCGACCCCGGCCCCGATCATCGCGAGACTGCACGCTGAACTGCTCAAGGCTGCGCGTACGCAGGCCTTTGTCGATCGCCTGACGGCGGCGGGAATGGACGTGGTCACGAGCCCGCAGCCGGAGGACTACCAGCGCTTCATCCGCGACGACATGGCCAAGTGGCCCTCTGTCGTGAAGGCGGCGGGCGCGCGGGTCGACTGAAGCTAGAGCACGCGGAGCGTTCGTGTCGCGGGATCGATCTCTACGCGCGCTCCGTTCGGAATCTCGGCGGTGACGTCCGTGTCGAACCCGGCGAGCATGGTCACGTTCCCGAACGCGGCTCCCTGCGCAAGGATGGGGTTGACGGTGTTGAACACCAGCGCGAGCGGGATGATTCCCCGCGACGCCATTTCGCGCAGCATCCAGGCGCTGGCCACGCCGCCCTTGGTCGTATCGAGCACGAGGATCTTGCCGACGTAGGACTGCCCGGCCAGTTTGTGGGTCGGGCGGGAGAAAGTGCCCCCGATCCGGTCGAGGTCGTAGCGGGCGGAGAAACCGTCGTGCGCGACGAGCGCCTCGCCGGTAACCGGTTTGCCTATGCCGTGCCGGGCGATCAGTTCCTTCATGCGAGCCTGCCTTTTTCCGCGGCCTCGACGCACCGCTCCATCGACGCGAGCATCGGCTTGTAGCCGTAGCCCCCGAGGATGTTCACGAGCTTGGTGCTGTTGGTCGCGAGCCTCTTCCATCCGTTGGCCTCGGCCATTTCGCGCGCGTAGGACTGGTAGAAGCACATGCCCGACATGACATGGCCGCCGGCGGATTCGATCTTCTCGGTGTAACCGAAGCGATCCGAGTCGGGTTTGACCTGGGGACTGGTCATGGCGAGCAGCGGCTTCTTGAATTTGCGCCCGTCGCACAGCGCGGCCAGGGCGCGCAACTCGTAGATGCTCAATTGCGGCGCGGAGAAGACGACCACGTCGATATCGCTGTCGCCGCCGAACTGGGCGGCGAGCGCGCGCACGTCCGCTTCACCTATGCGGTGTGCGACGGGCAAGCGATCCCCGCCACAATCCTCGATGCGCGCGGCCTCGGGAGTGATCCCGACCAGGTGGAACAGCGCGATCGACCCGAAGCTCGCCATGGCTGCCCCGAAATGCTTCATGGCGTCCGAGCCCGGCGACCCCTCGAGGCCTTCCACCACCGGCACGGCCCAGTAGTTGCCGGCCAGCCGGCCGACCAACCCGCCGAGCGCACCCCATTCGTTGAGGGTCTTCGGGGTCCAGTCGGTGCGGATGCGCACCGTGGCGCGGCGCTGTGCGTCGAGGTGGAAACCGTAGCGTGGCGTACGGCCCGTGAGGCCGGCCGCCAGCGCCGACGGGCCGCCCTCGTAGTTCGACCGGGCACCGCAGATGGAATTTGAGTAGATGACGACGCCCGTGTCGCCAAACGCGACGCTCTCGCCACGGGTCGGCGCCTGGATCGTCTGGTAATTGATACAGGTATCCGTCATCGATACGCCGAGCTTCTTGAACGCCGTGATGGTCCGGCGCTCCAGCTCCAGGAAGCGCTCGGGCTGCTTCAGCACGGACGTCTTGGCGAAGTCGGTCCCGCGGGGGTCGGTGATGGTCGGCACACGCACGCGGGCGTTTCCGCCATCTTCAAGGGTGAGGGACTCCAGCCAGCGTACGCCTTCTTCACCCAGGCTCTCGGTGTCGGCCATGATGTGGGCCTGCGTCACGGGCACGAAATCCTCGGCATGGAGGAAGTCGCCGACCTGGATCTGGTGCTCTATGGCGATCTGGGGCACCCTTCCGAATTGACCGGCCAGCATGGCCTGTTCTTCCTGCGTAAGTTTCAACTGGGTGTCCCCCATGATTGGACCGGCGTCGAGAATAGCATCCGGCCCGACAGAAACGCATCCCGCGTCATTCGCGTTTCGCAGAAAGCCTGCGTGGTCGGGAAGGCGTGGTGTAACTTGCCGGAATGGGTACCAATAGAAAAAACCTGCTCGAACCCGACCTGTGCTTTGTGCAGTAACCGAGGAACCATGACCATGACCCGTCGCATACATGCCGCACTCTTCGCAACCGCAACGCTCCTCGCCGGTTACGCACCGCCCCCCGCTGCACAGGAGTACCCCTCGAAACCGGTGCACATGGTCGTCCCCTGGCCCGCCGGGGGCTTGGTGGACATCGCCGCCCGCATCGCCGCCAAGGAACTGCAGGCCGGCATGGGCCAGCCTGTAGTGATCGACAACAAGCCGGGGGCGGGCGGTGTCATCGGCGCCGATATCGTGGCGAAGTCCACCCCGGACGGTTACACGCTGGTCCTCACCACATCCGCGCTCACCATGAACGCCGCGCTGGACCGGAAGCTGCCCTTCAATGTCTCGGCCGACTTTGCACCGATCGCAGCGTTCGCCTACGCGCCTTCCGTCCTCGTGGTGCACCCGTCGGCCGGCATCGGCTCCGTCGCGGACCTGGTCGCGCGTGCAAAGGCGAGGCCCGGCAAGCTGACCTACGCATCGGCGGGCACGGGATCGCCCGCGCACCTGTCCGGGGAGCTGCTCAAGACAATGGCGGGGATTGACCTCCTCCATGTCCCCTACAAGGGCGCCCCGCAGGCCATCACCGACCTGATTGCCGGCCGTGTGGACACGCAGTTCGCCAACGCGACCGTCGCCCTGCCGCAGATCAAGGCCGGCACCGTGCGTCCGCTGGCAGTCACCAGTGCACGGCGCTTTGCGGCCCTGCCGGACGTGCCGACCTTGGCAGAAGCAGGCTTGCCGAATTTCGAAGCGGACCAGTGGCTCGGCATCCTCGCGCCGACCGGCACGCCGGCGAAGGTGTTGCAGCGCCTGCGTGCCGAAACAGACAAGGCGCTTGCCAAGGAAGAGGTGCGCGCCGCACTGGCGCAGAGCGGCATGACAGTCGCCCGGGCCGCAACCCTCCCGGAGTTCGCGGCGTACATCAAACAGGATCTCGACAAGTGGGCGCAGGTCGTGAAGGCGGCGAACATCAAGCAGGACTAGACAAGGGCTTCAGCACCATGGCCGCAGATAACCGGGCAAGCACCCCCAGCAGCACTTTCGCCGGACGGATCGGCAGGACGCTCCGCGAGTCCCTGCCCCACTGGAACGCGCCGGTACGCCCCGCCCCCGGCAGCCCGAACGTGGTCGTGATCCTGATGGATGACATGGGATATTCGGACCTCGGCTGCTTCGGCGGCGAGATCGACACCCCCAACATCGACGCGCTGGCGGCCGGCGGCCTGCGGTTCACCAATTACACGACGGTCCCGATGTGCACCCCGGCGCGCGCCGCGCTGCTTACCGGGAAGAACCCGCACAGCGTGGGCTGCGGATGGCTGTCGCACAACGATCCCGGGTTCCCCGGTTACAAGGGCGAGATCTCGCCGGATGCGCCCACCCTTGCCGAGCTGATGCGTTCGCGAGGCTATTCGACGCTCGCAGCCGGAAAGTGGCACAACACCTACGACCGCAACAACTTCCCGGGCGGCGACACCAGTTCGTGGCCGATCCAGCGGGGGTTCGACCAGTTCTACGGTTTCATGGGGCCGGAGACCAGCTACTTCCAGCCGGACAACATGATGGAGGGCAACCATCCCGCGGATGTCCTCCGTTACCCGGAAGGGTACTTTGCACCGGACGACTATACGCAGCGCGCCCTCGAGTGGCTGACCCACCACCGGACCTGCGCCCCGGATAAACCCTTCTTCCTGTACCTCGCTTTCCAGACGCCGCACGGGCCGCTGCACGCCAAGCCGGAGGACCTTGCGCGCTACAAGGGACGCTACGACATGGGCTGGGATGCCGCCCGCCAGCAGCGCTACGACCGCCAGCGCGAAGCCGGCCTGATTGAACCGAATGCCGGGTTCGCGCCGCGCAATCCCGGGGTGCCGGCCTGGGCCGGTCTCAAGGCCGATGAGCAGGCGCTCTTCGCGCGCTACATGGAGATCTACGGCGCCCTCGTGGACAACGCGGACCAGAACATTGGCCGGGTGGTGGATTTCCTGCGCGAAACCGGCCAACTGGACAACACCCTCATCCTGCTCACGTCGGACAACGGGGCCAACGCCGTGGCCGGTCCCGCGGGCGTAATGAACCTTGTCGGGCGTCGCGTCGGCGCAGTGGAAGACATGGCCCTCAACCAGCGGTTGCTCAAGGAAGGCCGGGTCGGCGGCGAGGACACGTACATTTGTTACCCGACCGGCTGGACGCAGGTCAGCAACACCCCATACCGCTTCTTCAAGCGGTTGCCCATGGCAGGTGGCATCCGAGTGCCGCTCGTAGCGCACTGGCCCAAGGGGATTCGCGACCAAGGCGCCATGCGCCGCCAATGGGTCCACGTCACGGACATCGTTCCGACGCTGATGGAGGTCACCGGGACCACCCTGCCGGAAGACTTCAACGGCTATCGCACGCGTGCCCTCGACGGCCGCAGCTTCGCGGGCATGCTCCAGGATGCCCAGGCGCTCGCGATACGAGACCGCCAGTATTACGAACTGCAGGGAAACCGCGCCTACATCTCCGGCGCCTGGAAGATCGTCTCCCTGCAGACCCCCGACAAGGACATCGACCTCGACAACTGGATGCTCTTTGACCTGGCGAAGGACCCGGCCGAAATCGAGGACCTGGCGCAAGCCCACCCCGACATCGTGCGCCGGCTGGTCGCGGAATTCGATGCCGAAGCCGGCGCCAACTATGTCTACCCGATCGACACCCGCGACGAACGCCGCAATCCCCATGTGCCGCCCTACGAGCTGGATCGACTCCTGACACCCCGCGATTTCTACCGCACCGGGCAGTCGATTCCCTCACTCGTGGTCTCCCCGCTGGTTTGCGACCGTAGTTACGTGCTCAATGCAAAGTTCGACTGGGCCGCAGGGAACGAGGGCATCATTTTTGCGCTCGGCGACCGGTTCTGCGGGCTGGTCGTGTTCGTCGAAGACGGCGCCCTGCACTGCATCTACCAGTGGTGGCAAAGCCCCAGGACCCTCAGCCCCATCCCGCTGGCTGCGGGCCCGCAGGACTTCGAATTCAGCTACCGGGCCTTGGGCGCCCGCAAAGGCCACGCCACGGTATCTCTCAACGGCACCAGGCACCACCATGAAGCCGACCTGTCGCCGACGATGCTGCGTGTCCCGAGTTGCGGCATGAGCATCGGCGTTTCGCGCCGCCTGTCGGTGAGCGAACGCTACGAGCACCGGGGCGCGTTCGCGTATGGCGGCCGCATCGAGCGGGTTCGCATCGAGCCGGGCGAACTGGCCCCGGGCAGCATCCTCGAACCGAGCGAGGAAGTTGTTCAAACAAGGATGCGCGCGGCGACCGGGTCCGCCTGACCAAGATGTGCGACGGGTCCGGCGAAAATCGGCATCCAGTCCGTCGCAAAGGCTCCGGCCGACGGCTACACGCTGGGGACGGTGGCGAACAGCTTCGCGGTCAACCCTGCCGTGCGCACCGACCTGCCGTCTGACGCGGTGAAGGACTTCGCACCGATCACTTCGCTCGGCATCACGCCGCACATCCTCGCGGCCCATCCTTCGTTCCCGGCCGGCACCGTGCGCGAACTCGTCGCGCTCGCGCGGCAAAAGCCCGACACTCTCACCTACGGCACGCTCGGGGAAGGCCGCGGGCGGGATCCGGCTCGTGCAGGTGCCGTTCCGCGGTTCGGCCCCGAGCATCGTGGCCCTGCTCGGCGACCAGATCTCGATGGTGTTTGGCAACCTGCCAGAAATCCTTCCGTATACGAAATTCGGAAAGCTCAAGGGGCTCGCCCTCTCCGCGCTGACGAGGTCGCCGCTCGTGCCGGACCTGCCGACCATGACGCAGGCCGGCTACGCCGGATTCCATTCGGAGTCTTGGTACGGCCTGGTGGCCCCGGCCGGTACACCGCCCGAAGTCGTCACCCGGCTGCAGCGCGAAGTGGCGCGCGAAACCAACATCAAGGCCGCGCCCAACTGAACGGGCGGGCGATCAATTCAGAGAGAAGTTCACCGCTTTGATGGTCTTCGCCCACTTGTCGGTCTCGCTGCGCACCAGCGCGCCGAACTCCTCCGGAGTGGAGCCCTGCGGGTCGAGGCCGTTGACCTTCATCCACTCGAGTACGTCCGGGGCATTTACGGCGAGTACGGCTTCCTGCTGAAGCTTCATCACGACCGCTTTCGGCGTGCCCGTCGGGACCATCAGTCCGTACCAGGAGTTGAGCTCGAATCCCGGCACGGTTTCGGCCACCGAGGGGATGTCCGGCAGGTTGGAGGAGCGCTTCTGGGTAGTGACCGCCAGCGCGCGGATCTGCCCGGCACGCGCCTGCTGGATCGACCCGGACACGCCAATGAAGGAGTAGGAGATGCGTCCACCGATCATTTCCACCAGCGTCTGCGCGGATCCCTTGAACGGCACGTGCAGCGTCTTTGTGCCGGTCATCGAGTCGAGCATCGCACCGGCGAGGTGGCTGGTGCTGCCGACCCCGATCGATCCGTAGGTGAGCTGTCCGGGATTGGCTTTCGCGTAGTCGATGAACTCCTTGACGGTCCGCGCGGGGATGTCGTTGCGCACCACCAGCAGCAGTGGCGTTGCAACGAGCTGGCACACCGGCTCGAAGTCCCTGAGGACATCGTAAGGCAGGTTCTTTTGCGTCGCCGGCGAGAGCGCGATCGGGCCGACATGGGCCAACAGCACCGTGTAGCCGTCCGCGGGCGCCTTGGCCACGTAGCCGGTGGCGATCGTGCCGCCCGCGCCGACCTTGGTCTCGATCAGCACGGTTTGGCCGAGGCGGGCCGCCATCTTGTTGCCGACCATCCGGGCGAGACCGTCGGCCGGGCCGCCGGCCTGATAGGGCTGGACAATGTGGATGGGCTTGGCCGGGTAGGCCTGTGCAAATGCGTGGCTGCAAACAGCAAGCGAAAATGCGAGAGCGGCAAATGCTTTCATGGGGTTGGGCGTTCCGCAAAGGATTCGGAGTGGTCGATGTGTGTGAGGGTAAGTCTTTCAGCGAGGTCGCCGTCCTGGTCGCGGACGGCCTCGAAGATGCGCTTGTGCTCGGCGAACGAATCGCGGCGGATCTTCCAGTCGATCTCGACATAGTACCGGCGGATGCGGGACTGCAGGTCCTTGAGGGACTCGCAGATGATGCGGTTTCCGACGGCCTCGGCGATCACCGAATGGAACCGGCTGTTGATGCGCGAATTGGACACGATGTCGCGCCGCCGGATGGATTCGTTGCCCTCGACGATGAGTTCGCGCAACTCGGCGAGTTGGCCGGCCGTGCGCCGCTCGGCGGCCTTGCGCGCCGAATAGGGCTCGAGCATGCGGCGCATCTCGAACACCTCGCGCAGTTCCTGCTCGGACAGAGTGCGTACATAGGTCCCTCGCCGAGGCATGGACTCAAGCCAGCCGTTCGCCACGAGCGCCTTGACGGCTTCACGCACTGGGATCTTGCTGATGCCGAAATGCGCCGCGATCTCGTCGATCAGCAGCCGCTCCCCGGGACGCAGCACGCGCGTGAGGATCGCCTCGAGCAGCATCTGCTGCACATGGCCCGGCAGGTTCCTGCTGTGGTCAGGCTTGGGGAGGCGGTGCAGGTTGGAGCGCGGGTCGGGGAGAGCAGCGCTGTCCTCGGCGGTAAGCATGGGCTCAATCTCCCTGTGAAATGTGGGCGAGAAGGGCATTCACGTCCGGCATCCCGGGCAGCCGCGCGAGGATGAGCGTTCCAAGTCCGTACCGAATCATGTTCATTTGGTACTCCCTCGCTGTCTCATGCAGGTCGTTGCGTGGCCTCGCGTGAAGCGAGGTCCAGGACGGCTTCGATAATCTTGACGTAGCCGGTGCACCGGCAGACGTTGCCCCGGAGGTAGTGACGCACTTCGTCCTCCGTCGGGGATGGATTTGCCGAAAGCAGGGCCTTCACCGCAAGCACCATTCCAGGCGTGCAGAAGCCGCACTGCATCGCTCCATGGTCAACGAATGCCTGCTGCACCGGGTCGAGCGACTTAGCCGTGCCGAGCCCTTCGATGGTGACCACGCTGCGGCCTTCCACGTCCGCGGCAAGGGTAGAGCAACTCGAGGCCGGCAGCCCATCGACAAGGACGGTGCAGGCGCCGCAGGCCCCCAGGTCGCACGAGCGCTTCGTGCCGCGCAAGCCGAACTGTTCGCGCAACACATCCACCAGCAGCTCGCGTGGCTCGATCCGGGCGCCGGCCGGCTCACCATTCAGGGTGAATGCGAGGTCGATGGATTCCGGGCGCCCTTCACTCATTCCGCAATTTCCTTCATTCCCAATGCGGCCCGGGCCGCGCGCCGCGCGAGGACCCCGACCAGGTGGCGCTTGTACTCGGCGCTGCCGCGCAGGTCGTCATCGGCCTCGACGCCTGCCGCGGCCTGCGCTGCGCCCTCGTCCAGAACGGCCAGCGCCTCCCGCGCGCCAAGGCCGTGCATCGCCTGCTCGACTGGCGCCAGTGCGGCCGGCCTCCCGCAGATCGACCCGACGCGGATGCGCCAGTCGTACCCCCGCTTGAGCGGCCGCGCAACCACCGCCACGCCGACGGCCGGCCGCTCGAGGTGGCCGAAGGCGCGGTACGCCGCAAGGGAGTGGGGCGGTAGCGGCGGCACCTCGATCCTCACCAGCACTTCGTCGTCTGCACGCGCCGTAGACAACTCGCCCAGGATGAACTCCGACAAGGGCATCCTGCGCTCGCCCGCGGGACCTGCGAGGACCAGCTCCGCGCCGAGGGCGCAAAGCAGCGCGGGCGGATCGGCGTGCGGCTCGGCAAAGCACAGGTTGCCGCCAAGGGTGCCGGCCGCGCGGACGCGGATATTGGCCACGTTGGCGCTGAGGGCGGCATACGCCGGGAGGTGCTGCAGGATCACTGCGTTCCCGGCCAGTTCATGGTGGGTGCTCAGGGCCCCGATCGACAGGGTCCCGTCCGGCAGCACGGAAACCCCGCGCAGTTCGTCGATCCCTTTTAGGTCGACGATGTGCTGGTAGCTGAGCACCCGGGCCTTCATCGCGATCAGCAGTTCCGTCCCGCCCGCGTAGGGGCTCGCGTCGTCGCCGAACTTCGACAGCAGTTCGATCGCATCGGCGATGCGCCCGGGACGATGCAAGGTGAAGCGCTTGGGCAGCATCAGGCGACCCCCAGCTCGGCGCGCAGGCGCTTTTCGAACTCGGTGAGGATCTCCTCGGTCTTCTTCTTGACGACGGGATAACCGAGCGAGGCCAGGCGCCCCGCGACCTGCAGAGTGGAGTCCACGGTGAGGCGCGTCCCGTTGGCTTCGGTCTTCTGCAACACCACGTCGAGCAGCACGTCAATGGTGGTACCGGTGAACTTGTCCCGGCCGCGCGCGCGCGACCGGACGCGGGAGGGGGGGACCATCTCTTCGACCTTCACCTCGGTCGGCACCTCCAGCTTGAACGGCCCGATCTTCTGCTTCATGACCGCGCCGTAGAGCACAAGCGGCTCCTTCTCCTCCACCTGCTCGCACCCAGGGATCAGCCGAGCGATGCGGGCGACGTCGAAAAAGATCGGCCAGATCGTCTCCGGACTCGCGGGCAGGTCGAGATCCATGTGGAAGTTCACTTCCCGTCCCGCAGCTTGGCGAGCTTGGCATCGCGCAGCGCGCGCCAGACTTTTTCCGGCGTGAGCGGCAGGTCGCGCAGGCGCACCCCGTGCTGGCGCGCAATCGAATTGGCAATGACCGGCGCCAAGGGAAGGATCGCGCCCTCGCCCATGCCGCGGGAACCCTCCGGCCCGGGACCGTCGCCGCTCTCGATCAGCACGGTATGGAATTCGCGCGGCGATTCGTCGATCGCCGGCACGTGGTAGTCGACCATGCTCGCGTTGATGGGCTGGCCGTCCTCGTACACGAGCTCCTCGTAGAGGGTGTGCCCGAGCGCCTGGATGGCGGCGCCTTCGTCCTGGCCTTCGGCGGACTTGCGGTTCAGCACCTTGCCGACGTCGGCGACGCTGACGTAGCGCGTGAGCCGCGTCTCGCCGGTGTCCACGTCGACCTCGGCCTCGCCCACGCCGACAGCCGTTTCCCAGAAGAGCGGGGAGCGCACGAGGCTCCCGCCTTTGGAGCGCGGGGTAATTTTTCCGAGCCCGACGAACTCGCCGCTGTCGATGCCGTTGGCGCGCACCATGAGGTCGCGCAGGCTCGTGAACCCGTTCGGTCCGGCGAGGCCCCCGTCGGCGAGGACGTATGCGGACGCTTCGCCACCGAACAGTTCCGCGCCGAGCTCGCGCACCTCGCGGGAGATGTCGGCGCAGGCCTCTTCGACCGCGAGGCCCATGATCACCGTGGAGCGGCTCGCGCCGGTGGCCCAGTCATAGGGCGCAAGGTCGGTGTCGGGCATGGCCACCTTGATCCGCGCCAGGGGCTGGGCCAGCACGCGGGCGGCCACCCCGCGGAGCACACCGTGCGCGCCCTGGCCGAGTTCGATGGTGTTGGTCAGCACGAGGACCGAGCCGTCGATCTTCAGCCGGACGATCGCCGAACCGAGCGGCAGGATTCCCGGGTCACTGGCAGCGACCGCCACGCCGCACTTGTCTGCCCGTCCGCCAGCGTCAGACATCGCATCAAGGCCGCGCCGGAGCATGCCGCGCATGTCGACATCCAAGGGCCGCAGGTCGGGACGCACAAGCCCGCCCTTGTCGAGCATGTTGCGCAAGCGCAGTTCCACTGGGTCGATCCCCAGTGCGTCCGCAATGGTGTCCATCTGCGATTCCGTGGCCCACACGGCGGGCGGCCCGCCGATCGAACGGAACGCGGCGCCGGGCACGGTGTTCGTGTAGACCGCGTACGACTCCAGCTTGAGGTTCGGGATCCGGTAGGGTCCGATGGCGCGCACCGCCGCCTTGACCGCGACTGCAGGCCCGGTGTCGGCATAGGCGCCGCCGTTCATGATGACCTTGACCGACTTGCCGAGCAGTACGCCTTGCTCGTCGACTGCAGTCTTCAGTTCGATGTCGGCGCTCAGGCGCCGGCAGGTCAGCATCGATTCCGAAATGGAGAGGCAGACACGCACCGGCCGTTTGGCTTTCCAGGACAGCGCCGTCACGAGCGGGTCGATCTTGACCGAGGATTTCCCGCCGAACCCGCCGCCGACATAGGGCGTGATGACGCGGATCTTCGCGAGGTCCATGGAGAACAACCGCCCGAGCACCTTCTGCACGGTGGTCGGCGACTGGGCGCCACTCCATACGGTGATCGAGTCGTCGCGGTAGTCTGCAACGACCACGTGCGGCTCCATCGCGGCGTGGACCACCATGGGGAAAGTGAACCGGTCTTCGAACACGCGATGCGCGGCCGCCGCGGCCGCATCGAAATCACCGTGCGCATACTCGTAGTGCTGGAAGATGTTGGTGCCTTCCACAGGCCGGGTCTCGCCGCGGAAGTAGAAGTCCTTGAGCTTGTCCATCCGGTCGTGCAGCACCGGCGCATCCGGCGCCATGGCCTCGACTGCGGAGGTCACGTAGGGGAGCGGCTCGTAATCGACCACGATTGCGTCGAGCGCCTCCTCGGCAGTGAATTCGTCGACTGCCGCCACCGCCGCAACGGGGTCACCGACATAACGCACGCGGTCCAGCGCGATCAGCGGCCGGTCGCGCAGGTACAGGCCCCAGTGCACGTTCATCCCGGCGAGGTCGGCACCCGTGAGCACCGCGACCACGCCGGGCATGGCCAGCGCAGCCGAAACGTTGATGCCCGTGATGCGCGCGTGAGGCAGCGGGCTGCGCAGGATGCGGCCGTGCAACATGCCAGGCACGACCACGTCGCTCGCGAACTGCGCAGCGCCGGTCACCTTATCGAGGTAGTCGCCGCGGATCTCGCCGGTGTTGTGCAGGTGTTTCGCCGCATCCATGGTGGAGCCGGGATCGATGGGTAGAATGTGAAATAAAGTATACTATATTTGATAATCGCTTCACATTCACAACCTACTCCCATGCCCTCCACACCCCACGTCCTTATTGCTGGCGCCGGTATCGGCGGCCTGGCCGCTGCGGTATCGCTGCTCACACGCGGCATCGATTGCGACATCTACGAGCAGGCCCCGGAACTGAAGGAGGTGGGCGCGGGCCTGTGGCTCTCGGTCAACGGGGCCCGGGTGATGACCGCACTGGGGCTGGAAGCCGAAATCCGCGCCAGCACGATCGAGGCCGAGGAGCGCGTAGTGCGGCTTTGGGACAGCGGGCGCAAGTGGACGCTGTACAAGCAGGGCGTGTCGCCTGCGGCGCACGCGCCGTATGTCATGCTGCGCGCGCAACTGCACCGGATCCTGATCGACGCCGCCGAACGCCTGAAGCCCGGGATCATCCACCTCAACCGCCGCTGCACAGGGTTCACCCAGCAGGACGACAGCGTGACGGTCGACTTCGCAGACGGCAGCCAGGCCACAGGCAACATCCTCATCGGCGCAGACGGCCTGCACTCGAAAATCCGCGAGAAGGCTTACGGGCAGATCCCGGGACGGTTCACCAACGCGCTCGCCTGGCGCGGCCTGGTGCCAATGGACCGCCTGCGGCCACACCATCGGGACCGGATCGTCGCCACCTGGATCGGCCCGAACGCGCACGTTTCGGCCTACCCGGCGCGCTGGCAGGACGCCGACCTGATGACGTTCTCCGGGCAGGTGGAACGCAGCGACTGGCAACTGGAGTCCTGGAACGAGACGGGAACGGTGGCCGAGTGCATGAAGGACTTCGCCGGCTGGCACGAGGACATCGTCGAGATCATCGAGAACACCGAGTCGCTGCACAAGTGGGGCCTCTTCGTACGCGAGCCGCTGAAGCAATGGACCACCGGGCGGGTCACCTTGCTCGGGGACGCCTGCCATTCGATGGTGCCCTACCTTGGACAGGGCGTGAACATGGCCCTCGAGGACGCACTCGTGCTTGCTCGCTGCATACAAAGCCATGCGGGCGACGCCGAGACGGCGCTCAAGCGCTACGAAGCCGAACGTTTGCCGCGTACAACCCAGGTCGCGGCCCGATCCGCGGACATGCAGTACACGTTTCACAATCCAGCGCTCGCAAAGCCCGAAACTGCGGCAGCATATGTGGACTCGCAGTGGAGTCCGGAAAAGTCGCGGGCGCGCTATGACTGGATCTACGGCTACGATGCTACGCAAGTCCCCGTCTGAAGCCATGAGGAGAGACAACCCGTGAGTGCAACCGCAAAGCGTCCCTGGGACGGCGTGGTCTCCGAGGCAGACCTCGAGGTCTACCGCAAGGCCGGTTTCGGCCGCACCGGCGGGCTCGGCAAGCGCCCGGTACTGCTCGTCATCGATGTGCAGTACCGCACGGTGGGGAATGCCCCGAAACCGATCCTGGAGTCGCTGCAGGACTACCCCACCAGCTGTGGCGAATACGGCTGGCGCGCTGTCAGCCAGATCGAAAAGCTCGTGCAGGTGTTCCGGCGCCACAAGCTCCCGATCATCTACCCGTCAATCGCCCCGAAGACGCCGCGCGACATGGGGCGCTTTGCCAACAAGATGCCTTCGGCGCCGCAGGACAATCCCAAAGCCTTTGAGATCGTCGAGAGCATCGCCCCGGCACCCGACGACATCATCCTGTACAAGCATTTCTCCAGCGCCTTCTTCGGCACGGCACTGGCCACGCATCTCGTGCGTCTAGGCGCCGATTCGCTGGTCCTGACCGGGTGCACCACGAGCGGCTGCGTGCGCGCGACTGCGGTCGACGCGTGTTCGCTCGACTACCGCATCGTCGTCCCCGAAGACGCGGTCTACGATCGTGGGCAGGTGTCGCACGCGGTAAACCTGTTCGACATCGCCAACAAGTACGCCGACGTCGTGCCGACCGCAGAGGCCGTGCAGATGGTCGAAAAGGCCGTACAGCCGGCGTGAGGGCGATGCACACGGCGCTCCGGGCGGCCGTAGCGGGCCTTGCCCTACTCCTCGCTCCCCCAGCCGGAGCGCAGGCCTACCCGGACAAACCAGTTCGCATCATCGTGCCGTTCCCTCCCGGGGCGACGATCGACTTCCTCGCCAGGCTCCTCGCGCAGAAGCTGGGCGAAGACTGGGGCGTCAATGTTTTCGTGGAGAACAAGAGCGGGGCGGGCGGCATTGTCGGCATCGATGCGGCCGCCAAATCCATGCCAGACGGCTACACCTTCGTCTGCGTTGCCAACAGCTTTGCCGCCAACCCCGTGCTGCGCAAGGACCTGCCGTACGACACGTTCAAGGACCTAGCCCCCGTCACGCTGGTCGGCGTGACGCCGCACGTCCTCGTGGCCTTCCCCGCGTTGCCCGCTAATACGGTGACGGAACTGGTCGCGTACGCAAAACAGCAGCCGGGCAAGGTGACCTACGCGTCCTTCGGGAGCGGCACAACGCCCCACCTGGCCAGCGAGACGCTGAAGAGCATGGCCGGCATCGACATCGTCCACGTGCCGTATCGCGGGCAGATCCCCGCGCTGGCGGACGTGATGGCCGGGCAGGTGTCCATGACTTTCGGGAACCTGCCCGACGTGATGCCGCAGGTTGCCGCGCGCAAGCTGAAGGCGCTCGCCATTGCGACGCTGCAGCGCTCGGCGCTGGCACCGGAACTGCCCACGCTGGGCGAGGCCGGGTTGCCCGGGTTCACTTCAGACTCCTGGTTCGGCATCGCCGCGCCGGCGAAGACCCCGCCGGCCGCGGTCCGGAAGATGCAGACGCAGGTCGCCGACATTCTCAGGCGACCCGACGTAAAGAGCAGGCTGCATACGGCGGGCGTGGAACCTTCGGGCAACACGCCCGAGCAATTCGGGACGTTCCTGCAGGAACAAATGGCGAAGTACGCCGCAATCATCAAGGCGGCCGGCATCAAGGCGGAATGACATGGGCAGACAAACTCGCGTACTGATTGCAGGGGCCGGCATCGGCGGACTGACGGCCGCGCTGTCGCTGCTGCAAAAGGGCTTTGCCGTCGATGTCTTCGAGAAATCGCCGGAACTTGGCGAAGTCGGCGCGGGCCTGCAGAACAGTCCTAACGCCGTGCGCGTGCTGCACGCGCTCGGCCTGTCGGACGAAGTCAACGCCGCGTGCTTCAATCCGCGCGGGCGCGAGATGCGCCTGTGGGACACGGGCGAAAGCTGCAGCGTCCCGACGCGAAGTGCCGACATGGTGGAGAAGTTCGGCTTCCCGCACCTCACCATGCATCGCGCGGACCTGCACCGGATCCTGGCCGATGCGGTCCGCAAGTTCCCGTCGGCCCGCATCCACCTCGGTGCGGCCTGCACCGGCTTCGAACAGGATACAGACGGCGTGGATATCCTCCTTGAGGGCGGCGGGCGCGTGCGCGGCGATGCGCTGGTCGGCTCGGACGGCATCCACTCCTCCGTGCGCAAGCAGCTGTTCGGCGCGTCCAAGGCCCAATTCACCGGCGGACTGGCCTGGCGCGGCGTGATCCCGGTGGAACGCCTGCCGGAACCCATGCGCCAGCGCCTCGGGCAGAACTGGATCGGCCCCAAGGGCCACTTCATCGTGTACCCGATCCGCCGCGGCGAGCTCATCAACGTGGTCGGCCACACCGAGCGCGACGACTGGCAGATCGAATCGTGGATCGAGCACGGCGACCCGGCGGAGTTCGCCGCCGATTTCAAGGGCTGGCACGAGGAAATCCAGATCCTGATCCGCAACATCGACATCCCTTACAAGTGGGCGCTATTCCTGCACCCCACTCTGGCCGAATGGTCGGTCGGCCGCGTCACCCTGCTCGGGGATGCCTGCCACCCGATGGTCCCTTACCTCGCACAAGGCGCGAACATGGCGATTGAAGACGGGTTCGTCCTTGCCCGCGCGATGGCGGCTTACCCCGGCGACGTGCCGGACGCACTGCGCTGCTACTCCGCGGCGCGCATTCCCAGGACCACGCGCGTGGTCAACGATTCATCCGAAAACGTGAAGCGCTACCACCACCCGGCGCTGTCCGATCCCGCCGCGGCGAAGGACTACGTGAGCCACGCGTGGAACGAGCAGCAGGACCTGCGCGCCTGGATCTTTGCCTACGACGCCACCACCGCGCCGCTCGGCGCAACGGCCTGATGCCCATGCCCACCCCAGCCAGCACCTTCCTGTACGGCGCGCATGTCCGCTCGAACGGCATCCGCCAGCACTATCTCCGCTTCGGGGGCCGCGGCACCCCGCTGATCCTCGTGCCCGGCATCGTCAGTCCGGCCGCGCTCTGGGCGTTCGTCGGTGAGCGTCTCGGACAGACTTATGACACCTATGTGATGGATGTCCGCGGGCGCGGCTTGTCCGAAAGTGGTCCGCACCTGGATTACGGGCTCGGCGCCTGCGCCGACGACGTGATTGCGTTCGCACGGGCCCTCGGGCTCACGGGCTACATCGTGCTCGGCCACTCGATGGGCGCGCGCATCGCGGTCCGCGCAGCGATGCGCGCAGGCCCCGAGCTCGCCCGGCTGGTGCTGGCGGACCCGCCAATGAGCGGCCCGGGCCGCCGGCCGTATCCCTCACCGCTCAAGGCCGTGCTGGACCTCATCGATGCCGCACAGCGCGGCGAAGCGGAAGCCGCCCTGCGCCGGCCGGGCGTAGCACCGTGGCCGGAACCGTTGCTCAAGGTGCGCGCCGAATGGCTGCATACCTGCGACCCGCGCGCCGCGACCGAGGCCAGCCGGAGCTTCCACGAAGACGACATGCATGCGGACATCCCGAAGATCAAGGTGCCATGCGCCCTGATCATGGCAGGCAAGGGCGGCGTGATCCTGCCGGAGGACGAGGCCGAGATCCGCAAGCTCGCCCCGGCCATGGACATGCGCCGCATTGCAGGGGCCGGGCACCAGATGCAGGTCGATGACCCGGAAGGATTCTTCGCCGCACTGGGCTCCGTGCTCGGGCAGGCACTTTAGACCAGGAGAGGACCATGGCTGTCGATTCCGAAATGCTCGAGCTGTTCCGGGCCGAACTTGAACTTTGCAGGGTGCACGAGGGCGAAGTAGTCGCGGTCCTCACTGCGGGCAACGAATGGCCCGACTATGCGCAGGCCTTCATGCTGGCCGCGCAGGGGCTGGGCGCGACGGCCTTCCACGTCAACGTGCCGCGCAACAAGCCCCGCGTCGCCGGCGTGCAGGGCCGCCACCCGCTGGCCGGGAACCAGGCCGCCATCGACACCCTGAAGCGCTGCGACATGGTCATCGACATGCTCGGCCTGCTGTTCTCGGCCGAGCAGGCCGAGATCCAGGCGGCGGGGGCGCGGATCCTTCGCGTGATGGAGCCCCTCCACATCCTGAAACAGATGTTCCCCACCGAGGACCTGCGCAGGCGCGTGGAGTTCGCGCGCGAGCTGCTGATGAAAGGCAAGGTGATGCACATCACCTCCCCCGGCGGCACTGACGTCGTCTACAAGCTCTCGCAGTACCCGGTGATCTCGGAGTACGGCTACACCTACGAGCGCGGGCGCTGGGACCACTTCCCGTCCGGCTTCTCGTTCACACAGGGCAGCGACGGCGAGGTCGACGGCACGGTCGTGCTGATGCCGGGCGACATCTTTGCCGCGTTCAAGCGCTATGTGCAGACCCCGGTGCGCCTGAAGATCGAGCGCGGCTATGTCGTGGACATCAGCGGCGACGGGATGGACGCCACGCTCATGCGCAGCTACATCGAGAGCTTCAACGACCCGCGCGGCTATGCGGTCTCGCACATCGGGTGGGGCCTGAACGAGCGCGCGAACTGGCACCACTTCGCGGCCAGCCAGCAGCTCTCCAGCGAGCACGTCATGAACGCGCTGTCGTTCTACGGCAATGTGCTGTTCTCGACCGGCCCGAACACCGAGCTCGGCGGCAAGAACGACACGCCCTGCCACATGGACCTGCCGATGCGTGGGTGCAGCCTCGTGCTCGACGGCGTGCAGATCCTCGACAAGGGCCGGGTGGTGCACCCGGAAATGTCCGTCCCCGGGCGCTAGTGCACGCGAGTACCGGACCTCAATGAAGCCCGCACGATTCAAGTACAGGCGGATCCACGACCTCGGCGAGGCGCTCCGGCTGCTGGAGGACGGCGGGGCCGATGCGCGCGCGCTGGCCGGCGGGCAGAGCCTCGTTCCGGCGATGAACCTCAGGCTGGCGCGGCCAACCCTGCTGGTCGACCTCAACCGCATTCCCGGGCTCCGGGGTCTCAGGGCGACCGAAGACGGGACCGTGATTGCCGGTGCGCTGACGCGGCACAGCGACTTCGAATTCAGCGACCTCGTCGCGCAACGCCTCCCGATCCTGCGCGCCGCTATGGCCGGTGTGGCACATCCCGCGATCCGCAACCGCGGGACGATCGGGGGCAGCCTCGCCCATGCGGATCCCGCAGGCGACTGGCCCGCTTTGTGCGTGGCCTGCGATGCACAGTTGGTGCTGAACTCGCGCCGTGGCGAACGCATCGTGCCCGCCACCGAATTCAGCCGGGGCTTTTTCTCCACCGCACTCAGCGATGCTGAGCTGATCACCGAAATCCGCTTTCCTGCCTGGCCGCGAAACCGTCACTGGGGACACCAGAAGATGGCACGGCGCCGCGGTGATTTCGCGATCGCCGGGGTCATCGCCGTGATCGACCTCGGCGACGGGGGACAGGTGTCCCGCGCCCGAATCGTGGTGTTCGGCGCTACGGATGCACCCCTCGTCGCGCACGAAGCTGGCGCGCTGGCCATGGGCCGCGTTCCCGCAGCGATCGATGCCAATGCGGTCGGCAAGGCCGCCGCCGTCGTCGCGCCTTTCCACTCCGACTTGCACGCGTCTGCGACCTACAAGCAGGAGCTCGTGCAAACATTAACCTGCCGCGCAATCGCGCAGGCGTTGGCCGGGAGCAACATGGCATGACCGACGACGCCGTCCCCATCCGCCTCACCGTCAACGGGCAGGCCGTGACCGCCACCGTCGAGCCGCGCATGGCGCTGGCGGACTTCCTGCGCGAACGCCTGCGCCTCACTGGCACCCATCTCGGCTGCGAGCATGGCGTGTGTGGCGCCTGCACCATCATGGTCGACGGCGAGGCCGTCCGGTCATGCCTGATGTTCGCGGTTCAGGCGGACGGGGCGACCGTGACCACGATTGAAGGCGTGGCAAGCGAACAGTCGCTGACGCCCCTCCAGGAAGCGTTCCGGCGCCACCACGCACTGCAATGCGGGTTCTGCACGCCTGGCATGGTCATTTCGGCCATGGCACTCCTCGAACGCTGCCCACACCCGACACCCGACCAAGTCAGGGACGCGCTTTCGGGAAACCTCTGCCGGTGCACCGGCTACATCCCCATCGTCGAGGCGGTCATCGCCGCCTCCCGTCAACCCTAGAAGGACATCCCAATGCTGATCCCGGTACGACGCCTTGTTGCCCACCTGCTCGCCACCCTCATGATGCTCCCGGCGATCGCACAGGGGCAGGACCCGGCCGCCGACTATCCCAACAAGCCGGTGAAATTCCTCACGGCCTTCCCGCCCGGCGGGGGCACCGACCTGCTTGCGCGCCTGCTGGCGACCCAGCTGACGCGAACGATGGGCCACTCTTTCGTCGTCGAAAGCCGCCCGGGCGCGAGTGGGGTGATCGCAACGCAGGCCGTGCTCAGCGCCGCACCGGACGGCTACACGATCCTGGTCGGCGGCAGCGGCCCGATGGTGTTCAACCCGATCGCCTTCCCCGAACTACCGTATGACGCCAATGACCTGGTGCCCGTCACCATCATCGGCTCGTATCCGCTCGTCATCGCCGCCAAGAGCGCGCTGCCGGTGAAGACGATCGCCGACATGATCAAGGTGGCAAAGGAGAAGCAGGGCAACATGACCTACGGCTCGCCGGGAGCCACCTTCCAGGTACCAATGGAACACCTGAACAAGCTGGCCGGCATCCGAATGACCATGGTGCCGTTCAAGGGTGGCGGCCCGGCGGTGCAGGCGGTAATGGCCGGGGACATCGACCTGTTCATTTCCGACCTGGCCAGTGTGGCGAGCATGCAGAAGTCGGGCAAGGGGCAGCTGCTTGCGGTCACCACGGCCCGGCGAAACCCCCTGTTGCCTGATGTACCAACCGTTGCCGAATCAGGCATTTCCGGGTTCGAGGCGAGCGCCTTCGCCGCGCTCGGCGCACACCGGAAGGTGCCCCCTTCCATCATCCGCAAGCTGCAGCAGGAAGTGGCGAAGGTGCTGGCGCTGCCAGAGATGCGCGACAGATTTGCACAAATCGGCATCGACCCGGGCGGGATGTCGCCGGAAGACACGGCAGCGCGGATCAAGCGCGAAATCGATCTATATCGCCCGATTGCGCAGGGGGCCGGGGTACGGGTCGGGCAGTGAGCGACAAAGAGGCACCCGCCGGCCGCTCGCTTGTCGGTCGCTCGCTCGAGCGGCGCGAGGACGCGCGTTTCCTGTCCGGGCACGGGTGCTTCGTCGACGACATCCAGCGCCCCGGCATGCTGCATGCCGCCGTGGTCCGCAGCCCGTTGGCATCCGCACGCATCAAGTCGATCAACGTCTCGGCCGCGCTGGCCCTGCCGGGCATGGTGGCTGTCTACTGCCACAGGGACATCGATACGGGCGTCAAACCGATCCCCCTCGGGGCCTTCACCCCTTTGCCGGGGTTTGCGCGCTTCCTGCAGACGCCGATCGCCCATGACCGGGTGGTGTTCGTGGGAGAACCGGTTGCGCTCGTTGTCGCCGAAGATCGCTACATCGCGGAAGACGCGCTCGAACTGGTGGAGGTCGACTACGAGCCGCTGGAGGCCGTTGTCGACGTCCACGCCTCACGCGAAGGAAAGGTCCTGGTCCACCCGGCGCAGGGCACCAACGTCGCGACAAACTACAGCGTCTCCCGCGGGAAAGCGGACGAGGCATTTGCGCAGGCCGCCTACACCCGCAAGGAAACGCTGAAGGTCCACCGCCACAGCGCCGTGCCGCTAGAAACGCGGGGTCTGGTGGCGGAGTGGGATGCCGCCGCCTCGATGCTCAGGGTCTGGGGTGCGACGAAGCTCCTTTTTCGCAACCGGGAAATCCTCTCCGGCATGCTCGGCCTGCCGGAAGCGCAGGTCGAACTCATCGAGGTCGATGTCGGGGGCAGCTTTGGCGTGCGCGGCGAGTTCTATCCCGAGGACTTCCTCGTCCCCTACGCCGCACGCAGGCTCGGCCGGCCGGTCAAATGGGTCGAGGACCGGCGCGAGCACTTCATGGCCAGCAACCACTCGCGCGAGATGGAGTGCACGCTCGAGATCGCAGTCGATGCAGACGGGATCATCCTCGCGCTCCGCGGCGCGCTGATGATCGACATGGGCGCCTATGTCCGGCCCAACGGAGGCGTCGGCCCCGGCAAGGTATCCCAGTTCATGTGCGGCCCCTACCGGATCGAGCACGCCGCCTTCGATGTCACCGCGCTGATCACGAACAAGACCCCGGTCGGCTCCTATCGCGGTCCCGGCCGCTACGAATCGAGCTTCTTCCGCGAACGCATGGTCGACCTGGCGGCAGCGGACCTCGGGATCGACCCGGCCGAGTTCCGCATGCGCAACCTCATCAGGCCGGAGCAAATGCCCTGGCATGCGGGCTCGCTCGTCCCTGGCGCACCACCGACGGTCTACGATACCGGCGACTACCCGGCGGTATTGGCGGAGGCGCTGCAGGCCTTCGATTACGGCGGGCTCGCCCCGCTGCGTGGCAAAGACAAGGACGGCCGGCTGCACGGGGTCGGGATCGGGTGTTTCGTGGAATCGACAGGCGGTGGTCCGGGTGAAACAGCCCGGATCCGCGTTTCCGGCTCAGGGCAAGTTCATCTCTATATCGGGTCCTCTTCCGCCGGGCAGGGCCACGAAACCGTGCTCGCCCAGATCCTCGCCGACGAACTGGACACCACGGCCGATGCGATCACAGTTTTCCACGGCACCACTTCGTACGTGACAAAGGGCTGGGGCACTTACCACAGCCGCTCGGTCGTGATGGGCGGCAGCGCTATCCTGCTTGCCGCAAAGAAGTTGCGCGATCAGATCCTCGCGGTACAGGCGCACAAACGGCGGTGCGCCGTCGACGACCTGGCATGGGGGCAGGACGGGACGGTCCGGAGCAGGGACGGAACGTTCGCAGTGACGCTCGCGGACCTCGCGAAGGATGCCGCTGCCGACCCCGCGCTGCAGGAGGCTCTGGAGGCTTCCGCCACCTATACGAGCAGCGAGCTAACCTACACCTTCGGAACGCAGATTGCGCACGTTGCGGTCGACCCGGCGACAGCCGTAGTAGAAGTGGTGCGCTTCCTCACCGTCGAGGACGTGGGTCGCATGATCAACCCCGCCGTGGTCCATGGCCAGACGATCGGCGCCTCGGTCCAGGGCCTGGGATCGACCTTCCTTGACCACTTCGTCTACGACGAGTCCGGGCAGTTGCTGACGGGCAGCTTCGCGGACTACCTGTTGGCGACCAGCACGGACTTCCCCCGCGTCGAGGCCCTCTCGCTTGAACGTTCGAAGGCCTTGTCGAACCCGCTGGGCGCAAAAGGAGCCGGAGAAGGCGGGATCGCTGCGACAGGGGCCGCGCTCGCGAACGCCGTCGAGGACGCGCTCCGCTCGATCGGTGTCAGAGTGCTCGCCCTGCCGCTGTCCCCGGACAATATTGCGGCACTGCTCCGTGCAGCCCGGGCCTGTAAGCCGCCAGCGCCCGCGGTGGCGGACGATTGAAATAAAATACCACCGCATTCCCGGAACTTCATCTGGAATAAACTGCCCGGCAAAAGCGTTACTACCAAGGGTCCGACTCGATCCCATCCGCCTCAGGAGATGCTCGTGCGCAGAGAAGACTTGCTTGGCGATTTCCCCAGCCCCCTGGACGATCCGCCCTTCAACAGCCTCGTGCCCGAGGCGGGCCTCGACCGGCGCGGCTTCAACGCAGACTACCGCCCGAGCTCCCGCAAGAACGAATCGGAGGACGCCTGGAAGCGCGCGTTCGCCTGGTTCAAGAAGCACGGCGTCGCCTGATCGGCGCAGTGCCCAACCCCGCAGTAACCACCCCATAACCACGAGAGGGAGTACCGCACGTGCAGAACAACCAAGCCGCCCACCTGCTCGAAGACCCGCACTTCAAGAGCCTGGTCCCGGAAGTCAAAGTCACCCGTCGCAGCTTCATCACCGGCAGCGTCGCCGCAGGGCTCGCCAGCGGGTTCGCGCTAAGCGCGGGCCCGGCGGTCGCCCAAACCGCGATCAGCACCTCGGCCGACGGCCTCAGGGCCGAGGACATCAAGATCGCCGTCGAAGGCGGGCAGATGCCCGCTTACGCAGCGATGCCTGAAAAGCCCGGCAAGCGCCCGGTCGTGATCGTAGTGCCGGAGATCTTCGGCATGCACCGCTACCAGCAGGACATCTGCCGGCGCCTCGCCAAACTCGGCTATTTCGCAGTCACGCTCGACCCGTACTTCCGCAAGGGCGACCTGGCGAAGATGACCGACATCAAGCAGGTGCTGCCGATCGCCAACGCGCTGGAAGACAAGACGACGCTCGCCGACCTCGACGCGCTGGTCGCGTGGATCGAGAAGCAGCCGAATGCCAACGCAAAGAAGATCGGGATCACCGGCATGTGCCGCGGCGGGCGCACAGTGTGGATGTACACGGCGCACAGCAAGAAGATCAAGGCGGGCGTGTCCTGGTACGGCGGCCTGAACCCCATGCCGCCGGCCATGCCGCAGACCCCGCTGGACATCGCCGACCAGCTGAACGCGCCGGTGCTGGGCCTGTACGGTGGCGACGATACGGGCATCCCGGTGGTGATGGTCGAGCGCATGCGCGCCGCGTTGCTCGCCTTCGGCAAGGAAAAAGAGTCGATGATCCACGTGTACGACGGCATGCCGCACGCCTTCCACGCGGACTACCGGCCGAGCTACCGCAAGGATGCGGCCGAGGACGGCTGGAAGCGCATGCTGGCCTGGTTCAAGAAGCACGGCGTGGCATGAGGGAAGGGGGGAGTGTCCCCCTCAGACCCCCCAGACGAAATGAAAAGAAAAGGCGCCCCAGGCGCCTTTTCTGCTTTCAGGGGGTGGAAAAGCGGCCGACCAGCGCGACCGATGTGCCGGAGGGGGCCAGCACGAACACCTCTCCCTCGGCCGGGTACGCTCCCGCCAGCGCGGTCATGTTCACCTGATGCGTAACGAGGACGAGGACCTCGCCGCGCTTCAATGCGGCAATCCGCGCGCGTACTGCGGCACTTTGCACCGGCTCGGTGCTCCGCCCGTCAAAGAAGGAGTTCAGCGCCGACTCCTCGATGTTGCGGCCGAACGCTTCGCGCGCGGTGTCGATGCAGCGGCACCATTGCGAACTCAGCACGGCCGTCGGTGCGATGCCACGGGCTGCGAAAGCCGCACCGAGGCGCTTTGCCTGCGCGCGCCCCTCAGCCGACAAGTTGCGCTGCGTGGTGCAGTCGCCAATGCGGAAATTCGGCGGGTCGCCCACGCCGGGCTCGGTGCGCGCATGGCGGATCATCACCGCTACGCCGCCCTGGGCGATGCGCTTCCACGCAGCGTCGTCAGCAGACGAATCGGCCCGTACCGTGCCGGCCCAAAAGAAAAAGGCCAGCAGCACCAGGCTGCCGGCCTTCACCGGGAAAATGCGCCGCGACTCAGTCAGCGTACACGCCCGCTTTCTTGATGAGGGGTGTCCACTTGTCGATTTCCGCCTTGAGGTGCGTGCGAAGCCCGGCAGGCGTGGCCTTGTCCTGTGCGATCGGGTCGGTGCCCAGGTCGTTGAACCGGGTCTTCACGGTCGGGTCGCGCAGCGCCTCCTGCAGGCCCGAGACCAGCTTGTCGACCACCGCCTTGGGCGTGCCCTTCGGCGCATACATGCCGTGCCAGACCGCAACCTCGAAGCCCTTGAGGCCCTGCTCGTCGAGCGTGGGGATGTCCTTGAGCGAGGCTACGCGGGTCTTGGTGGTGACGCCGTACGCATGGATCTTGCCGCTCTTGATCTGCGAGGTGGTGTTGGTGGTCTGGTCGCACATGAAGTCCACCTGGCCGCCGAGCAGGTCATTCATCGCAGGACCGGTGCCCTTGTACGGCACGGTCGTGAGGTCCGTCTCGATCGCGCTCATGAACAGCATGCCGCAGAGGTGCGAGGCCGAGCCGATGCCGGCGTTGGCATAGGTGACCTTCGCCTTGTTGGCCTTCACGTAGGCGAGCAGTTCCTTCATGTCCTTGGCCGGGAAGCCTGGGCGCGCGACCAGCGTCATCGGCACGTCGGCGATCAGGCCGATCGGCTCGAAACTGTCGATGGAGTTGAAGCGCAGCGTCCGGTACAGCGCGGGCGCCGTCGACATGCCGATATGGTGCAGAAGTACCGTATAGCCGTCCGGGTTCGCCTTGGCGACATACTCTGCGGCGATCGTGCCGCCCGCACCAGGTTTGTTCTCGACCACCACGGTCTGGCCCATCGGCTTGGTCATCGCCTGTGCCATCACGCGGGCCACCGTGTCGGTGGGACCGCCGGCCGCGAACGGCACGAGGATGGTGATGGGCTTGGTCGGGTACTGCGCGTGCGCGAATGATGCGGCCAGCAGACCTGCTGCGGCGAGGCCGCGGGTGAGTTTCCTGAACATTTGAGTCTCCTCGGATTACTGCATGGCAATAACTGTTGGCCGCTATTGTCCCCTGATTTTTGTGCTTTTCTGTACCGCCTTGATAAAGTATGCCCTGACTACCCCGTACACCTCAACTGCCGGAGAAGCTGATGATTTACGAAATGCGTACCTACGACCTCAAGCCGCGCACCCTGCCGGAGGTCCTCAAGCGCTGGACGGACGCCCTGCCCAAGCGCCTCGAACTGTCGCCGCTGGCGGCGTTCTGGCACACCGAAATCGGCCCGCTGAACCAGATCATCCACGTCTGGCCCTACAAGGACCTCGAGGAAAGGAAGCGCATCCGCGCAGCCGCCATGGCGACCGGCAACTGGCCGCCGGTGACCAGCGAGTTCATCCTCAACATGCAGTCGGACATCTTCATCCCCTGGGAAGGTTCCCCGCTGCTGCCCACGGGCGATGTCGGCCCCTACTTCGAGATGCGCACCTACACGCTCGCGCCCGGCGACCAGGGCAAGGTCCAGAAGGCCTGGGCCCCCGCCCTGGCCGAGCGCGAGAAGATCTCCCCGGTCATCGCCACTTGGTATTCGGAGTTGGGCCGGCTGAACAAATTCGTGCACATCTGGCCCTACAAGAGCCTGGATGCCCGCACGGAAGCCCGCGGCAAGGCCATCGCCAGCGGCACCTGGCCGCCCAGCGGCCCGTACAACACGGTGGCCCAGGAGAACAAGATCCTGCTCGCCGCGCCGTTCTCGCCGATCCGGTAACGGAACCGCGCGGGGAACGCGGGAAGGGTGGCGCGCCCGACTGGAGTCGAACCAGTGACCCCTGCCTTCGGAGGGCAGTACTCTATCCAGCTGAGCTACGGGCGCCCTGTGGTGCGGGTTGCGGACGGGGCCTGTCGGCCCCGTCCGCAAGGGCGCAGAGAATATCGCTTTTGCCCCTCCCCGTCCACGCGGCCGGTTTTCCCCGGGGCGACTTTCGGGCTAAAATCATGGCTTTGCCGCCCCCGGCACCCGCGATTCCAGCAAAGGAAGCCTGCATGAGCCAGTCCGCCGCGCACGACGAGCATTCGTCATTCATCAAGACCCCCCAGCAGCTGCTGGTGGTGCTGCTGCTCTCCTTCCTGATCCCGATTGTCGGCATTGTGATGCTTGTGCACCTCGTGCTCGGCGAAACGCCCCCAAATCCCGCCGCGCTCGAGCCGGCCGCCGTGGCTGCGCGCATCCAGCCGGTCGGCAAGGTCGAAGTCGTCGACGCGAACGCACCCAAGATCGTGAAGAGCGGCGAAGAAGTGGTCAAGGCCGTCTGCGGCGCCTGCCACACCACTGGCGCGGCCGGCGCCCCCAAGACGGGCGACAAGGCCAGTTGGGCCGCGCGGCTGGGCCTGGGCCTCGACGGCCTGACCAAGAGCGCCATCAAGGGCAAGAACGCCATGCCCGCGCGCGGCGGCGTGCCGGACCTCTCGGATCTCGAGATCGCGCGCGCGATCGTCGTCATGGCCAACCAGTCGGGCGCGAGCTTCAAGGAGCCGGCCGAGCCGAAGGCGGCCGCCCCTGCGGACGCCAAGAAAGACGCGAAGAAATAAGGATGCCGGAACGCAGACGAGGGCAGGCCGTGTGCCTGCCCTTTTTTGTTTCCGCCCCTGACTTGGAGTAAAGCACCCGATGCAATTGCTCTTCATCATCGACCCGCTGGCGTCGCTCAAGGCCTACAAGGACTCCACCGTCGCCATGATGCGCGAGGCGCAGTCGCGCGGTCACGAAGTGCACGTTTGCGAGCAGGGCAGCCTCGCACTCTCCAGCGGCGTGGTCTCGGCCGCGACCACGCAGCTCACGCTGCTTGCCGACGACAAGGACTGGTACCGGGCCGCCTCGCCCGGGAGCCGCACCCTCGCCTCGTTCGACGCCACGGTGATGCGCAAGGACCCGCCCTTTGACCTCGAGTACGTTGCGAGCACGTGGCTCCTCGAGGCGGCGGAGCGCAGCGGCGCACGGGTCTTCAACCGTCCCGCGGCGCTGCGCGACCACAACGAAAAGCTGGCGATCACGGAATTCCCGCAGTTCGTCGCGCCCACGCTCGTGACGCGCGAGCCCGAGCGGATCCAGGCGTTCATCGAGGAGCACGGCGACGCGGTGCTCAAGCACCTCGACGGCATGGGTGGCGCGAGCATCTTCCGCGTGCGCACTGACGACCCGAACCGCAACGTGATCGTCGAAACCATGGCCGAATTCGGCGCGCGCAGCGTGATGGCGCAGCGCTACATCCCCGCGATCAAGGACGGCGACAAGCGGGTGCTGCTGATCGGCGGGAAGGTGGTGCCGTATGCGCTTGCACGCATCCCCAAGGCCGGCGAGTCCCGCGGCAACCTCGCGGCGGGTGGGCGTGGCGTTGCGCAGCCGCTTTCGAAGCGTGACCTGGAAATCGCCGAGACACTGGCGCCGCAACTCGCGCCGCGCGGCCTGCTGCTGGTGGGCCTCGACGTGATCGGCGATTACCTCACCGAGGTCAATGTCACCAGCCCGACCTGCTTCAGGGAAATCATGGACCAGACAGGCTGCAACGTGGCGGGCCTTTTTGTGGACGCCCTCGAGCAGGCCGTGACGGGAGGCACGCAGTGATCGGCGTCCTGCTTATCACCCACGGCAACTATGGTGCCGACCTGCTTGCCTCCGCGAGCCATGTGCTCGGCCGGGCGCTCGAGCACACCGGCCACCTCTCGGTCAGCGTCAAGGACGACCCCGAGGCCATGTTCAGCGAGGCCAGCAAGCTGCTGAAGAGCATCGACGACGGCACCGGGGTGCTGGTCATGACCGACATGTATGGCGCCACGCCCTGCAACATCGCCTCGCGCCTGATCGAACTGGGGAACGTGGAGGCCGTTTCCGGCCTGTCCCTGCCCATGCTGGTGCGCTCGCTCGCCTATCGCGACGCACCGCTCACGAAGGTGCGCGACAAGGCCATCACCGGCGGCACCGAAGGCGTCATCTACATCAACGCGGATCCCTGCTATGCCAAGCGCTGAAGCCCCCATCACCAACAAACTCGGCCTGCATGCGCGAGCCTCGGCCAAGCTCACCCAGCTCGCGAGCACCTTCAGCTGCGAAATCTGGTTGACGCGCAACGACCGCCGCGTGAACGCCAAGAGCATCATGGGCGTGATGATGCTCGCCGCCGGCAAGGGCTCCACCGTGCTGGTCGAGGCCGAGGGCGCCGACGCGGACGCGGCACTCAAGGCGCTTCTGGACCTGATTGCCAACAAATTCGGCGAGGGCGAGTAGCCCCATGGAAGGTTGCGCATGAACTTCGTCCTGCATGGCCACAGCGTCTCGGCCGGCATCACGATCGGGCATGCGCACCTGGTGTCCAGCGCACGGCTGGAAGTGGCGCACTACGAGGTTCCCGAGCCCGGACTCGAATACGAGGTTGCGCGTTTCGACGCCGCGGTCGACAAGGTCCGCAACGAGCTCATTGAGGTAGGCAAGCAGATCCCGTCCGACGCGCCGGCCGAATTCGGCGCCTTCGTCGACCTGCACGCGATGATCCTGAACGACCCGTCGCTGTCGTCGGTGCCCAAGACACTGATCCTCGAGCGGCGCTGCAACGCGGAGTGGGCGCTGATCCAGCAGATGGAGTCCCTCGTCGCGCAGTTCGACGAGATCGACGACCCGTACCTGAAGGAACGCAAGGCCGACATCACGCAGATCGTGGAGCGGGTGCTGAAGGCGCTGCTCGGCCGGCCGGGCACGGTGGAGCATGATCTCTCCGAGGAAAAGCAGCTCATCATCGTGGCGCACGACCTGTCGCCGGCGGACATGCTGCTCTTCAAGCAGCACGCCTTCGGCGGATTTGTGACCGACGTCGGCGGCGTGACCTCGCATACTGCGATCCTTGCCCGCAGCCTGAACATCCCCGCGATCGTCGGCCTGCACCACGCGCGCCACATGATCCGCGAAGGCGACCTGCTGATCGTGGACGGCATCCAGGGCGTGCTGATCGTCGACCCCGATGCGATCGTGCTGGCGGAGTACCAGCTTCGCCAGTCGCAGCACGAACTCGAAAAAAAGAAGCTCCGCCGCCTGAAATCGACGCCCGCCGCCACGCTCGACGGCGTGCCGGTGGAATTGTTCGCCAACATCGAGCTGCCGCAGGACATGCCGGAAGTGCTCGAGAACGGCGCGCAGGGCATCGGGCTCTTTCGCTCCGAATTCCTGTTCATGAACCGCAAGGACCTGCCGGACGAGGAAGAGCAGTTCGAAGCCTATCGCGAGGTCGCGGTCGCGATGGGGGGCAAGCCCGTCACCATCCGGACCCTCGACATCGGCGCAGACAAGGCCCTCCAGACGTCAGGGACCGAAACCCAGGTGATGCCCAACCCGGCGCTCGGCCTGCGCGCCATCCGCTATTGCCTGTCCGAGCCGCAGATGTTCCTCGGCCAGCTGCGCGCCATCCTGCGCGCCTCGCACTACGGGAAGATCCGCCTGCTGATCCCGATGCTCGCGCACGCGCACGAGATCGACCAGACACTGGTGCTGATCAGGGAAGCCAAGGCCTCACTCGACCATGCCGGCATCCCCTATGACAAGGGCATCCCGGTGGGCGGCATGATCGAGATCCCTGCCGCAGCGCTCGCGCTCCCGATGTTCATGCGCAAGCTCGGCTTCCTGTCGATCGGCACCAACGACCTGATCCAGTACACCCTCGCGATCGACCGCACCGACGACGCGGTGGCGCACCTGTACGACCCGCTCCATCCGGCCGTGCTGCAGCTCGTGTCGCAGACCATCAGCCGCGCCAACCGCGCGGGCGTGCCGGTGGCCGTCTGCGGCGAAATGGCGGGCGACCCCCGCCTCACCCGCCTGCTGCTGGGCCTCGGCCTGCGCAATTTCTCGATGCACCCGACGCAGTTGCTTGCCATCAAGGAGCGTGTGCTGAAGACCAGCGTGGCCGACATCCAGCCCATGGCGGCGCGCGTGCTGCGCTCGACCGACTCGCGCCGCACGCAGGAATTGCTGCTGAAGCTGAACGCCTGAACTGAAGAAGTCCTTGGAGAGTCCCCGATGAACGACATGACGAAGCCCTTTGCCGGCCCGGCGATCCGCCTGCACCCCAACGACAACGTCGTCATCGCGCGCGTCGACATCGCGCAAGGCGCGGCGATCCCCGAGGAAGGCCTCACGTGCCTCAACCGCATCCCGGCCGGGCACAAGGTCGCGGCAAGGGCGATCGCGAAGGGCGAGCCGGTACACAAGTACAACACCGTGATCGGCTTCGCCTCGAATGACATCCGCCCGGGCACCCTGCTGCACCGCCTCAACATGGAGTTCCGCGAATTCGACCGCGACTACGCCTACGCGCAGGAGTACAAGCCGACGGCAATGCTGCCCGAAGCCGAGCGCGCCACGTTCATGGGCATCCGCCGCGCGGATGGGCGCGTGGCTACGCGCAACTACATCGGTATTGTGTCGACAGTGAACTGCTCGGCGACGGTCGTGCACCGCATGGCCGACTGGTTCACGCCGGAGCGGCTGGCCGATTTTCCGAACATCGACGGCGTGGCGGCGTTTACGCATGCGACCGGCTGCGGCATGGAGCTGTCGGGCGAGCCGATGGACCTGCTGCGCCGCACGTTATCCGGCTACATCCGCCACCCGAACATGGCGGCGGTGCTGGTGGTCGGGCTGGGGTGCGAGCGCAACCAGATCAACACCCTGTTCCAGGCCGAGAAACTCACGGCGGGGACCACGCTCAAGACCTTCGTGATGCAGGATTCCGGAGGGACCAGGCAGACCATCGAAGCGGGCATCGAAGCGATCAAGGCGTTGCTGCCGGAGGCCAACAAGGTGACCCGGGTGCCGGTGGACGCGAGCCATGTCACGGTCGGGCTGCAGTGCGGCGGTTCGGACAGCTTTTCGTCGATCACGGCCAACCCGGCATTGGGCGTCGCGATGGACATCCTCGTGCAGCACGGCGGCACGGCGATCCTTTCCGAAACACCCGAGATCTACGGCGTCGAGCACACGCTGACGCGCCGCGCGGTGACCAAGGAAGTGGGTGAGAAGCTCATCGAGCGCATCCGCTGGTGGAAGGACGAATACGCGATCGGCCGCGACGTGCAGATCAACGGCGTGGTGAGCCCGGGCAACCAGGCGGGGGGCCTTGCCAACATCCTCGAGAAGTCGCTCGGCTCGGCCATGAAGGGCGGCAGCACGGGGCTCATGGAGGTCTACAAGTACGCCGAGCTCGTGAAGCAAAGGGGCTTTGTCTTCATGGACACCCCCGGGTTCGACCCGGTCTCGGCGACGGGCCAGATCGCGGGGGGCGCAAACGTGGTGTGCTTCACCACGGGCCGCGGCTCGGCGTTCGGCTGCAAGCCGGCCCCGTCGATCAAGCTCGCCACCAACACGCCGATGTTCACGAAGCTCGAGGAGGACATGGACATCAACTGCGGCGAGATCCTCGACGGCACCGCAGACATGCAGCAGATGGGCCAGAAGATCTTCCAGCTGATCCTCGACACCTGCTCCGGGAAAGAGACCAAGAGCGAGGCCTTCGGGCTTGGGGACCACGAATTCATCCCCTGGGCCATAGGCATTACCGGATAACCGGGCGGGTTGACAGGGACACCGGGGCCGCGTAACTTTGCGGCTCGCTAGACGCGCCGATTTGAAGTTCAGCTTGCGGGCGCGCAACAAATACCGCTAAAGAGACAGGTCCGCAAAACCCGTTCTCGCGCAAAGCTGAACGGGTTTTTGTTTTCTGGGGCCAGAGTGGGCGCACCACAGACACCGCCGGGATCCGTAGGCATCGTGACACCGCAGAAGGCGGGCTTCACGCAGCCACTTGCGCTTACGTGCGGCGTGACCCTGCCCGGGTTCGAACTGGCCTACGAAACCTACGGGAAGCTGAATGCGGCACGCTCCAACGCCGTGCTGGTCCCCCATGCGCTCAACGCCTCGCACCACGTGGCGGGCGTGTACGCCGATGCGCCGGACAACGTCGGCTGGTGGGACAACATGGTGGGCCCCGGCAAGCCGCTCGACACCGACCGGTTCTTCGTCGTGGGGGTGAACAACCTCGGCGGATGCCACGGGTCCAGCGGGCCGATGAGCCCCAACCCGGCCACCGGCAAGCCCTGGGGAGGCGACTTCCCGGTGGTGACGGTCGAGGACTGGGTCAATGCCCAGGCGCATCTGGCGGACCACCTCGGGATCGAAACCTTTGCGGCAGTCATGGGCGGCAGCCTCGGTGCGATGCAGTCCCTGCAGTGGACGCTGTCCTTCCCCGACCGCATCCGCCACGCGCTGGTGGTCGCCGCGGCGCCGAAGCTTTCGGCGCAGAACATCGCCTTCAACGAGGTCGCCCGGCAGGCGATCACCACCGACCCCGAGTTCCACGGGGGGCATTACTACGAGCACGGCGTGGTGCCGCGTACCGGCCTGCGGCTTGCCCGCATGCTGGGCCACATCACCTACCTGTCCGACGACGCGATGATGGAGAAGTTCGGCCGGACCCTGCGCAGCGGGGCGCTGGGCTTCAACTTCGACATCGACTTCGAGATCGAGTCGTACCTGCGCTACCAGGGCGACAAGTTCTCGACCTACTTCGATGCGAACACCTATCTGCGCATCACCAAGGCGCTCGACTACTTCGACCCGGCTGCGGACTTCGGCGGCGACCTGTCGGCGGCGATGGCCCGCGCCAAGGCGGCGTTCCTGGTGATCTCGTTCACCTCCGACTGGCGGTTTGCGCCGTCAAGATCGCGCGAAATCGTGCGCGCGCTGCTCGACAACCGGCGCGTGGTGTCCTATCTCGAGATCGACGCCCCCCACGGCCATGATGCGTTCCTGATGGAAGACGAGCGCTATATGAACGCCGTGCGGGCCTACTTCGGGAACATCGAGCTATGACGCGCATTTATGACTGACGCGGATCGCGCGCTGCTCGCCAGCCGTCCAGACCTCGCCACCATCGCGCAATGGGTGGCGCCGAATGCGCGCGTGCTGGATCTCGGCTGCGGCGACGGCATGCTGCTGCGCTACCTGTGGAAGGAGCGAGGCTCGCACGGTTACGGGGTGGAGATCGACGACGCGAAAGTCGGGGCCTCGGTCCGGAACGACGTCAACGTGCTGCAGATGGATCTCGAAAGCGGACTGTCGGCCTTCGGCGACGGGTCGTTCGACTACGTGATCCTCTCGCAGACGCTGCAGGCCATGCGCCACACCGAGGACATCATGCGCGAGATGGTGCGCGTGGGACGCGAGGCGATCGTGAGCTTCCCGAACTTCGGCCACTGGGCTTCGCGCCTGCAGGTGGTGAAGGGGCGCATGCCGGTGTCCGAAAGTTTGCCGCATGCGTGGTACAACACGCCGAACCTGCACCTGTGCACGATCGCCGACTTCGAGGACCTTGCGCGGAGAATCGGCCTGAACATCGAGGAACGGGTGGTGCTGCACGAGGGTGAGGCCGTGTCCTTCCTGCCCAACCTCTTCGGTAGCCTGGCGATTTACCGCTGCGCCGCCTGAGGCCCCCGGTCCGGCCGCATCAAAGCAGGGTTTCCGGGTCGAACCCTAGTCCGATTCCCGGTGCCGCGGGCACCTCCACGTGCCCATCCTTGAGGGGAAACGCGCCGGGAGGCAGGCGGTCGAAAAGCATGCGATGCAGCATGTGGAACTCGACCGAATCCACATTGGGCGAGCAAGCCGCGAGTTGCAGGTTGGCGGCGAAACACACGGCGGACGATGCGGCGTGGAACGACACGGGAACATGGCGCGAAGCCGCCAGAGCCGCGATGCGCAGCCCTTCGGAAATCCCGCCGCACAGGATCGCGTCCAGGTGCACGAATCCAACGGCATCCTTCTCGACGATACGCCGGAAGCCGTCCAGGCCGTAGGCGAATTCGTTCCCTGCAAGGGGTACCGGGCTTGCCGCCGCCAGCCGGGCCAATCCGTCGATGTCATCAGGGTGCACCGGCGCCTCGAGGAAATGCACGTCGTGCCGCTCAAGGCCCCGCGCCATGCGAAGCGCCTCCGGAACTGAGCAGGAGTACAGCGCATCGACCATCAACCGGATGTCCGGACCGATCGCATCGCGCACGGACGCCACGCGTGCGAGGTCCTCGGCAAGGGTGGCGCCGCCGACCTTGATTTTCACGCCGCGAAATCCCAGGTCTACGTAGCCGCGCATTTCAGCTGCGAGGTCATCCGGGGTCTTGCCACGGCCGTAGAGGCCCGCGCTCGCGTAGGCAAATACGGTACGCCGTTGCGCACCCAACAGCGTGCAGACGGGCTGTCCGAGGCTGCGCCCGAGCGCATCCCACAAGGCGATATCGACTGCGCTCGCCGCCGCCCAGGCCGCGCCGCCCTTGGCGCTGACCACCATAGAATCCCGCATCGCCGAGGCAATGGCCCCGAGGTCGGACAAGGGACGACCGACCGCCAGCGTGGCGAGGTCGCGCTCGATGATTGCGACGACGGATTCGGGGGACCCCCCGTCGCAATAGGCTTCGCCCACGCCGCAGATGCCCGCTTCCGTGCGCAACACCGCAAGCACGACGTTCTTTTCCGTCCAGCGGGTGCGCGGGTTCCACTGGGCCCGGTCGAAAGCCTTGGTCACCACCCGGGTACGGACCGATTCGATGGGCGCGTCTGCGGACATGCTCAGTCCAGCCCTGCGCCGAGGCGGTTCAATTCGATCCGCAGCTGCGTGCCGTCCAGCGCTCTGGGCGCGATGCCTTCCTGCAGGCACAGGCTGGCGGCAAGTCCGATCGCCTGCCCGTAGGCGAAGCAAGGACCGGTCACTCGCGCCGAAGCCATGGCCTCATGCTCTGCCGAAAGGCACCGTCCGGCGACCAGCAGGCCTTCGCCCCGCTCGGGCACGAAGCAGCCATACGGAACTTCGTAGAATTCATGATGGTTCCAGACGAGCTTCGGCTTTTCCCCGCTGTGCAGTTCTATGGGCCACGGGGAGCGCGCGATGCCGTCGCGTGACTTCTTCGCTGAGGTTACGTCGGCATTTGCAAGGGTATGCACGCCCCTGATCTGGCGGCTTTGTCGAATGCCAACCTGCACCCCGGTGTCGTTTACATATGCGTTTTCGCAGCCTTCTATGTTGCCGCGGAAGAAGCGCAGGTATGACTGTACTTGCGCACGGCCCCGCGTCTCCGCCTCGGCCAGGTCGCGCCATTTGAGCGGGTCGAGCTCGCGCCCGTCTCCACCGACGATGCGTGTCGCGTTACACAGCAGTTGTCCCGGACGTGGGGTGGGAAACAGGAACACCTTCTTGCGCGGCAGGTCCTCTCCCGCGCGTTGCGCCGCCTCGATAAGCTTTTCGACGGCCGGGCCGAGGATCGTGTCCGGACCGTAGGCGTTGTTGAAGCGGTCAACGTCCACGCCCTGGATTCGAAAAATCATCGTGGGGTTCTGAACGCGGCCTTGGTCGCCCCGGATGGTGCTTAGTCCCGCCATTTCCACCACGTCGGCATCGCCCGAGGCATCCACGACGAGCGACGCGAACACGTCGAGCTTGCCCTGCTTCGTGTACGCCCTCACTCCCGCGATGCGCTCCCCGCCCTCAACGAACACATCGGTCACTGTCGCGTGGTAGATCACCGTCACGCCTGCTTCGGCAAGCAACTGGTCGGCTGTCTCGCGCCATGCGAGCGGATCGTGAACGCGGGTGTAGGTGTCGCCGTAGCGTACCGGGCCGGTAATTCCGCCGCGCGCTTCCATGGCGCTGAGGAATTCGTCCGCGAACCCGTGCACGACCTGTTGCGGGCCAGCCGCCGCCCCCGGACTTGCGAGATAGAGCCCGCACACCGTGCCGGATAGTCCCGCGACTGCGGCGCCGCCACAGAAGCCGTACCGTTCCAGGACAACGACCTTCACGCCGCGCCGGGCGGCGGTCACGGCCGCCGCGAGACCCGCCGCCCCTCCCCCCACGACCAGGAGGTCGGCCCGAAGGGATTCACCCGCACGGCGATCCAGGAGCACCCGGTTGCTGCTCATTGGCCGCCCCGCTTCACTGGTCGACCGTGGCGCCGGACTGCTTGACCAGCTTGCCGAATTTGACGACTTCCGCGCGAATGAAGGCGGCGAACTCCTGCGGCGAACTGGCAACCGGTTCGGCGCCCTGCGCGCTCAGGCGCTCGGCCACGTCAGGAAGTGCCAGCACAGCGACGATCTCCCTGCTGAGACGCGCGACGACGTCCGGGGGTGTCTGCGCCGGTGCGAACACCCCGAACCACTGCGTCACTTCAAACCCGGGCAATCCCTGTTCGGCAAGCGTGGGAATGTCCGACGCTATCGCGAGGCGCTTGGCGCTCGTAATGCCCATGGCACGCAATTTCCCGGTCCGTACATGTGGGATGGCCGCGGGAAAACCGGCAAACAGGGTCTGCACCTGGCCTCCCAGGACGTCCGTCAGCGCCGGTGCAACCGCCTTGTAAGGCACGTGCACCATCTTCACGCCGGCGAGGTCGGTGAACAAGGCACCGGCAAGGTGCTGCAAAGAGCCGTTGCCGGCCGAGGCATACGAGTAGCCCAGTGGTTTGGCTTTTGCCAGCGCAACCAGATCCCGTACGCTGGCGGCCGGCACGGAAGGATGCGCGACGAACAGGAAGGGCAGCCGCACCGCCTCGGTGATCGGCGCAAAATCCTTCTCGGCGTTGTACTGCATATCCCGGTAAAGATGCTGGTTGATCGCGATGTCCCCGGCGGTCGACATCATGATCGTGTAGCCGTCGGGTTTGGCCTTGGCGACATACGTTGCGCCGACCATACCTGCCGCGCCTGTCTTGTTCTCCACGATCACCTGCTGCCCTAGCCGGTCGGAGAGTTTTTGCGCCACGAGCCGAGCGACGGGATCCACACCCGCGCCGGCGGCGTAGGGATTCACCAACAGGATCGGGCGCGACGGCCAAGCCTGCCCGAACGCGGGTGTTCCCGCCAGCGAGACGAGCAGCATCACGGCGAACAGGATGCGCGTTGCAAGGTTCATAGGGGTCTCCTTACACTCATTCGAATGTTTCGCGGGACTTTACTGGAGCATCTAGCGGCGGTCAAGCGCGCGACCTGCCCTGCAGGTGCTACGATGCGCGCCAGCCCGCCATGAAACCGCGTAAAACCTCCAGCGCCCTCACACTGGGCGGCAGCGCCCCACTCTACCGCCAGGTCAAGGACCTGCTCGTAGGGCGCATCGGGCAGGGCGAATGGCGCCCGGGCGCAGCTCTTCCGAGCGAACCGGATCTGGCGGCCGATCTCGGGGTCAGCATCTCCACCGTGCGGGCCGCTGTGGCCGAATTGGTCAAGGCGCATGTGCTGGTGCGGCGCCAGGGCAAGGGCACCTACATCTCGCCACGCAACGAGCAGGAGAGCGTCTACCGCTTCTTCCAGGTCTTTCCGAACCAGGGCGATCGACCCCGTCCAGTCAGCGAAGTGGTTCAATTCGCCCGCGCCCGTGCCACGGACGACGAGGCCCGGCGCCTGGCTCTGCCGCCTGGAGCGACGTCCCGAGGGGTGTTCCGGATTCGCAACGTGCTGCGCATGGGGCCGGATGCGGTACAGGCGTCGGACATCGTACTGCCGCAATCGCGGTTCCCGGAGCTCTCGCGAACCGCGCTGACGGAGGCGGCACCCACCCTGTACGGCGCCTACCAGACGCTCTATGGAATTACCGTAATGCAGACGGAAGACCGACTGACGGGGGTCGCGATGCCGGCCCACGTCGCGCGCTTGCTGGGCCAGCGAACCGGCGCGCCCGGGATCCGCATCGAACGCCTGGCGCGCTCCGTCGACGGGGCGCCGGTCGAGACCCGGCACATTTATGTGCGCACCGACCGGTACCACCTGTTCCTGAGGCAGGGCGGCCTAGATTGATATGTACTGGTACCAGTATAAAAGTGCCTGGAAGCCGGCTCCTGGCGCGGACATCCTGAAATAATTACCAGAATTTCCTGGGACGCCCGCTTTGGCGGATGGGTCACGAGGTCGTCGTTCCAGGGGACGTCGTCGCCCTCGAACCTCATGATGCGGAAGTTGGGGATCGCGGCGCAGAAGTGCGCGAGATGGTGCGCGTGTGTCGTGAAGCGATCGTCAGCTTTCCGAACTTCGGGCACTGGAACGGGTGGTGCTGCACAAGGGTGAGCCCGTTTCGTTCATACCCAACCTCTTCGACAGGCTATGACATGTGCAGCGCGCGCAATTCCGCGTTGGCGTAGCGCAGGCGGGTCGACAGCACGCGCGCAACGCTGAGGACCAGCCCGATCGCCAGGCGCTTGTGTTCCTCGGCCAGCGTGTCGAAGCGCTTGCGCGACAGCACAAACAGGTCAACGTCGGAAAATGCCAGCGCGTCGGCCGAGCGCGGGTCCGGGTCGAGAAACGCCATCTCGCCGAAAAAGTCACCCCGCCCGAAGGTGGCAAGATGGTGGCTCTGCTTGTTGCCCAGCGGGAGCACGATGCGCACTGCACCGCGCCGGATCAGGAACAACTCGTCCCCCGTGTCCCCTTGCGAGAATATCTTCTCGCCCGCCTTGTAGGTGCGCTTCTCCATGCACGCCTCAAGGGCGGCCAGCGTGGACTCCTTGCGTCCGAGGAACACCTCGATCTCGCGAAGCTCGAGGGGTTTTTCAAGCATGCGCTCCAGGTGCTGTTCCTCGATGAGGCGCTCCTCGATCCACTCGAGCGCCTCGTCAAGCTCGCTGAACATCCGGACGTGGCGCTCCGATTTGATCAGGCCGACCTGGTCGAAGTACTGGCGCATGTCCTGGCCGCTGGGAAGTTGCTCGGGGAGATGGCTGAAGATCAGGGTTGCGCCGCGCTCGTGGAGGATGGCCTCGATCTGCTCGAGCATATGCACCGCGGTAAAGTCGACCGACTGGACGCGCCGCATGTCGAGGATGATGTAGGTACGGGTCTTGAGTTCGGGCTCGAGCGACGTGTACAACTGGTCGGTGGTGCCGAAGAACAGACTGCCCTGCAGCTCGAAGATTGCGGTCTGGTCGCCGCGGCTTTCCAGGATCGCCATTTCGTCCGGCAGGCGAACGCGCTTGGAATGGATCTGGTTGCCGTAGGCCTTGCCGCGAACGATCGAACCGCGGATCTGCTCGCGGATGAAGAGCACGATGGCAAGTGCGATGCCCACCCCGGAAGCGGCGATCAGGCTGACCGTCAGCGCGACCACCACCACCGCCACGATCACCGCGAAGTCGAGGATGGTTGCACGCGAGCGCAGCAGGTGCAGGCTGGTCCGGTCGAACATGCGGATGCCTATGACGATCAGGATTCCGGCCAGCGCTGAGATCGGCACCCAGGCGATGAAGGCCCCCAGGATCAGGAATGCCACCAGGGCAAGCGCCCCTTCGATCAGGCCCGACAAGCGCGTCTGTGCACCGCTCGACATGTTGACGAGCGTCGCGCCCATCTGGCCCGCACCCGGGACCCCACCGACAAAAGCCGACGCCAGGTTGCCGAGGCCCTGGCCGATCAGTTCGCGATTGGAGTCGTGGCGCGAGCGCGTCAGCGCATCGAGCACCACACAGGTCTTGAGGGTGTCGATCGACAGGAGCACCGCAAGCGTCGCCGCCGGAATCAGCAGCTTGCCGAGCAAGGCGTAGTCCAGGCTCCCGATCGCCTTCCAGCGGCCGGCAATCGCGTCGCCAAAGCTCGCATCCGAGCCTCCCAGCGCTCCCACAACCAGCGAGTTCCCCGCGAGGGTGTAAAGCCCGGGATCCGCAAGGCCCAAGGCAAAGTAGGCCAGCACACCTGCCGCGAGGGCGAGGATCGCAGCCGGGACCGCCTTGGTGAACCGCGGCGCAGCGGCCATGACCGTTACCGTCACCAGGCCGACAATGACGCCTTGCCACTGCCACGAAGAAGGGGAGACCAACCCCGCCCACAGGGAGGCCTCTTTCGGCAGGCCGAGAAGTTTCGGTATCTGGCTCAGGATGATGATCAGGCCGACACCACTGAGGTACCCGCTCACCACAGGGTACGGCATGTACTTGATCAGGCGCCCGAGGCCCACGGCGCCGAATGCCGCCTGCAACAGGCCGCAGATCAGGCCCATCAGCGTAAGCATGAGGACGACCGACCCGGCCTCGACCCCGTCGTGGGAAAGCTGGATCGCGAGCGCCGCCAGCACGGCCGCGGCCGGCGCACAGGGTGCCGTGATCAGCCGGTTGGTCCCGCCGAAAGCCCCGGCGACCAGTCCGAGGGCGGTGACCCCGAGAATGCCTGCGATCGCACCCTGGGCCGCATACGTGCCGCCCAACGGCGCGAATATGGTCACTCCGAAGGCGATCGCCGATGGCAGGGCCACGAGCATGGCCGCGAGGCCACCCCAGAGATCCCCGGTCAGGGTTTCGGTTTTTATGCTCCGCACACTGCAGCGCCAAGGAAAAAACTGTCAGCTTCCTGGGCTCGCTCCCAGTCAATCATCCTGGAGTCTTGGGCAGACGCCGTCGCGACGCTTTGACGTGCATCAAGTCCGCCTCCAAAAGCGGCATCCGCCGTGTAGCGGGATGCTCGTCAGCGTGCCTGCTTCGGCGGATGCGCGCGTACCGCCTCTTCGGGGGGATGGGTCACGAGGTCGTCGTTCCAGGGCACGTCCACGATGGCCACGTCGACGGCGTACTGCTCGAGGAACGCCTTGTACTGGCGCCGGCCGTAGATGGACTCAAGCGAGGCCACCGGAAGCGATGAATTCATTCATGCGGGAAGTGTGCCACGGCCGTCCCACAGGCACGCCCCATCGCTTGCATTGCGAAACTTCATCCTCCCGGCGACGCATCCAGCGCCTCGATCCGCGCACGCTGCCACCAGAGCATCGCAATGCCCGGCAGCGCGATCAGGAAGGTCACGAAGAAGAACGTCGGCCAGTCGAGGCTGGTCGCCATATAGCCGGCGGCCGGCCCGACGTACACCCGCCCCACGGCCGACAATGCCGAGAGCAGCGCGTACTGCGTGGCGGAAAACCGCCGGTCGCACATCGCCATCAACAACGCGACAAAAGCCGCCGTTCCCATCCCGCCACAAAGGTTCTCGGCGCCCACCGCGGCGATCATCAGCGCGTAGTTCTTGCCCGCGATGGCCACCAGCATGAAACCGAGGTTGGTCACCGCCTGCAGCACGCCGAACAGCATCAACGCCCGGTACAGCCGCAGTTGCGCCATCAGCGCACCGCCGGCCAGCGCCCCCGCGATGGTCGCCACCAGCCCGAGGCCCTTGTTGATGGCCCCCACGTCGGTCACGGAGAATCCGGCGCCACGGATCAGGAAGGCCGTCGACAGGCTCCCGGCAAACGCGTCGCCGAGCTTGTACAGCACGACCAGCGCGAGGAGCGTCCATGCGCCGTTTCGCGAAAAGTACTCGCCCAGGGGCTCTTTGACCGCCGCGGCGAGCGTGCGTGGCGGAGCGCCGGCGGCCACGGGCTCGAGCGAGTTCCAGGTCGCGAGCACCCCGACTGCCATCAGCCCGGCCATCAGCCAATAGGTCGCCGTCCAGCCGAGGACGCTGTCGGCCAGCACCAACGCAAGGCCCCCGGACACCAGCATCGCGATCCGGTACCCGAACACCGAGACCGCCGCGCCCGCGCCCCGCTCTTTGGCCGAAAGGGTGTCGGCACGCAAGGCGTCGAACACGACATCCTGGGAAGCGGACAGGAACGCGACCAGCACTGCGAGCCCGGCGAGGAGCCAGGGCGAGTCTTTCGGTGACAGGGTGCCCATGAACGCGATCGCCGCCGCGAGAGCAAGCTGCGTGACGAGGAGCCACCCCCGCCGCCGGCCGAGGAACGGCAGCGAAAACCGGTCCATCAGCGGCGCCCACAGGAACTTGTAGGTATACGGCTGGCCTACGAGGGCAAACCAGCCGATGGTCTTCAGGTCCACCCCTTCGACCGTCAGCCAGGCCTGCAGCGTCCCGGCCGTCAGCGCCAGTGGCAGGCCCGAGGAAAAGCCGAGCAGGAGGAGGAGGAGGATCTTCCGGCTGCGGAAGACGAGGAGGGTGTCCGCGAGGGCCATGGGGTGCCGGATTGTAGCTTCCCCCAGCCACCACGGGGTGGCTTACGGGTTGCTCGCGCAGGCAAAACTGGGTAGCCTTGAAAGCTCATTCTGCGCCGCATCATCCAACGCTGAATTCCCTCTTAATTCAAGCAATCACACGAAGGCACATCATGACCACAGAGAGCCAAGTCTCGAAAGAAAAGCTCGTCACCGACCTCAAGGTCCTGGTCGGGGACACTGAAGAGTTGCTGAAAGCCACCGCCGGCCAGGCCGGCGAAAAAATCGCCGTCGCGCGTGAGCGCATCCAGGCTTCGCTCGCCGTCTACAAGGACAAGCTCATGGATGCCGAGCAGGCGCTGCGCGAGAAGACCAAGGAAGCCGCCCGCGCGACCGACGAGTACGTGCATGACCACCCCTGGCAGGCTGTCGGCGTAGCCGCTGGCGTCGGGTTCCTGCTCGGCCTGCTCGTCAGCCGCCGCTAAGCGTCCGCCGGCCATGGCGACGCCCGGCGGCGCAGGGCCCGACCCGGCCCCGGCTTCCGCACCTTCGTCCACGGTCCGTTCGACCGTGCGCACGCTGCTCTCGTTCGCCGAGACGCGGGCGCGCCTTGCCGCCAACGAGTTTGAAGAACAACTGCTGCGGCTCCTTGAAGTCGCGGCCTGGGCGGTCGCCGCAGTGTTCTTCTTCGCAATTGCAGTGCTGCTTGTTTGCCTCTTCATCGTGCTCGTATTCTGGGATTCGAACCGGATCCTTGCTGCCGGCCTGATTGCGGGGTTGTTCGTTGCCGGGGGAGGCGTGAGCGTGCTGATGGTCCGCTCGTGCCTTGCCGCGCGGCCGAAGTTCCTCGCGGCCACGCTGGCCGAGTTCGAAAAGGACCGCCAGCGGATGGGCAAGCCGTGATCCGCGAAAGGCTCATTGCGCTGCGCGAGCGCCGCGCGACACTGGTCGCCCGCTCGGAGCACCAGCGTGAGACCGTGACCGAGCTGGTGGGACGCGCGGAAACCCTATTTGCCTGGGTGGACCGGGCCCGCTCCCTCGGGCGCACGCTGCGCGCGCATCCGGCCTGGGTGGCCGCAGGCGTCGCGCTTCTTGTCGCGCTCCGTCCGCGCAAGATGTTCAAGCTGTTCGGTACCGGCCTGACCCTGTGGCGCGGCTGGCGCCGCCTGCGCGCAGCCTACGAGCGCTACGTGCCGCGCCAGTCCGCAGTCCGCACTACCGCCTGACCGCGCGCGCGATGCCGATCCCGAAAGTCGTTCGTGGTGCGTGGGACCTTGCCGAACGCGAACGCAAGGCACTGCTGTCGGAGATGGTGCAGGTCAAAGGCCTGATGCCTTTGCTGATGAAACCGCGCAACCGGCAGAAGTGGAGCGACGCCGACCTGCGCGAGCTTCACGTGCACCTCAGGAGGCTCACCAAACTGTCGCCCTACATCGTGGTGTTCGTGATGCCGGGCGGATTCGCGATGTTGCCGATCCTCGCCTGGTGGCTGGACCGCCGGCGCCAGCGAAACCGCGCCGCACCGCCGCCCACGATCCCTTCGGGCACGGCTACGGACCAGCGCATCCCCTAGGGGATGGAGGGGCCCTGGCCCCCTGCGCCGCTCAGGCCTTCCAGCCGTAATCGATGACCAGCGGCGCGTGGTCGGAAAAGCGCTCCGCCTTGTAGATCGACTCCTTCTTGGCAGTCTGCGCCAGGCCCTCCGTGGCGAGGTGGTAATCGAGCCGCCACCCCACGTTCTTGTTCCATGAGTCCCCGCGGTTGGACCACCAGGTGTACTGGTCCGGGTCCGGATTCAGCCGCCGGAAGACATCGACGTACCCCACCTCGTCGAACACCCCCGAGATCCACGCCCGCTCCTCGGGCAGGAACCCCGAATTCTTCTGGTTGGAGCGCCAGTTGCGAAGATCGATTTCCTTGTGCGCGATGTTGACGTCCCCGCACAGCACGACCTCGCGCCCGGACTTTTTGAGCGCCTGCAGGTGCGGCCGAAACTCTTCGAGGAAGCGGAACTTCGCCAGCTGGCGCTCGGGCGAGCTCGCGCCCGAGGGGAAATACACCGAAACCACGGAGAGGTTGCCGAAACGCATCTCGACGTAGCGGCCCTCGGCGTCGAACTCCTTGCTGCCGAAACCGCGTTGCACGCTGTCGGGTTTTGCCTTGCTGTAGAGGCCGACGCCGCTGTAGCCCTTCTTCTCGGCAAGCGAGAACGCAGCGTGGAAGCCCTTTGGCGCGACGATGTCCTCGTGCAGGTCGACCTCGTGCGCCTTGATCTCCTGCATGCAGACAAAATCAGCGCGCTGGCCCTTGAGCCACTCGTAGAACCCTTTCCTCGCCGCCGAACGGATCCCGTTGACGTTGACGCTGATGACCCGCACGTGCGGTCAGCTTGAGGGAAAGCTTGCCACGCCCCCGTGGTCAGCCGACCACTTGGCCGGCTGGTGCAGGAACTTCTCCACTTCGTCGATCTGCGTGGTGGCGAGGTACCCGCCTTTTTTCACCACCTCGAGGACGTCCCACCAGGTGGAAAGGTAGTGCAGTTGCACGTTCAGGTCGGAGAGGATCTTCTTCGACTCGGGAAAGATGTCGTAGTAGAAATTCACGTAGACATGGTCGACGATCGCGCCGGCATCGCGCAGCGCCTTGCAGAAGATCACCTTGGAGCGCCCGTCGGTGGTCAGGTCCTCGACCAGCAAAGTGCGCGCGCCTTCCTCGACATGGCCCTCGATCTGCGCGTTGCGCCCGAAACCCTTCGGCTTCTTGCGCACGTACTGCATCGGCAGCGCGAGGCGATCGGCGATCCACGCTGCATAAGGAATGCCCGCGGTCTCGCCGCCGGCCACCGTGTCGAACTGCTCGAAGCCGACGTCACGCACCAGCGTGGCCGCGGCAAAATCGATCAGCTGGCTGCGGATGCGCGGGTAGGAAATCAGCTTCCGGCCGTCGATGTAGACCGGGCTCGCCCAGCCGGAGGTGAAGATGAACGGCTTGGCGTCAGAAAACAGCACCGCCTTTACTTCAAGAAGCATCTTGGCGGTGATCTCGGCGATCAGCGCCTTGTCGGTAAAGACCATGGGAGTGTGGGATTTCGCAGCGTGGAAGGGTGGCGGAATTCTATCGCATCCCGGGGACGCCCCGGGTTGAGCCGTGGCCCCGAAAGGCGCAGAATGCTCTGGCATTCGCAAACCCGGGGGAAAGTGATGCTGAAGGCAATTCTCGTACTCGCGGCCGTCCTGGCGCCTTTGGCAGCCGAGGCGCAGATCATCAAGTGCGTCGGCAAGGACGGCAAGACGTATGTCGGCTCCACGCTACCGCCGCAATGCGCCGGGCAGGCAGCCAATGAAATGAACAAGCAGGGCCAGGTGGTGAAGCGCACCGAGGCCATGCTCACGCCCGAACAGCGCGCCGCCAAGGAAACCGAGGACAAGGCCAAGAAGGAGCGCGACATTGAGGCCGCGCGCAAAGAGCAGGAGGAGACACGCAAGAACAAGGCCCTCCTGTCGACCTACGGCAGCGAGAAGGACATCGAGGTGGCCCGCGGCCGCGCGCTGGCCGACAACGAGGGCGCGGTCAAGCAGACCCAGGTCAAGATCGAGCAGTTCGACAAGGCCGGCGCAGCCCTCAAGAAGGAGCTCGAGTTCTACAGCGGCAAGAACAAGCCGCCCGCCAAGCTCACCCAGGACATCCAGAACAACGAGATCGATCGCAAGGCGCAGGAACAGCTGATGGTGGCAAAGCGCAAGGACGTGGAAGCGATCAACGCACGCTATGACGAGGACAAGCGCCGTTACCTGGAACTGACGAAAGGCCCGGGCGCCGTGGCGGCCCCCGCCCCGACCGCGAAGAAGTAAGCGCAACGGCCCCGGCAACGCCCGGGGCGGCCCTGCCTAGCCGGCCAGCTTCTTCTTCAGGATCTCGTTGACCTGGCCGGGGTTGGCCTTGCCCTTGGTGGCCTTCATCACCTGGCCCACCAGCGAGTTGAAGGCTTTTTCCTTGCCCGCGCGATAGTCTTCGACCTGCCTGGCGTTGGCGGCCAGCACCTCGTCGACGATCTTGTCGATCGCGCCCGAGTCGGAAATCTGCTTCAGGCCCCTGGCGTCGATGATCTGGTCCGCCGACCCCTCGCCCTGCCACATCGCCTCGAAAACCTCCTTGGCGATCTTGCCCGAAATGGTTGCGTCGGCGATCCGCTTGAGCAGCCTCCCGAGCGCTTGTGCGGAGACCGGGCTGCGCGGGATCTCCAGCCCATCGCGGTTCAGCGCGGCGGCGAGCTCGCCGTTCTGCCAGTTGGCGCAGAGCTTGGGCTCGGCCCCCGACTCGCCCACCAGCACCTCGAAGTAGTCTGCCACCTCGCGCTCGCCGGTGAGCAGTTCCGCGTCGTAGGCCGTGAGGCCGAACTGCGCCACGAATCTCTCGCGCTTGGCCTGCGGAAGCTCCGGCAACGTCGCGCGAACGCGCTCGACCTCGGCCGCGGCGATCACCAGCGGCAGCAGGTCAGGGTCGGGGAAATAGCGGTAGTCCTGTGCATCCTCCTTGGACCGCATCGAGCGCGTCTCGTCGCGATCGGGATCGTAAAGGCGCGTTTCCTGGAGGACCTTGCCGCCGTCCTCGATCAGCTCGACCTGGCGGCATGCCTCGTACTCGATGGCCTGCTCCATGAAGCGGAACGAGTTGAGGTTCTTGATCTCGCAGCGCGTGCCCAGCGGCTCGCCGGGCCGGCGTACCGACACGTTTGCGTCGCAGCGGAAAGACCCCTCCTGCATGTTGCCGTCGCAGATGCCGATCCAGCGCACCAGCGTGTGCAGCGCCTTGGCGTAGGCCACCGCCTCCTTCGAACCGCGCATGTCGGGTTCGGTCACGATCTCGAGCAGCGGGGTGCCGGCGCGGTTGAGGTCGATGCCGGACAGGCCTTTGAAATCCTCGTGCAGCGACTTGCCGGCGTCTTCCTCGAGGTGGGCGCGCAGGATCCGGATCGTCTTTTCGCCGCCCTCGGTCATGATCTTCAGCGAGCCGTTCTGCACCACCGGCAGCTCGTACTGGCTGATCTGGTAGCCCTTGGGCAGGTCCGGGTAGAAGTAGTTCTTGCGCGCGAACACCGAGCACGGCGCGATGGTCGCGCCGATCGACAGGCCGAGGCGAATCGCAAATTCCACGGCCTTTGCGTTCAGCACCGGCAGCACGCCCGGCAGGGCGATGTCCACCGCCGAGGCCTGCGTGTTGGGCGCGGCGCCGAAAGCCGTGGAGGCGCCCGAAAAGATCTTGCTCTGCGTGAGCAGCTGCGTGTGGGTCTCCAGCCCGACGACGATTTCCCAGGTCATGCCATCGTCCTCACAAGGGCGTGCCCGCCGGCACACGCAGGTGCCAGTCGGTCGCCTTCTGGTACTGGTGCGCGGCATTCAGCATGCGCGCCTCCGAAAAATAGTTGCCGATCACCTGCAGGCCCACGGGCAGGCCCCTGCCGTCGAACCCGCAGGGAATCGACATGCCGGGCAGCCCCGCCAGCGAAGCGGGGATCGTGAAGATGTCGTTCAGGTACATCTGCACCGGGTCGGAGGACAGTGCGCCGATCTCGAACGCGGTCGACGGGGCAACGGGCCCCATGATCAGGTCGCACTGGGTGAACGCCTCGGTGAAGCTCCGCGCGATCAGGCGGCGGATCTTCTGCGCCTGCAGGTAGTAGGCGTCGTAGTAGCCGTGGGACAGCACATAGGCGCCGACAAGGATGCGACGCTTCACTTCGGCCCCGAACCCTTCGGCGCGCGACTTGCAGTACATCTCGTAGAGGTCGGCGTATTCGGCGGCGCGATGGCCATAGCGCACGCCATCGAACCGGGACAGGTTCGAGGAGGCCTCGGCCGGCGCGAGCACGTAATAGACCGGCACCGCGAGGTGCGTGTTGGGCAGCGTGATCTCGACGACCTTCGCGCCCTGGCCCTCGTACCAGCGGATCGCCTCGCGTACGCGCGCCGCCACATCGGCATCGACACCGTCGCCGAAATACTCCTTCGGCAGGCCGATGCGCATCCCCGCGAGCGGGGCCTCGAGGTCACGGGCGTAATCCTCCTTCGGGCGCTCCAGGCTGGTGGAGTCGCGCGCGTCGAACCCGGTCATCGCATTCAGCAGGATCGCGAGGTCTGCGGCGGTCTTGCCCATCGGCCCGCCCTGGTCGAGCGAGGAGGCGAACGCGATCATCCCGTAGCGCGAAACCAGCCCGTAAGTGGGCTTGAGACCGCTGATGCCGGTGAGGGAGGCCGGCTGGCGGATCGAACCGCCCGTGTCCGTGCCCGTGGCCACCGGCGCCATGCGGGCAGCCACGGCCGCCGCCGACCCGCCCGACGACCCGCCCGGGACCGCCGAGGTGCGCCACGGATTGCGGACCGGACCGAAAAACGACGACTCGTTGGACGACCCCATGGCGAACTCGTCCATGTTGGTCTTGCCCAGCAGCACGGCGCCCGCCTTGGCGAACTGCTCGACCACGTGCGCATCGTAGGGCGCCACGAAATTGGCGAGCATCTTCGAACCGCAGGTCGTGGCCATGCCCTGGGTGCAGAAGATGTCCTTGTGGGCGACCGGGATCCCCAGCAGCGGCCCGGTGTCCCCGGCGGCGCGGCGCGCATCGGCGGCGCGGGCCTCGCCCAGCGCCCGGGCCGGGTCGACCGTGATGAAGGCGTTCAGCCCCCCATCGAGCTTTGCGATGCGATCGAGGAACAGCTGCGTCAGTTCGACGCTGGAGACTTTCCCGCCAGCCAGCGACGCTGACAGTTCGGTCAGAGGGGCATTGAGCATGGGACTACTCGACGACCCGGGGCACGAGGTACAGCCCATCCTCGACGGCCGGCGCGATAGCCTGGAAGGCCTCGCGCCGGTCCGGCTCGACGGCCTTGTCTTCGCGCAGGCGCTGCACCAGGTCCATGGCGTGGGACATCGGTTCGATGCCGGTGGTGTCGACCGCCTGCATCTGCTCGATCAGGCCAAGCAGGCTGTTCAACTTGCCGGCTGCGGCCTGCGCCTCGTCGTCGCTGACGGCAATGCGGGCAAGCCGGGCAATGCGGCGAATCTGCTCGAGGTCGAGGGGCATGGTACGGGTGAACAAAGGGGTCGAAAAAGGGCCCGAATAAGGTGCCGTGCGGCTCACTCCGGGGCCCCGTTAGGGTATCATATGATCTTTGAAGACACAGCCTTAGCCGTCGAAGTTAAGGCTTAACAGAGAAGGCTCTCCCACGCCCATGTTCGGCTTTTTGCGCAGCTACTTCTCCAACGACCTCGCGATCGACCTCGGCACCGCCAACACACTGATCTACGTGCGCGGCAAAGGCATCGTGCTCGATGAGCCCTCGGTCGTTGCGATCCGCCAGGGAGGCGGCCCCAATGCGAAGAAGACCATCCAGGCCGTCGGCAGGGAAGCCAAGATGATGCTCGGCAAGACGCCGGGCAACATCACCGCCATCCGCCCGATGAAGGACGGCGTGATCGCCGACTTCACCGTCACCGAGCAGATGCTCAAGCAGTTCATCAAGAAGGTGCACGACTCGCGCCTCTTCTCGCCCTCGCCGCGCATCATCATCTGCGTGCCGTGCGGCTCCACCCAGGTCGAGCGCCGCGCGATCCGCGAGTCGGCGATCGGCGCGGGCGCAGGGCAGGTGTACCTGATCGAGGAACCGATGGCCGCGGCGATCGGCGCGGACCTCCCCGTCGCGGAGGCGACCGGCTCGATGGTCGTCGACATCGGCGGCGGCACCACGGAAGTCGGCGTGATCTCGCTCGGCGGCATGGTGTACTCCGGCAGCGTGCGCGTCGGCGGCGACAAGTTCGACGAGGCGATCATCAACTACATCCGCCGCAACTACGGCATGCTGATCGGCGAGACCACCGCCGAGATGATCAAGAAGACCATCGGCTCGGCCTTCCCCGGCAGCGAAGTGCGCGAGATGGAAGTGAAGGGGCGCAACCTGGCCGAGGGCATCCCGCGCAGCTTCACGATCAGCTCCAACGAAATCCTCGAGGCGCTCACCGAGCCGCTCAACCAGATCGTGTCGGCGGTCAAGTCGGCCCTCGAGCAGACCCCGCCGGAACTGGGCGCCGACATTGCCGAAAAAGGCATGGTGCTCACCGGTGGCGGCGCGCTGCTGCGCGACCTCGACCGGCTGCTGATGGAAGAGACCGGCCTGCCGGTGATCGTCGCCGAAGACCCGCTCACCTGCGTGGTGCGCGGCTCGGGCAAGGCGCTCGAAAAGATGGAGCACTTCGGCCCGATCTTCACGAATGACTGAGTGAAGGGGGGATGGAGCACTCTCCCCCACCGTTCTTCAAGCGGGGCCCGGCGCCGCTCGTTCGCCTCGCGTTTTTCGCCTCCCTGTCCATCGCGCTGCTCGTGCTGGATGCGCGTTTCAAGTACGCAGAAACCCTGAGGAGCCTGATCGCCGTGGCGGCCTACCCGCTTCAGCAGGTCGCGACGGCCCCCGGCCAGTTTGCCGGGCGGATCGCCGGCTTCTTTGCCAGCCAGTCGGACCTGCAGAAGGACAATGCCGAGCTGCGCGCAAAACTCGTGGTCAGCGCGCAGGACGCCCAGCGCTACGAGGCCACCGCCGCGGAACTCGAGCAGTTGCGCCGGCTGATCAGCGCACAGGCAAGGCTCGCGCTCAAGTCCACCCCCGTGGAGGTCCTCTACTCCGGGCGCGACCCGTTCGCCAAGAAGCTGCTGGTCGACAAGGGCGCCACGCACGGGGTCCTCCCCGGCCAGGCGGTGATCGATGAGGCAGGCGTCGTCGGCCAGGTCACCCGCGTTCACCCGCTGGTCTCGGAAGTGACCCTGCTGATCGACAAGGACCAGGCGATCCCGGTGCAGGTGGTGAGGAACGGCCTGCGTGCCGTGGCGTTCGGCTCCGGGTCGGCCGGGACGCTTGAGCTTCGCTTCATGGCCGCTAACGCCGAAATCCAGAATGGCGACAAGCTCGTGACCTCGGGCATTGACGGCACCTACCCGGCGGGGCTGCCCGTGGCCACCGTGACCCGGATCGAGCGCGACGCCGTCGCCGCCTTTGCGCGCATCGTCTGCCAGCCCGCAGCCGGGATCGAGAGGAACCGCTACCTGCTGACGCTTTCGACCGATACCAGGCTGCCCGCCTACCCGGAAGACGCCGCGCAACCCGAGCGCAAAGGCAAGGGCAAGGGCAAGCGCAAGAAGGAACCCGCCAATGCAGGCTGAAGGGACCGGACATGTTTGCTGAACGCCCCCAGTACATCCTGCTGCCGGTGCGGATCGGCACGATCGTGCTCTCGCTGCTCGCCGCGCTGCTGCTCGACTTCCTGCCGTGGAAGGACGTCGCGCTGGTGCCCGATTTCGTCGCACTGACCCTGACCTTCTGGTGCGTGCGCCAGCCGCGGCTGGTGGGCCTCGGGGTCGGCTGGCTGCTGGGCCTCCTCATGGACACCGGCAACGGCGTGCTCCTCGGCCAGCATGCGCTCGCCTACTCGCTCCTCGCTTTCGCCGCGATCACATCGTCGCGGCGCATCCTCTGGTTCCCGTGGCTGCACCAGGCGATGCACGTGGCGATCCTGCTCGTCGGCGCCAAATCGGTCGAACTGCTGGTGCGCCTGGTGGCCGGGGCGCAGTTCCCCGGCTGGACCATCATCGTCGGCCCATTGCTCGGCGCACTGCTGTGGCCGGTGGTCAGCTTCGTGCTGTTGTCGCCGCAGCGCCGTCCGATCGAGGTCGATGAGACACGGCCCATCTAGATGCGCCTGACCGAGCTCAAGAACCACGAGCGCGAGCTCCACTATTTCCAGTTGCGCATCGGCGCGGCCGGGGTTGCCGTGCTGATCGCGTTCGGCGTGCTGTTCGCCCGCTTCGCCTACCTCCAGGTCGTGCAGCGCGACTACTACCACACCAAGGCCGAGGACAACCGCATCTCGATCGTGCCCGTGGCACCCAACCGCGGCCTGATCCTCGACCGGAACGGGGTCGTGCTGGCACGCAACTATTCGGCCTACACGCTCGAGATCCAGACGGCGAAAGTCGCCGACGTCGAGCGCACGATCACCGAGCTGTCGGAAGTCGTCGACATCCAGCCGAAGGACCGCAGCCGGTTCAGGAAGCTGCTGCTGGAAACGCGCAACGCCGAGAGCCTGCCGATCCGCACGCGCCTCACCGACGAGGAGGTGGCGAAGTTCGCGGCCAACCGCTACCGCTTCCCGGGCGTCGAGATCAAGGCGCGGCTGTTCCGGCAGTACCCGTTCGGCGAGCTCGCCTCGCACGTGATCGGCTATATCGGCCGGATCAACCACAAGGACCAGGAAAAACTCGAGGAACTCGGCGTCGAGGCCAACTACCGGGGCACGGACTTCGTCGGCAAATCCGGCATCGAGGGCAGCTACCAGAGCGAACTGCACGGCACCACCGGCATCGAGCAGGTGGAGATCGACGCCGGCGGCCGCGGCATCCGCACGCTCTCGCGCACGCCCGCGCAGTCCGGCAACGACATCACGCTTGCGCTGGATATCAAGCTCCAGGAGATCGCCGAGAACGCCTTCGCCGGGCGCCGGGGCGCACTGGTGGCCATCGAGCCTGCCACGGGCGGCGTGCTTGCGCTGGTGTCCAAGCCCGGGTACGACCCCAACCTGTTCGTCGAAGGCATCGACCCGCAGAGCTGGGCCGAGCTGAACAACTCGCCCGACCGGCCGCTCAACAACCGCGCCATTGCCGGCCTCTACCCGCCCGGCTCGACGTTCAAGCCCTATCTCGCGCTCGCCGCGCTGGAAACCGGCAAGCGCAGGCCCTCGCAGTCGATCTTCGATCCGGGATTCTTCGACTTCGGCGGCCGGCGCTTTCGCGATGACAAGGTCGGTGGCCACGGCACCGTGGACATGTACAAGTCGATCGTCCACTCCTGCGACACGTACTACTACGTGCTGTCGAACGACATGGGCATCGACCTGATCGCGAGGTCGATAGCCCCGTTCGGCTTCGGCGCCCGCACCGGGATCGACCTGGAGGGCGAGTTGATGGGCGTGCTGCCCTCGCCCGAATGGAAGCAGCGGCGCTTCAAGAAGCCCGAGCAACAGAAGTGGTACGCAGGCGAGACCATCTCGATCGGCATCGGCCAGGGCTACAACGCCTACACCCCTTTACAGATGGCGCTCGCCATGGCGGCAATCGCCAACAACGGCGCGGTATTCAAGCCGCACCTGGCGAACCACATCGACAACCAGCGCACCAGCTCGCGCCGCTACCTCGAGCCCGAACTGCTGCGCAGGATCCCGTTCAAGGACGAGCACATCGAGTTCATCAAGCAGGCGATGGCCGGGGTCAACACCGAAGGCACCGGCACGCGCGCGTTCGCGGGCGCCCAGTACACGAGCGGCGGCAAGACCGGCACCGCCCAGGTGATCGCGATCAAGGCCAACGAGAAGTACATCGAGAAGAACGTCGCCGAGCGGCATCGCGACCACTCGCTGTTCATCGCGTTTGCGCCGCTGGACAACCCCAAGATCGCGGTCGCGGTGATCGTGGAGAACGGCGGCTTCGGCGCCACGGCCGCCGCCCCGATCGCCCGCGCGGTGCTCGACTACTACCTGCTCGGCAAGATCCCCCAACCGGCGAAGAAGCCCCCCGCACCGGGTCCGGCGGACGAAGAGGAGGGCGACTGATGGCGCTCGACGCCCCCTTCCTGTCGCTGCGCAGGCTCGCCGGGCGGTTCACGGAGAGCATCGACGGGCCGCTGTTCACGCTGACCTCGATCCTCGTGGTGATGGGCCTCGCGACGCTCTACAGCGCGAGCTACGAATACCCGGCCCGCGTGACCGGGCAGCTGGTGAACCTGGCCGTCGCCTTCACCGCGATGTGGATCTTCGCGAACCTCGCACCCCAGACGCTGATGCGCTTCGCCGTCCCGGCCTACTTCGCGGGCGTGCTGCTGCTGGTCGCCGTCGCCCTCTTTGGCGACATTGCCAACGGCGCGCGCCGCTGGCTGCACGTCGGGGTGACGCGCTTCCAGCCGTCCGAGATGATGAAGATCGCGATGCCGCTGATGCTCGCGTGGTATTTCCACCGGCACGAGGCGACGCTGCGCATGCGCGACTTCATCGTCGCCGGCGTGCTGCTGCTGGTCCCGGTCCTGCTGATCGCCAAGCAACCCGACCTCGGCACGGCGGTGCTGGTGATGGCCGCCGGCTGCTACGTGATCTTCTTCGCCGGCCTGTCCTGGAAGGTGATTGCCGGCCTCTTCGTCGCCGGCACGGCGGCGCTGTTCCCGCTGTGGGGCCTGCTCCACGACTACCAGCGCCGGCGCGTCCTCACCCTGCTCGACCCGACCACCGACCCGCTCGGCGCGGGCTACCACATCATCCAGTCCACGATCGCGGTGGGCTCGGGGGGGATCTTCGGCAAGGGCTGGCTGCAGGGGACGCAGACGCACCTCGAGTTCATCCCGGAGCGGCACACGGACTTCATCTTCGCGGTGTTCTCGGAGGAGTTCGGGCTGATCGGCAACTGCGTGCTGCTGGTCCTGTACCTGCTGCTCATCACGCGCGGACTCATGATCGCGGCCAATGCACCGACGTTTTTCAGCCGGCTGCTGGCCGGCGCGGTCACGATGATCTTCTTCACCTACGCCTTCGTGAACATGGGCATGGTGTCGGGCATCCTGCCCGTGGTGGGCGTGCCACTGCCGTTCATTTCCTACGGGGGAACGGCCCTTGCGACGCTCTTCGTCGGGATCGGGATCCTCATGAGCATCCACAAGCACCGCAAGCTGGTGCAGACGTAACCCGGCTGGCTACAGTCGAAAGCGATCTTGAGCGGCCAAACACCGCACGATCGACAGCGCTGGACTTCCTCTCGGGGCGGCGATACCGTCTTACATCAGAGAGAAGGTGGTTTTGAAGCAACCCTTGAAGCAACCCAAGAATAAAGAGGTTTTCATGGCCACCAAGAAAGTCGCGACACTCGCCCGCCGCAAGGCGCCGGCCAGCCCCCGCCCCCCGCCCGCCGCCATGGCGGACGGCCCGGCAGCGGCGGCCATGGCCCCGTCTGCGGCCACCATCCCCATCGTTGGCATCGGCGCTTCCGCCGGTGGGCTGGAAGCCTTCGAAGCCTTCTTTCGCGCCTGCCCCCCGGACACCGGCCTCGCCTTCGTGCTGATACCGCATCTTGATCCCGGCCATGTCAGCCTGCTCACCGAAATCCTGCAACGCTGCACCACCATGCCGGTCGTCGAAGCGCACGACCAGACCAAGGTCGAAGCCGACCATGTCTACGTCATTCCGCCCAACCGCGAGATGGCGATCCTCAATGGCGTGCTGCAACTCTCGATGCCGGAAATGGTGCGTGGCCAGCGCATGCCGATCGATGCCTTTCTGCGTTCATTGGCCGAAGATCAGGCCGAGCGCGCCATCGGCATCGTCCTCTCCGGCACGGCCACCGACGGCACGCTGGGGCTGCGGGCCATTCTCGGCAGCGGCGGCATCTGCATGGTGCAGGAACCGTCCACCGCCAAGTATGACGGCATGCCGAGCAGCGCCATCAACGCCGGCTACGCCACCCACATCCTGGCGGTGGAAGCCATGCCGGCCATGCTGCTGGAAATCGTTCGACAGAGCGCTTTAAGGGTGCACACGGAACCCGTCAGGTCGGACAAAAAACAAAGCGGCATCAGCAAAATCCTGTTGCAGCTGCGTGCCCGCACCGGGCATGACTTCTCGCTCTACAAGAAGAGCACGATTGGTCGTCGCATCGAACGCCGCATGGCGCTGCACACCATCGAGGACGAAGCGACCTATGCGCGCTTTCTGAAGGACAACCCCGCCGAGGGGCCGCTGCTGTTTCGGGAACTGCTGATCAATGTCACCAGCTTTTTCCGCGACCCCGAGGCCTTTGTCGCGCTCAAGCAGACCATCCTGCCATCGCTGCTGGCAGACAAGCCGGAGGACTACGTGTTCCGCGTCTGGGTGGCCGGTTGCGCCACCGGCGAGGAAGCCTACTCGATCGCCATCCTCCTGCTCGAGTTGCAAGATGAGATCCGCTCCAAGCAGGAGCGGGAATTGAACATTCAGATCTACGCCACCGACCTCGACGACGACGCCGTCGCCGTGGCGCGGGTCGGTCACTATCCGCCCAACATCGCCCAGGACATCACGCCGGAACGCCTGCGCCGCTTCTTTATCAAGGACGACACCGGCTACAAGGTGAAGAAAGACCTCCGCGACGCGGTGGTGTTCGCCGTGCAGAACCTGATCCAGGACCCGCCTTTCACCAAGCTCGACCTGCTCAGTTGCCGCAACCTGCTGATCTATCTCGAAACGGAATTGCAAAACCGCCTTATTCCCAACTTCCACTATGCCTTGCGGCCCAACGGCGTGTTGTTCCTGTCCACCTCGGAGAGCATCACCAACCGCCCCGACCTGTTCACGACCATCGACCGCAAGTGGAAGTTTTACCGGGTCAACCACGCCCTGGCCGCGCCCAACCTCAGAGCCCACACCGACTTGGCCTGGAGCGACGACAGGGTCGGGCACACGAGTCACACCGCGGTGGCCGTGGCGACCGGCAAAGCCAATGTCAGCCGCGCTGGCAACGTCGCCGCGCTCAGTACGAACGTCTTGCTGCAGTACTACGCGCCGGCTGCGGTGACCACCGACAGACAGGGCAACATTCTGCATGTCCATGGCGACACTGGACGCTACCTGCGCCCGGCCCCCGGCCCGATGAGCTCCAACGTCGTCGAGATGGCGCGCGAGGGCCTGCAACTGGATCTGCGTAATGCCATCAACGCGGCCAGTACACAAGCCGAGCCGACGCTGAGCCGTGAAGTCTCGGTGAAGACCAACGGGGGCTTCACGCTGGTGCGTTTCGCCGTCCGCGCCATGCCGCGGGAAAAAAGCGGCGAGAGCCTGCTCCTCATCACCTTTGAGGACGTGGCCAGGCCCGCCGAACCCGCCGGCAAAGCGGCTCCGGCCACAGCGGGACGCGGCAAACGCCGTGGCGCCGCCTCGGTCGAAAGCATGCGCATCGAAGCGCTGGAGCGCGAACTGGCCTATGCAAAGGAGAACCTGCAAGCCACCAGCGAAGAGCAGCAGGCCTCCAACGAGGAACTCAAATCCACCAACGAGGAATTGCAATCCACCAACGAAGAACTGCAGTCGGCCAACGAAGAGCTGGAAACCTCCAAGGAAGAACTGCAAACGCTGAATGAAGAAACCATCACGGTCAATTCCGAACTGAATGCCAAGGTCGAGCAACTGACCGTTATTCAGAACGACATGAAGAACCTGCTCGACAGCATCAGCAGCGGCACGCTGTTCCTCGACCACTCCCTGGCAATCCAGCGCTACACGCCAGCGGCCGTGCAGATCTACCGCCTGATCGGCGGCGACGTCGGCCGGCCCCTGAGCGACATCAAATCGAATTTGGACAACGCCGACCTGACGGCCGACCTGCAATCGGTACTCGATACGCTGATCCCCGTCGAACGCGAAGTGCAAACCCTCGACGGCGCCTGGTACCTGGCGCGCATTCAGCCCTACCGCACGCAGGACAACGTGATCGAGGGCGTGGTGCTGACCTTCACGACGGTGACCGCCTTCAAGCTCGCCAGCCAGGTGGCGCAGCGGACCGCCGCAGAGCTCGCGTCGACACAACAGGCGGCGACGCAACTGGCGCGGGAACTGGCCGAGGGCATCGTCAATACGGTCAGCGAGCCGCTGCTGGTGCTCGACGGCGCCTTGCAGGTCATCTCCGCCAGCCATTCGTTCTACCGACATTTCCAGGTCAAGCCAGAAGAGACGGTGGGGCGCAAGGTCTACGCTCTGGGCAACGGCCAATGGAGCATCCCGGCCTTGCGCCAACTGCTCGAAGGTATTCTGCCACTGCAGCAAGTGCTGGACGGCTACGTGGTCGAGCACAACTTCCCCGGCATCGGACCGCAGCGCATGGTGCTCAACGCGCGGCGGATCGTCACGGCGCTGGGGAATACGGAATTGATTCTCCTGGCGATGGTGGCGACTGCCAGTGCGGACGCGAAAGAAACATCATGAATCCATCTGACGACAAGAAACCGGATCCCGCGATTCTGCGCAGCTTGGCCGAGGAGAAGCTCGACCGCCGTCCGGGAATCGAACCACTCCCCGCCGACAACCTGCTGCACGAACTGCGCGTGCATCAGATCGAGCTGGAGATGCAGAATGAAGCGTTGCGCAATGCACAGGCCGGGTTAGAAGAATCGCGCAACCGCTATGTCGATCTCTACGATTTTGCCCCGGTCGGTTATCTCACCCTCAACTCGACCGGCATGATCGAGGAGCTCAACCTCACCGCCAGCGTGCTGCTTGGCAAGGAGCGCAAAAATCTGTTGAAACGCAGCCTCACTACCGCGATCATCGCCGAAGACCAGAGTCGCTGGATGACGCGGTTCCTCGCCTTGAAGGAGCCGGACAGCAAAGGCCGTGTGGAAGTGACCATGCACCGTGACGACGGCACGGTGTTCCCGGCGCTGCTGGATTGCGCTGCACAGAAAGTCGGCGCCGGCGGGACGGAGCTGCGCATTGTCCTGGTCGACATCACTGAGCGCAAGGCGAATGAAGCGCAGCTGGCCAGCGCCAATACGGCGCTGGCCTTTCAGAACCAAGAACTCGCCGGAATGAACGCGTTGCTCGTTAGCTAAAAGGCTGCGTTGGTCGAGACGCTGGGTCGCGTCAAGCGTCTAGAAGGTCTGCTCTCGATTTGCATGAACTGCAAGAAAATTCGCACTGAGAGCAACAGCTGGGATCAACTCGAAAAATACATTAGCAAACATTCCGATGTCCTCTTCAGCCACGGCATCTGTCCGGACTGCCTGGCGAAGGAGCTGAAGAAATTGGAATGAGTGATTTGCTCGCGACACAACCGATGGAGCCAACCGATTGAGCGATTGACCGGGCCCGCTTCGACCTTTAGAATTCTTGTAGTTCATTTGTGATACATGGAGCGCAACGTGGCTGTTTCCCTGAGATTGCCGCCGGAGGTAAAGAAAAAGGTCGCCAGGCTCGCCCAGGCGCAGGACACTACGGCGCATGCTTTCATGCTCGCGGCAATCCGCGAGAAGGTCGAGGCGGAGGCGACGCGCGCCGAGTTCCACGCGGAGGGCAAGCGCCGCCTGGCGCGCATGAAACGCACGGGGCTTGGAATTCCCGCGGCCGAGGTGTTTGACTACCTGGAGCGGCGTGCGCTTGGCAAGCCTGCGGTGCGCCCGAAGCCACGCCGGATAGCGTGATCGTTTTCGCCGAAGAAGCGCTCGCGGACCTCGAGCGCATCTTCGAATTCAACTTCGCCCGCGATCCGACGACGGCACTCGAGCACATTCGCCGGATTCGCGAAGGCATTTCGATTCTCGCCAACCATCCTGAGATCGGCCGCGTGGTCGCCGGCTCATCGCAGCGCGAATTGGTGATCTCTTACGCAGCCAGCGGCTACATCGCCCTTTACCAGCACGCCCCGCTGGAAGGAATGGTGCGCATTTCCGCGGTGCGCCACCAGCGCGAAGCCGGCTACCTGGCTGGCCAGCTCGGGCTGACAGTCCTCGGGGAGGGGCAGGTGCTGCTTTCCGCCCGGTCGTCGCGCAAGAAGGCCGCGGCGGACGAAATGGGCGATCCCGTCCTGCTCGGCTTTCTGGGTTTTCTCGAGGCGCAGATGAAGGCACGTCCGGTGAAGTCACCGCTTTGGCCGCTGATGATCCACGCGGCTACAAAACTCACCCTCGAACGCGCTTGCTCGCGTCGCTGTACAAGGTCATTACCGAGCGCGTACCGGCAAACCCGGATCACCCGGAGTTCCGCCTGGGCAAGACGCTGGGGCGTGAATCAGTTTTTCGCCGGAATCACCAGAGCGTCGAGTATGCACACACCCTCCCCCTGCGGCAGAACCAGCACGGGGTTGATGTCGATGGCTTCGAGATATCCCGAATACGCGGCGCCAATCCGCGACAGCCGGGCCAGCAGTCCGGCCAGGCTGTCGATGTCGCTCGGTGCGCTTCCGCGGTAACCATCGAGCAACTTTGCCACCCGTGTGCGCGCCACCATCGCACGTGCCTCGGCCACGCCAAACGGCGCAATTTCCATGGCCGCGTCCTTGACCAGTTCCACGAGTACCCCTCCGGCACCAAACACCACGCCCATACCGAAGGGTTCCTGGCGCGACAGCCCGGCGATGTTCTCCACTCCCCCGCGGACCGTCTCCTGCACCAACACGCCATCCAAGCGGGCTTCGGGTTTGTAGCGCCGCGCCGAGGCCATGATCTCGTCGAACGCCTTGCGCACCGCGCCTTCGTCCGCCAGGCGCAGCCTGACGCCACCGGCTTCGGTTTTGTGCGGCAGGTCGGGCGATTCGATCTTCAGCACCACGGGATATCCCAGATGGGCCGCCGCGGCGACCGCGGCATCCGCGCTGTCGGCCGCACGCTCGCGAGTGACTGTCATACCGTGCGCGGCTAGAAACGCTTTGGATTCTCGCTCGGTGAAAGGTGCGCCTGACGCAAGGCGCTTTACCCACTCTGGCTGCGCGACCAGCGGGGGCGGCAGGAGTGGCGTGCTAGCCGCGCGGTGGCCCGCGTAATCGATCATTCGGCGTATCGCGAGCATCGCGGCGCGTGCGCCTTGCAGCACCGCCACTCGAGACTCCGCGAAAGGCTCCACCACGCGCGGGTGCAGGCCGCCGGCCATCGTGTTGAAGAATACGATCGGCAGGTCGGTTTCGCGCGAAGCATCGGCCACAGTGCTGGCGATGTTGCGGTAATTGTTGGCCCCGCGCACCGAAAGCGCAGTAGAGCAGTCCTGCACCACTGCGATCAGGGCCACGCCCGGGTCTTGCGCCAACGCGCGAATGGCCCCGCCGTACACGCGAGCCGCGTCGTATACGCCGCGGTCGGTGGTATCCAGCGGATTGCCCACCGTGCCGAAAGCCGGCAACACCTCGCCGATCCTGGACACCGTAGCCGAAGCAAGGTCTGACAGGCGCACGCCGACCCGCTCGGCAAGGTCGGCCACCAGCGAGATCTCTCCCCCGCTCACCGCAATCACCGCAACGCCATCGCCCCGCGGCAACGGGCCGCTCTTTTCAAACAAGGCGACAACCTCGGCGAGCTCGTCGAAGTCGTCCACCGAGATCACCCCATGGCGGCGAAAAAATGCGGCATAGGCATCGAAATTTCCCGCCAGCGAGCCGGTGTGCGCGGCGGAGGCTGCCGCGCCCTTGGCCGAACGCCCGACCTTCAGCGCAATGACCGGTTTGCCGGCCGCGTGCATTGCGGCGACACCTGCAGCAAAAGCCTGTGGGTCGCGCAGGGTTTCGACGAACAAAGCCGCCACGCGCACGTTCTCATCCGCAGCAAGGTAATGCAGGTAGTCGGGCATATCGAGGACTGCGCCGTTGCCCACCGAGATCATGTAGGCCATCCCGAAGCGCCCCAACGTCGAGAGCGCAATGCAGGCCGAGCCTGAATGCGAGACCACCGCCACGCCGCCTGCGCGCAGGCCCTCGGGCATGCCCGAGCTGTACAGGGGAACCTTGTCGTGTACGTTGACTGCGCCCAGGCAATTCGGCCCGCACACCACGATCCCGGTGCGAGCACACAAGGCCTGCAATTCCCGCTGCAACGCAAGGCCCTCGGTACCCAGCTCGGCAAACCCGCTGGCAAACAGCACGGCCGCTTTGAGTCCGCGCGCAGCGCCTTCCTCCAGCGTGGCGAGCACCTTGTCGGCGGAGATCGCCAATACCGCGCAGTCGGGCACCACCGGCAGCGCGGCCAGCGAAGCGAAAGCCGGTAACCCTGCAACTTCGGGCGCGCTCGGATGCACTGGCAAGATGCGGCCGCCATACCCGAATCGCTGCAGGTTCACCACCACGTTGTTGCCCAAAGTATTCTCCTTGGGCGAGGCGCCGACCACGGCGACGGAGCGGGGCTTGAGCAGGGGGAACAGTCGGGACATGGTGGCACTCGGAGAGATGAAGTGGAAAGCACGCCGCAGGCGAAACAGCGGGGCGAACTAGTGTTGACACACGCTAAGGGAGGACTCCAATATCTGTCAACACAGGTTTGACGGAAAACACCATGGACTTCGCGCACGCTCTACGCCCTTACGCATTGATGTTACGTTTCGCCGCCGTTTCGGCATCCTTGCTTTGCGCGAGTCCCGCGCAGGCACAGGCCTATCCCAGCAAACCGATCACCATCATCAGCGCATTCGCTCCCGGCGGAACGATCGACTTTCTCGGCCGCCTGCTGATGCAAAAGGTCACCGACAACACCGGCTGGCGTTTCATCCTCGAATCCAAGGCCGGCGCCAACGGGCATATCGGCACCGACTATGCGGCCAAAGCGCCTCCCGATGGCTATACCCTGCTGTTGGGGGCAAGCTCAACCCACGCGATCAACCCGGCACTTTTCAAGGATCTCAAATACGACGTGGTGCGGGATTTCGCGCCGCTCACCCCGATCGCGTCGACCGCCAATCTCATGGCCGTACACCCGTCCACGCCCGCCTCCTCGGTCGCGGAGCTGATTGCGTACGCCAAGGCCAATCCGGGAAAGCTCGCGTTCGGCTCCGGCGGCGCCGGCACTTCCATCCACCTTTCCGGCGAGATGTTCAAGAGCGCGGCGGGCATCGACCTCCTGCACGTGCCTTACAAGGGCAGCGGACCGGCGGTCGCCGCAGCGCTCGGCGGACAGGTGCAGATTCTGTTCGAGAACGTGAGCGCCGCGATTCAACACGTGCAGGCCGGACGGTTGCGGGCGCTGGCGATCACCTCCAAAGAGCGCCATCCGTTGCTCCCCAACGTGCCCACGCTTAACGAATCGGGCCTGCCAGGCTTCGAAATCGAAGGATGGTTTGCGATGTTCGCGCCGTCGGCCACACCGCGGCCGATCCTCGCTCGCCTGAACGACGAGTTCGTCAAGGCGTTGCGCGCGCCCGATGTGGAGGAACAGCTGCGGTCGCGCACCATGACCCCTCGCCCGATGAGCCAGGAACAGTTCGCCGCCTTCTGGAAGTCAGAACGCGAGAAGTTCTCCGCCGTGGTAACCAGAGCCAACATCAAGATCGACTGATATGTCCTACATCGAAACAGCGGCCCAGCGCGAACTGCAGGAGGCCGCGCGCGCGGTGGTGCACGAGGTGATCGAGCCCGCAGTAACCCGGCTCGGGCCGGCCGCACGCATGCCGGCGGACGAATTGACGAGGTTCTACAAGGCGCTTGCGCCCCTGGGTTACGTTGGCAGCACCCTGCCAGTCTCGGTGGGCGGTCCGGGCCTGACCTACGTGGACTTCGGCCTGCTGATCGAGGCGCTGGGCTGCAGCCCGGTGGCGCTCGACGAAGTGGTTCCACCGCGCACCATCTACTACTTGGGAAACGATGCACAGCGCGCCCGATGGTTGCCGAGCCTGCTGTCGGGCAATCGGGTGTCGGCCGCGGCAATCACTGAACCGCAGGCAGGCTCGGACATGCGTGCCTTTACCTGCAAGGCGGAACTCCGGGGCGACCACTACCTGGTCAACGGAAGGAAGCGCTGGATCAAGCTTGGTGCCACAAGCGACCTGATGACGCTGATGGTGGTAGACGACTCGGGCGGGCTGTCACGCCTGGTGGTGGAGCGCGCGGAGTCCGCCTGGCATAGCGTCCCGATCGACACCGTCGGCATGCGCACGATCGACATCACCGAACTGGTATTCGAAAACGTGCGCGTGCCGCGGGAAAACCTGTTGGGCTCCTCGGGACAAGGCGCGGAGCAGTTTCATCGAGGCATCGAATCCTCGCGGGCTTTGATCGGGATCCAGGCCTGCGGCATCGCCCGCCACGCGCTGGATATTGCGATCAGCTATGCAAAGGAACGCAAGGCGTTTGGCAAGCCCATTGGAAAGTTTCAGGCCATCCAGACTGCGCTTGCTATCGCAGAAACCCGCTTGCAGGCGGCGCGGCTTCTATGCCTCAGCGCGCTTGCGCGCCTGGACGCCGGGCAGCGCGCGCCCAAGGAAGTGTCCATGGCCAAGAGTTTTGCAGTGGAAGCGGCGGTGAGCGCCTGCCTTGCCGCCATGGAAAGCATGGGCGCCTGGGGACTCGCGACCGACGCCGGTGTCGAACGATGCTGGCGCGACTGTGCCATGCTTACCGCCATCGACGGCACTGCCAACATCCAGAGGCTGATCGTCGGACGCGAACTGCTCGGAATGGCCGCGTTCAGCTGAACTGCGCATCCCGCCAACGGATCGCCGCCTTGAGGCCCTGCTCGCGGGCGATCCTGCGGAACTCCGCTCCCTCCGGCGACTGCGCCATCGAGGTGAGGGCAAAGATCTCGGCTCCGTACTCCAGGTTGCCCGTCAGGCCGCACATGTCGTAAGCGCGATTTATCACTTCCTTGTTCATCTTCATCGCCACGGCCGGCAGGCGCGCCATTCTCGTGGCTACCTTGCGCGCCTCAGCCATCAGATCAGCCGCAGGCACCACGCGGTTCGCCAGACCCATGCGCCACGCCTCCTGAGCGTCCACGCGCCCCCCCAGGAGCAGCAACTCCTTGGTGTGCTTCATGCCCAGCACCCAGGGCATGATCAAGAAGATCGGCGAAGAGCAGAATTCAATCTCCGGCTCGCCGAATTGCGCAGTCTCCGAGGCAATGGTGTAGTCGCAGGTCATCGACAGATCGCAGCCTCCGCCCAGGCAGTAGCCATTCACCGCTGCCACCACGGGAAGACGTGAGCGCCAGATTTGCAGCCAGGTGCCGTTAGCGTCCTTGGCGTGCTCGCGCCAATCGTCCACCGAGGAGCGCGGCTTGTCGCGGGGCGCGATGTCGAATCCCGCGCTGAATGCCTTGCCCTCGCCGGTGATAATCATGGCACGCACCGATGGATCGGCCTCGCACTGCGCGAGCGCCTTGCGCACTTCCGCAAACAGTTCGTCCGACAGTGCATTGAGCTTGTCGGGGCGGTTGAGCGTCAGGATCGCGAGCATGCCTTCCTGCTCGAGGCGGATGGTTGAATAGGTCATCGATAGTGCCTCTGGGTGGTCGAGGGTGAAGCTGGGCCTGCGGTTGCCGCGGCCTTGCTTAAAGCCAGCGCTGCATCGAATAGCCGCCGATCATCGGCCGTTGCAGCATCTCGCGGAAGATCTGCCGCCCCCACTTGAATTCCTTGTAGAGCACGACGAACCGCCACATGTCGCGCAGCACCTTCGCCCGGTCGCGCCAGCCGAGCGCCATGAGCGCCGCGGGGAAATCGGCCTCGTGCGGCTTGTCGAATGCGATCTTGAGCGGGTTCCATTGGTCGGTGGTGCGGCGCACCTCCGAGGCGATCATCCGGCGGTACATCTCCTGCACGGGCCGGTTGCGCAAGCGCGCCTCGACGATCGCCTCGCCTGAAATCGCGCCCGAATGCAGCGCGCAGCTCATGCCTTCGCCGATCATGTTGAGGAAGCCCGCCGCCTGCCCGGTAATCAGCACGTTGCCCTTGCCGAACACGTAGCGGTTAATCAGCGAGGGGCCGAAATTCTCCGCGCACCCTTCGTCGTCCGTGTGCGGATGCAGCTTCACGCCATGCTTTTCGGAAAGGTAATTGACCACGTTCGCGTGCTTGGCCGCGAAGTTGTCGCCGCGCTTGAAGCCCACGCCGACGATCTGCCGCCCGTCGCGCGCATGGCTCCAGGTGTAGTGCCCGAGGCCCGGGTGGAACCAGAAGTGAAAGTACTGCTCGTCGAGCGGGCACTCGATAATGGCGTGGAATTTCTGCCCGACGAAGAACCACGGGATCTGCTTGGGGTAGTCCGGGTACACCGCACGGGTCACCAGCGAACTGGGGCCGTCGGCGCCGATCACGTGGCGCGCACGGTATTCGACCGGCTCGCCCTTCTGCCGCGCATGGACGAGCACATGGTCGCCCTTGTCCTCGAGGCCCGCGAAGGAGGTCTGGTCGTGGACCTCGGCACCGCTCCTCTTGATCGCCCAGTAGTCGGAGTACTTGCGGTGCAGGTGCGGCGTACTGCCGCCGAAGAAGTCCATCGACAGCGACACCATCGACGGGAAATGGAAAGTCACCCCGCGGCACGAGGTGGGCTCGTGCAGCGCCTCGCGCGGCAGCGGCCCGAAGTTCTCGAGGAGGAACCGGTGCCCGCGCGGCGACAGGATGCCGCTGCAGATCTTGTGGCGCGGAAGCTCCTTCCTCTCGAGGATCACCGTCTCCAGCCCGGCATCGACGAGACGCTTGGCCGCCGCCGCCGCCGAGAGGCTTGCGCCGACGATGACGACGTCAACCGATCGCATGTGCATTCACCTTGTCCATTGTCTTCAATGATCCGCCAATTCGGCCACGTGCACCACGGGACGCCCTTGCGTCCCGAAGGCTGCGGCATCCTCCATGCGCTCCACCACGATGCGCTCGACGCTGCGCCCTTTGAGGATCCAGTCGGCCTCGGCGGCCGGGATCGCGATGCGCTGCAGGTCGAGGTTGGTCGCACAGCCGCGCTCGGCGCGCAGCCGGTCGTAATGCCCGACCAGGCGCTGGTAGTCCGCGTGATACGAGCGCGGCTCGATCACATACATGTCGGTGGCGCGCAATCCGCCGCGCACCGCGCCCAGCGCCGTCAGTGCCTCGCCAAGGCCCGCGAGGCGCTTGCCCGGCAACCAGCTGCGCAGGTAGCGCATCCACAAGCCGTCTTCCACCAGGACGGTTTGCGCTCCGCGCAGTTGGCCAAGGAAGCGCTCAAGCCGCTGGGTCGGGATCGCCGCGCCGGCTTCGAGCGCCAGTGCGATGTCTTCACCCGCGTCCTCGCACGCCTTTGCGCCGAGCAACTCGAGCACCCTCGCCAGCGCCTGAGGCCGCGCGCGCAGGGCGGCACCGGCGAGGACCACGGTGCTGGCCGCTACTGCCGTCACCGGCCGGGCATGCGCTTCGCTCATCCGGACCCGCAGTGCCTGCAGCGTCGGTGTCTCAGGCAACGCCCGGCGCAACGAAAGGGTCATCCCGATCAGGTCGATCTTTTCGGGGCACACGGGCTCGCAGGCCCCGCACAGCGTGCAGGCCTGCGCCGAGGCGGCCAGCTCTTCAGGGGAGGCGCCGGCCTGCAGGCCCTTTGCACGCCCCTCGGGGCTGATGCGCGGATCGCGCGTGGCGCGCCACGCGGGACACACAAGCAGGCACAGGCTGCACCCGCTGCAGGCGGCGTAGGTACTCAAAACAGGACATCCCGGTTGAGGATCATCGCCGGGTCGGCCTTGCGCTTCATCGCGAGGTGCCGGTCCACCACCTCGTCGCCGAACACGCGGCGGATGTAGCCCTTCATCATGCCGCCGAAGCGGTAGTAACTTCCGCCGATGTCGACGCCGATGTCGTAGATCTCGTTCTTGAAGGACTGCAGCGTGTCGCGGCTGTAGTCCCTGCCGTTGGTCATGGGCTCGAACTCGCACCCGTAGGCCCACCCCTCCGCGTCCGGCGGGATGCATGACATCTCGTAGTGCTCGCGATGCTCGGGCCGCAGGCGGATGCCGACGCAGTAAAGGGTGTATTGCGGGAAATACTTCCGGCACACCGCATTGCCACGCTCGACGGCTTCGACGAACTTGCCGGCCGAGGTGGCGAGGTCGGGAATCACCATCTGCCGGCCGCCCCAGAAATTCCACACGGCACGCGAAAACACGACGGTCCGGTCCAGCATCTGCCCGCCGCGCATGTACTCCGGCCGCTGCAGTTCGGGAAAGAGCTCCCGCTTCCTCTGCAGCAGGAACCAGGCTTCGCCGAGTTTCCATGGCCGCAGCGCGTAATGCACGATTGCACGTGCGACGAAACCGAATTCCCCGTGGCCGCGCAGCTGCGACTCCCACTTTGCACGGAAGGCGGCCTCGCGCTCGTCCGAATCGAAGGCCACCAGCAGGTTCACCGCGCAATCGAGGATCGTCAGGATGCCGGAATAGTCGCTCGCGTCGTTGCGGTCGAGCAATTGCAGGTCTTCGATCGCGGTGCGCAGCGACGAGTAGTAGTAGTAGTGCATGCGCAGCGGTGTATAGGGGCGCACCTTGAGCGTGGCCTCCGCGATGACGCCGAACTGGCCGTAGCCGAGGATCACGCGCTTGAAGAGCTCGGCGTTCTCCGTATCGGAGCACTCGACGACCTCGCCGGTCGGCGTAACAACCTTCAGCGCGATCGCCTGGTCGGCGCTACACCCGAGGCGCGGCGAGTTGACGTCGATCCCGCCCACGCCGAGCGACCCGCCCACCGAGGAGGTCAGGTTGAGCGGCGCCGAAAGGTAGTCGAGGTTCTCCCGGCGCAGCTCCTCGGCGAGGCTGTGCCAGAAGATCCCGGCCTGGGTGCGCACGGTCCGCGCCTCGCGGTCGATCCCCAGCACGCGGCTCATGCCGGTCATGTCGAGGAGCACGCCGCCGAAAGCCACCGACTCCCCTTCCGTCGTCAGCCCACCGCCGCGCACCGTGACCGGGACGTGATGGGCCTGGGCGCATTTCAGCAGGGCCGCAATCTGTTCCGCGCTGCGCGCCACCACCACCCCGTGGGGGAGGCCGTACGCGGTGCCACCGGCGTCGGTCGCATAGGCGCCGCGCGCCGAGATCGCCTCGGAGAGCTCGACCCCCTGCGCGCGCACTGCGGAAGCGAATGCCGCCCACCCCTCGCCGCTCCACCGGGCGGGGTTCGTCTGCTGGCGCCGGATGCCTTGCAACGCGTCGGGGGCGACCGGGCAGGCCCCCACCGTCCCGGGTTCGACCGGGGGGATGACCATCGGCTCCAGCGGCGGGGTCATCCTTTCCACAGCACCTCCGGCCCATGGGCAGGCGACTCAATGGCAACGCGCTTCCTGCGCGATGCGCCCGGCTGGACATGGACCTGCAGCAGCAGCCGGTCGCCCTGCCTCCGGTGCCAGGCGGCGGAGTTCAGAACAGCCCCGCGACCTGCGCGCGGCCGAAGGCGAGCGGGATCAGCAGCACCTGCAGGATCACGAGCAGCACCAGCGGCGACAGGTCGATGTTCGAGATCGGCGGCACGAAGCGGCGGATCGGGCGCAGGAACGGCGCGACCATCGCGTCGAAGATCCCGCCGAGCGGCGAGTGCGGGTTGGTCCACGACAGGACCGCCTGCATGACCAGCGCGAAGATCAGGAGGTAAAGGCTGAAGCGCAGCAGGTCCAGCAGGGCGAGGCCCGAGAGGACGCCCGCCGCGAGGCCGGGCGCGCCGGAGAAATCGGTCCCGCGCAGCATGAGGATCAGCGCCAGCGTCGCACCCTGCGCGACCCACGCAAGCAGGAACGTCGGCAGGTCGAGCCCGGCCACGGTGGGAATCAACCGCCGCGCAGGCATCACCATCCAGTTGGTCAGGCCGATGATGAATCCACCGGCCTGGTTGCGGAACGGCACGCGCAGCCACTGGAAATGGAACCGGGCGAGCAGCAGGAAAATAAAGAACCCCGTCACGGAGTCGATCAGGAATTCGAGGATCTGGCCGAGCATGGGTCAGGCGTCCTTGCCGAGGATCAGCCCGAGTTCGGCGCCCCGGTCGCTTGCCGCCTTGAGCGCCTTGCCGATGCTGCCGGCGATGTCCTCCGCGGCAAAAACCTTCAGCGCCGCTTCGGTGGTGCCCCCCTTGGACGTGACCTTTTCGCGCAATACCCCGGGGGCATCGGGGCTCTCGGCCGCCAGCTTCGCCGCGCCGACGAAGGTCTGGATGGCAAGCGCCCGGGCGGCTTCGGGGGCGAGGCCCAGCTGGGCCCCCGCCTTCTCCAGGGCCTCGATGAAATAGAAGACGTACGCCGGCCCGCTGCCGGAGACGGCCGTGACCGGGTCGATCAGGGCCTCGTCGTCCACCCAAACCGTCTTGCCGACCGCGCCGAGGATGCTTTCGGCGCGCTTCTTCTCGTCCGCGCTGACCTCGGGCCGCGCAAAGAGCCCGGCCATCCCCTCGCCCACCAGTGCAGGCGTGTTGGGCATTACGCGCACCAGCCGCGAATGGCCGCCGAGCCAGCGCGACAGGTCCTCGAGGCGGATGCCCGCGGCAATGCTGATGACCAATGCCCGGCCCAGCCTGCCCGCCAGCGGGGCCACGGCCTGTTTCATGTCCTGGGGTTTGACCGCAAGCACCAGCGTGTCGGCCGCCAGCGTCACGGCATCGGCCGCTTCGCTCACATGCACCTTGTAGCGCGCGACGAGGTTCTCGCGCGCCTGCGGGACGACCTCGACCACGGACAGGTCTGCAGCCGGATAGCCCTTGGCGAGCAACCCGCCGATCAATGCGCCGGCCATGTTGCCGCCGCCGAGGAATGCGATTTTCATGCGGCTTCCTTTGCTTTTGGCCGCTCGCCGAAGATGGCGGTGCCGATGCGTACCATTGTGGACCCTTCCGCGATGGCGGATTCGAGGTCCTGCGACATGCCCATCGATAGCGTGTCGAGCGCCAGGCCCTCTTCGTTCAGGCGGTCGAACAACTCGCGAACGGCCCGGAAGCGCGCCAGCTGCAAGGCCGTATCCGGCGTAGGTTCCGGGATCGCCATCAGGCCGCGCAACCGCAGCCGCGGTAGTTGCGCGACGGCATGGGCGAGCGCGGGCGCCTCGCCGAGCGGCACGCCGCTCTTGGTCGACTCCCCGGAAACATTCACCTGAATCAGCACGTTGAGCGGCAACGCAGACGCCGGGCGCGCCTCGGAAAGGCGCCGTGCGATCTTGTCGCGATCGATGGTGTGTACCCAGTCGAACGCCTCGGCGACGACGCGGGTCTTGTTGCTCTGGAGCGGCCCGATCAGGTGCCACTGGAGGCCCGGCGCACGCTCGGCCAGCGCGACTTTCTTGTCGACGGCTTCCTGGACGTAGTTCTCGCCGAAACTGCGCAGGCCGGCTGCATACGCCGCCTCAACCGCGGACGGGGGCTGGGTCTTGGTCACCGCGAGCAGCCGCACCATTGACGGGTCGCGGCCCGCCGCGTGCGCGGCCTCCCGGATGCGCGCGGCGACTGCTTGCAAGTTATCATTGATTGCCGCCATAATTTTCCAGTCGCGTATCGCGCGCGAACTACCGAACTACTGGCAATTCGCGCCTCAATCCTGCATCACCGATTCCCGGGGGAATTGTAATGGATCTGACCGAACTCCTCGCCTTCGTAGTCAAGAACAAAGCCTCCGACCTGCACCTGTCCTCGGGCGTGCCGCCGATGATCCGCGTACACGGCGACGTGAAGCGAATCAACCTCCCCGCGATGGAGCACAAAGACGTCCACGCGATGATCTACGACATCATGAACGACGGCCAGAGGAAGTTCTACGAGGAAAACCTCGAGTGCGACTTCTCGTTCGCGATCCCCAACCTCGCGCGCTTCCGGGTCAACGCCTTCGTGCAGCAGCGCGGCGCTGCAGCCGTGCTGCGGGTCATCCCGTCCAAGATCCTGTCGCTGGAAGACCTCAAGGCGCCCAAGATCTTCAAGGACATCTCCGACTACCCGCGCGGCGTCGTGCTGGTCACCGGGCCGACCGGTTCCGGCAAGTCGACCACCCTCGCGGCCATGGTCAACCACAAGAACGAGACCGAGGAAGGCCACATCCTCACCATCGAGGACCCGATCGAATTCGTGCACGAGTCCAAGAAATGCCTGATCAACCAGCGCGAGGTCGGCCCGCACACGCTGTCGTTCTCGAACGCGCTGCGCAGCGCCCTGCGCGAAGACCCGGACGTGATCCTGGTCGGCGAGATGCGCGATCTGGAAACCATCCGCCTCGCGCTGTCGGGTGCGGAAACGGGCCACCTCGTGTTCGGCACGCTGCACACGTCGTCCGCCGCCAAGACCATCGACCGGATCATCGACGTGTTCCCGGCGGCGGAGAAGGACATGGTGCGCGCGATGATTTCGACAAGCTTGCGCGCGATCATTTCGCAGACGCTGCTGAAGACCAAGGACGGCCACGGCCGGGTCGCGGCGCACGAAATCATGATCGGCACGCCCGCGATCAACAACCTGATCCGCGAGGCCAAGATCGCGCAGATGTACTCGGCGATCCAAACCGGCTCGAACATGGGCATGCAGACCCTGGACCAGAACCTCACCGACCTCGTCAAGCGGAACATCGTTTCGGTCGGCGAGGCGCGCAGCAAGGCGGCAAACAAAGACAACTTTGCAGGCTAGGGGGCACGCATGGAAAGCGAACAGGCAACAAAATTCATCTACGACCTGCTGCGGGCGATGCTCGCGAAGAAGGGGTCCGACCTGTTCATCACCGAGGGCTTCCCCCCGGCGATGAAGGGTGACGGCAAGATGCAGCCGCTGTCGCAGCAGCCGCTGACCTCGCAGCACACGGCGATGCTCGCGCGCGCCGTCATGAACGACAAGCAGGCTGCCCAGTTCGAGGCGACCAAGGAGTGCAACTTCGCCATCAGCCCGGCCGGCATCGGGCGCTTCCGGGTGAACGCGTTCATCCAGATGCAGAAGGTCGGCATGATCATGCGGACCATCACCACCGCGATCCCGGAATTCGACGACCTGAAGCTGCCGCCGGTGCTGAAGGACGTGATCATGACCAAGCGCGGCCTCGTCCTCTTCGTGGGCGGCACGGGCTCGGGCAAGTCCACGTCGCTCGCCGCGATGATCGGCTACCGCAACGCCAACTCTCACGGCCACATCATCACCATCGAGGACCCGGTCGAGTACGTGCACCCGCATCGCAATTGCGTGATCACTCAGCGCGAAGTGGGCGTGGACACCGACTCGTGGGAGGCCGCACTCAAGAACACCCTACGCCAGGCGCCGGACGTGATCCTGATCGGCGAGATCCGCGAACGCGAAGTCATGGAGCACGCGATCGCGTTTGCCGAGACCGGCCACTTGGCGCTCGGCACGCTGCACGCGAACAACTCCAACCAGGCCCTCGACCGGATCATCAACTTCTTCCCCGAAGAGCGGCGCCACCAGCTGCTGATGGACCTGTCGCTGAACCTGAAGGCCGTGGTGTCCCAGCGGCTGATCCCGCTGAAAGAAGGCAAGGGCCGGGCCGCAGCGGTGGAGGTGCTGCTCAACTCCCCGCTGATCTCCGACCTGATCTTCAAGGGCGAGATCACCGGCATCAAGGAGATCATGAAAAAGTCGAGGGAGCTTGGCATGCAGACCTTCGACCAGGCCCTCTTCGACCTGCACGAGGCCGACCGCATCACCTACGAGGACGCGCTGCGCTTCGCCGACTCGACCAACGAGGTGCGCCTCAACATCAAGCTGAACGGCAAGGGCTCCAAGAGCCGCGACCTCAACGACGGGATCGCCCACCTGGACATCGTCTGATCCCGGGCGGAGGCGCAGGACCGGGGGCGGCGCGCGAGGCGCCTCCCGGCATTCCAAGGTATTACAAAACCGCTATTCGAACTGCCCCGGGAACGGCTCCCGGCGCCACTCTTTAAAAAGTAATCTTCAGAATTCAGGGGTAAGTCCAGATGAAAAGAACCGATCTTGCAAAGCTCAAGGGGCTGCGCCTCAAGCCGCAGGCCGGCGTCCCCGGCGCGAACAGCCCGTTCGGCAAGGCTGCGCCCGCCGCGCCGAGCCGGCGCGAGCAACGCGAGCTCGACCGCGCGTCCGGGCTGGTGCCGTTCGCCGTCAAGCTGAACGAGGCGCTGGTGGCCAAGCTCCACACGCTGGCGGAGGGACAAGAGGGCGGCCTCAACGCCGTGGTGGCCGAACTGCTTGAGAAAGGCATGAAAGGCAAGGCGAAGTAGCCTCGCCCCGGGACCCCATGCCGCAGCCCGACATCCTCATCGCGGAGGGCGAAGTCGAAATCACCGCCGTGCGCGCGCAGGGGGCGGGCGGCCAGAACGTCAACAAGGTTTCCAACGCGATCCACCTGCGCTTCGACGTGCGCGCCTCCTCCCTGCCGGACGCCATCAAGGAGCGGCTGCTGCGGCTCTCCGACCAGCGCATCACGCGCACCGGCATCGTCGTCATCAAGGCCCAGCAGCACCGCAGCCAGGACATGAACCGCGCGGAAGCGCTGGCCCGGCTGCATGAGCTCGTCAAGGCGGCGGCGTTCGTGCCGAAGACGCGCCGCCCGACCAAGCCCAGCCGCAGCGCGAAGAAGAAGCGTGTCGAAGGCAAGGTCCTGCGGGGCAAGATCAAGGTGCTGCGGGGCAAGGTCGTCGACTGACCTGCACGCCCCCGGACCGGCAGGCTCAGGGCTTGCGGTTGGACCCCGCCACGACCACGAACTCGAACAACCGGCACTCCAGCGCCCCGTTGAAAAGCGGCACCCGGCGGCTGGGCGACAGCCGGATCATCTTGGCCATGCGCAGGTCGGCGGTGAAAAAGTGGCAGTGCCACCCGGCAAAGCGTGCTTTCAGCGCATTGCCGAGCTGCGGATAGAACGCGGCCATCTCGTCGGCGTCCGACAGCCTCTCGCCATACGGCGGGTTGGCCACCATCACACCGGCCGGCGCGGGGGCATCGACCTTGAGGATGTCGGCGCGCTGCAGCTTCACGAGATCCCAGAAGCCTGCGGCCATCAGGTTCTTCTTCGCGCTTTCGACGGCCTTCTGCTCGATGTCGCTGCCGAAGAGGGTCGGCCGCAGCTTGTTCCTCGGCGGGCGTCCGTCCTTCACCCGGTTCCAGGACTTCAGGTCGAAGGACAGCAGCTTTTCGAACGCGAAATTGCGCCCCGCGCCGGGCGGCTCGTTGAGCGCCATGGCTGCGGCCTCGATCAGCAGCGTGCCGCCCCCGCACATGGGGTCGAAGAGCGGCTCGTCGAATTTCCAGCCGCTGAGCCTGATGATCCCGGCCGCGAGGTTCTCGCGCAACGGCGCCTCGACGACCGAATGCCGCCAGCCGCGCTTGAACAGCGGCTCGCCCGAGGTGTCCAGGTAGAACGTGCCCTTCGCATGCTCCAGGAAGCAGTGGACGCGCACATCGGGCGAGAGCCGCTCGATGTTCGGCCGGCTGCCGACGGCATCGCGGAACCGGTCGCACACCGCGTCCTTCACGCGCAGGGTCGTGAAGTCGAGGCTCTTCAGCGGGCTCTTGATCGCCGTGAGGTTGACGCGCAGCGTGCGGTCCACGGAGAAGTACTGCTGCCAGGGGATCGCGCGCGCGGCGGCGTAGACATCCTCCTCGTTGGCGTACTGGAAGGGCGCGATGCGCCACAGCACGCGGGAAGCGATGCGCGAATGGAAATTCACCGCATAGCAGGTCTCCCACGAGCCTGAAAAGGCGACACCGCCGGGCGCGGCGGCCACGTCCTGCGCGCCCAACGCGCGCAGTTCGTCCGCCAGCAGGGCTTCGAGGCCGCGGGGGGCGCTCGCGAAGAACGACTCAGAACGGTTTGACGACAACGAGGATCACCACGGCAAAGAGGATGAGGACCGGAAATTCATTGAACCAGCGAAACCACACATGGCTTTTCGCATTCCGGTCGTGCTTGAAATCGATGAGGAGCTTGCCGCACCACAGATGGTAGGCGACCAGCACGGCCACCAGCGCGAGCTTTGCGTGCAGCCAGCCCCCGGAAAAGCCGTAGCCCAGCCACAGCCAGAGCCCGGAGACGATGGTAAGCACGGCGCCGGGCGCCATGATGCCGTAGTAGAGCTTTCTCTCCATCACCTTGAAGCGTTCCTGCGAGGCGCGATCGTCGCTCTGCGCGTGGTAGACGAAGAGCCGCGGCAAATAGAACAGGCCGGCAAACCACGTGACCATGAAGATGATGTGCAGCGACTTGACCCAGAGCATCCCGGACCTCTTACTTCAGCAGGCGCCGGCGCGTAAGCACCAGCGCGACGTAGAACCCGACGGCAGCATAACCGAGCGGCACGGCCAGGTGCAGCAGGATGTCGTGCGGGACTTCGCCAAGCATCATCGGCCGGGCCAGTGCGACCGCATGGTAGAGCGGCAGCACCGCTGCGGCCACCTGCAGCGAACCAGGCAGCTGGTCGATCGGGAAGAACACGCCCGAAAGCAGCGAGGTCGGCGTGATGACCAGCGTGAAGTAGTACATGAAGAAATCGTAGTTCGGCGCGAGCGCATTCATCGCCAGGCCCACCGCCGCGAACGCAAGGCCGGTGACCACGATCACCGGAAGCACGGCGAGGGCATACGATGGCGAGGCCACACCCAGCAGCGTCACCACCACCAGGATCGAGACGCCCGACAGCGTTGCCTTGGTCGTGGCCCAGAACAATTCGCCGAGCACGACGTCTTCGAGCAGGATGGGCGCATTGAGGATTCCTTCCCAGGTCTTCTGCTGGTGCATGCGCGAGAAGGCCGAGTACATGGCCTCGAACGTGGCGGCATACATCGTGCTCGAGACGACCATGCCCCCGGCGAGGAACGTCACGTACGACACCCCCTGCACGGCCGGCATCATCGCGCCCAGGCCATAGCCCAGGCCAAACAGGAAGATCATCGGGTCGGCGAGGTTGCCCAGCATCGAGGGGATCGCGAGCTTCCTCCAGACGAGCAGGTTGCGGCTCCAGACATGCACGAAGCGCAGCGACAATTGCGGGGCGGCAAAGATGCGGGTGCCCATCAGTCCCTCAGGTCCCGTCCGGTCAGCTTGAGGAACACGTCCTCGAGGTTGGCCGGGCGATGCAGGTAGATCAGCTCGGGTTCGGACTTCAGGCTGGCGACGACGGGCTCCTCGTCCTGCGCGTAACAGAACGCCGTCTCGCCGACGATCTCGACCCGCCCCGCCTGCGGGCGCACCTTCTCGGCCCAGGCCTCGAAGCCGGGCCCGTGCACCTCGACCACGTGCGGCTCGATGTGCTTGGCAATCAGTTCGCGCGGCGAGCCCAGCGCAATGATCCGCCCGTGGTCCATGATCACCAGGCGCGAGCACAGCCGCTCCGCCTCTTCTAGGAAGTGCGTGGTGAGCAGCAGCGTCTTGCCTTCCTGCTTGAGGCTCTTCAGGCGCTCCCAGATCAGGTGGCGCGCCTGCGGGTCCAGGCCGGTGGTCGGTTCGTCGAGGAATACGACCTCGGGGTCGTTCACCAGCGCGCGGGCGAGCGTCAATCGCCGCTTCATGCCGCCCGACAGGGTCTGGATCTTGGCCGCTTCGCGTCCCGACAGCCCGGCGAACTCGAGCAGTTGCGGGATGCGGGCCTCGATATCCTTCTTCTTCATGCCGAAATAGCGCCCGTAGACCTGCAGGTTCTCGCGCACGCTGAAATCGGGGTCGAGGTTGTCGAACTGCGGGATCACGCCGACCTGCTGGCGCGCTTCGCGCGCCTCGCCGGGCACCGGGCGCCCGAGCAGGCGGATCTCGCCCGCATCGGGTTCGATGAGGCCGAGACAGAGCTTGAGCGTGGTCGTCTTGCCCGCGCCGTTGGGGCCCAGCAGGCCGAAGCATTCCCCCGCCTGCACCTCGAAGTCGATGCCGGCGACGACTTCCTCACTCCCGTAGCGCTTGCGCAGTCCCGCGACCGACAGCACGGATTGGCTCATCGGCCCCGCCAGTTCGACTGCACGATGGAGCGGATCACGCTCAGGCGCTGGTGGAAGAAATGGTCGGCGCCGGGCACCACGACCACCGGCAGGTCCTGTGGCCGCGCCCAGTCGAGCACGTCCGCGAGCGGCACGGTCTCGTCGACCTCGCCGTGGATCACCAGCGTGCCCACGGGCACGGGCCGCGCGTCGAAGCGCTTGACCGCCGTGCCGACCAGCACCATGCGTTCCGGCGCCACGCGCTGCGCGAGATGCGTCTGCACGAACGAGCCGAAGGAGAATCCGGCCAGTACCGGAGGCGCCGGCCGGGCAGCCTCGCCGAACTGCGCCTGCGCCCAAGCGAGCACCGCGGCCATGTCTTCGAGTTCGCCGCGTCCTTCGTCATGGGTACCTTCGGTCGCACCCACGCCACGAAAATTCGGGCGCACGGTCGCATAGCCGAGCTCGACGAAACTGCGCGCAAGGGTCTGGACGACCTTGTTGTCGAGCGTGCCGCCGTAGAGCGGATGCGGGTGCGCCACCAGCGCGACGCCGCGATGGTTGTCCGGTACATCGATGGCGCATTCGATCCGGCCGGCCGGACCGGCGACCAGTTCGCGGCGCGTGGACGGCCGCATCAGGTCCTTGCGCGCATCAGATCTTCAGTCGATCCACGACCCGGCCGTGCGTGACGTGCTCGTCGATGATTTCGTCGATGTCGGCGCGGTCGACATAGGTGTACCAGACGGCTTCGGGGTACACCACGATCACGGGTCCTTCCTCGCAGCGGTCCAGGCACCCGGCCTGGTTGATGCGCACCTTGCCTTCGCCCGCGAGCCCGAGTTCCTTGACGCGCTTCTTGGCGTAGTCGCGCAGGTCCGAGGCGCCCTTGGGATTGCAGGACTCGCGCTCGCCGTCGCGTTGGTTGCAGCAGAAGAAAACGTGCCGCTCATAGTAGGACATGGTGAAAGCCGCTTTTAGGGAAGCCGGTATTCTACCCGCGGCCGCCGCCCTCCCCCTGCCTCGCGGCCAGCAGCATCAGGTAGGGCAGCGCCGCAAACGGCCACAGCGACGACAGCAACCGCGTCAGGCCGTTGAAATTCAGGAAATGGCCCTGGATCCAGACCGCCAGCGCCGACGCGAAATACGGGTTCGCCGGCGCGAGGTTGACCATCACCGTGGCGCCCATCAGCAGCACCGCCGCCAGCGCGAGGCGCACCACGCGCGGCAGCATCGTGGCTGCGAGCAATGCCGGCAGGCCCACCAGCAGGCCGATCAACGCCCCCGGGGTGAGCCACAGCAGCACGTCCTCCGGCTGGCGCAGGATGGCGAAGGCGCCGGCTTTCACCAGCAGGCCCACCCCCACCAGCCCGATGAGGGTGCGCAGCATCGGCGCGCCTGGCGCGAGGATCGCGGAAGCCGTAAGCCCTACGGCGACCAGGTTGCATGCCGCAGTCATCGCCTCAATGGCCACAAAGACGTCGGCCTCGTAGGCGCTGCCGGCCGGCTGCCGGAACAGGTCGCGCAGGTCGCCGGCGCCGAAGAGCAGGCTTGCCGGGTTCAACTGTGTGGCGAGCCAGAGCGCGAGCAGGACCAGCCCCGCGTCGGCCCGCGCGCCCGGCAACACATCGCGCGCGCGCCAGCGCAGCAGCGGGCCCTGGCCGAGCAGCCACCCGACGCTGCGCAACCCCAATGCTGCGCCCAGCGCCGCGCCGGCCAGGTTGCACAGGACGTCGACATTCGACGCAAACCGCGTGGGCAGGAAGGTCTGGGTGGCCTCGAGCACAAGCGCAAGCGCCGTGCCGGAGGCGAGCGCCGCGCAGAACGCCGCCCGCCCGCGGACACCGGGGTGCAGGGCCAGCACCGCGAGCCACCCGTGGGGAACGTAACCGAGCACGTTGACCGCGAGGTCGAAGCCGCTGATGTAACGGGGGCGCGCGGCGGAAAGGTAGGCGAAGGCAGAAATCCCCGAATCCCGCCAGCCCGCAAATGGATACAGCGTCGCGTACACCACGAGGAGGACGTACGCGAGGAACAGGTACCGGGCGAGCGGCGAGGCGCGCATCAGCGCATTCTAGGCCGTTTGCAGCTACAGGACCTTGAACACGGCCCAGGCCTGCACCGCCACCCAGGCGGCCGCCACCGCAAGCAGGGCCGCCAGCAGGCGGTTGCGCCGCTGGCCCTGCGCGTGGAGCGCACCGAAGGCGCGCTCGAGCTTCTCGGCGTGTTCATCGGCAAGCAGGCGATGCAGCAGGCGCGGCAGCTGCGGCAGCGTTGCCGCCCAATAAGGCGCTTCGCGTTTGATGTTGCGCACCACGCCGCGCCAGCCGATCTGGTCGACCATCCAGCGCTCGAGGTAGGGCTTGGCCGTCTTCCACAGGTCCAGCTCGGGGTCGAGCTGGCGGCCGAGGCCCTCGATATTGAGCAATGTCTTTTGCAGAAGCACGAGCTGCGGCTGGATCTCGACATTGAAGCGGCGCGAGGTCTGGAACAGGCGCAGCAGCAGCCGGCCGAAGTAGATCTCCTTCAGCGGCCGCGCAAAGATCGGCTCGCACACCGCGCGGATCGCCGCCTCGAATTCGTCCACGCGCGTTTCCGGCGGCACCCAGCCCGCGTCAAGGTGGGCCTGTGCGACGCGCGTGTAGTCCCGGTTGAAGAACGCGAGGAAGTTCTGCGCGAGGTAGTTCTTGTCGACTTCGGTCAGCGTCCCCATGATGCCGAAATCGAGCGCGATATAGCTGCCGCGCCGCTCGCCTTCGGTGGCGACGAAGATGTTCCCGGGATGCATGTCGGCATGGAAAAAACCGTCGCGGAACACCTGCGTGAAGAAGATCTCCACCCCCGCCCGCGCGAGCTGCGGGATGTCCACGCCTTTCTCGCGCATGAACTCGATCTGCGACACGGGGGTGCCGTACATCCGCTCCATCACCATGACCCGCTGCGAGCAGTGATCCCAGTGGATCTCGGGCACGAGCAGCAGGGGCGAGCCCTCGAAATTGCGGCGCAACTGGCTCGCGTTCGACGCCTCGCGCATGAGGTCGAGTTCGTCTTCGAGGTGCTTGGCGAATTCGGCGACCACCTCGCGCGGCTTGAGCCGCCGGCCGTCGGCCCAGAGTTTCTCCACCAGCCCCGCCGCGGTCTCGAGCAGGGCCAGGTCACGCGCGATGATGTCCTCCACGTTCGGGCGCAGCACCTTGACCGCGACCGCGCGACCGTCGATCAGCGTTGCGAGATGCACCTGCGCGATGGACGCGCTGGCGACCGGGTCACGCTCGAAGGTGGCGAAGACGGTGCTGATCGGGGCGCCCAGCGAGCGCTCGATTTCCGCTGCGGCTTGCGCAGACGGAAACGGCGGCACCTGGTCCTGCAGCCTGGCGAGTTCGTCGGCCAGGTCGTTGGGCAGCAGGTCGCGGCGCGTGGAGAGGACCTGCCCGAATTTCACGAAGATCGGCCCGAGCGCCTCCAGCGCCCCGCGCAGCCGCTCGCCCCGCGGCTCGCTCCGCTTGGTGCCGGCGAGCGCAAGCAACCAGCGCACGCGGCCGGGCGGCACGAACTCGTGCAATCCGAACCGCAGCCCGATCGAGGCAATGCGCAGCAGGCGCAGCAAGCGTTTCATCCGCTGCTCAGGCCCCTTTCGGCCCGGTGCGCCGTTCGATCCGCTGCTCCAGCCGGGCAAGGTCGTCGCGCAACTTGGCGACCCCTGCGGCAAAGCCTTCGAACTCGGTGCGGGACACCACCATGCGGCGTTCCTCCACGGCATATTCGACGATATTTTCGGCCAGGCGCTTCACCGCATCCGCCTGCCACGATGCAAAGTCACGGGCGGTGCGCACCATGCGATGCGCAATGACGTCGCCGAATACGCGCGAAAGGTCTTCCTCCACGTCCCAGCGCAGGTAGCGCAGCAGCGCGAGGATCTCGGTCGCAAGGCGGGCGTTGCCGGAAATGTCCACCGCGCCCATGAGGTGCTCCTCGCCCTTGGCCAGCGCAGCAAAAATCTCCGGCTTGGCAGCGATCACCAGCGTGGCCTCGCGCCCGGCTTCTGCCGGCGCGGTCTGGCCGCCCTCGGCGATCGCCAGCCGTACGGGAGGCAGTGGCGCAAAGCGCAACTCGACAAGCTCGCCGGCGAAGGGCGCGAGTTTCTCCCGCGCCCACGCTTCGCGGCCGAGGAGGTGGTTGAGCGCCGTGGCGACGCCGGTGTCAAAGAAACCCATTTGTGGAACCGGAAGTGAAAACACGCAGCTCAAACAACAAGGCCACCTTGCGGTGGCCTTGAGGATTATCGCAGAGGATGCTTCAGTGCATCTGCTGGATGCCGGAGAGCAGCCAGCCGGTCGAGCCGTCCGCAGACTTGGACATGTTCCAGACCTCCTCGAAACCGCCCGGCGCCTGACCGGGGACTTCGCGCACGAGACCCGAGAACCGCACGCTCGCCCAGTGGGCGTTGCCCTCAGTGACGACCTCGAGCAATTCGGCGTTGAGGGTCACCACATCGGTGAACTGCTTGGCACCGCCGCGCGCATCGATGTCGGCCTTGAGGGCCTCGAACATCTCCGGCGTGGCGAACTCACGCAACTCGGCGAGGTTGCCCGCATCGTTGGCGGTTTGCATCTTGATGTAGGAGAGTTTCGCCTGGCGCACGAACCCTTCGCCGTCAAACCCGGCCGGGATATTGGCGGCGACTCGCACCGGCTGGGCCTCGAACCCGGCCGCCTGCGAGGGCGGGGGAGCAGCGACCGTCTCATTGCCAAGGCCGGAGTATTGCATCGGGCCACCGGCTGGCACCGGCTGCGGCGCGCTGCGGCCGCGCATGAAGAAGCGCACCGCAAACACCACGACCACGCCGAGCAGCGCCATCATGAGGATGCTTCCCATCGCGTCACCAAGGCCGCCAAGGCCGCCACCGGCGAACATCGAGCCGAGCAGGCCACCGATCGCGAGGCCGCCAAGCATCGGCGCCCAGCGACTGAGGGCCGACTGCGGCTGAGCGGCCGCTGCAGGCGCAGCCTGCTGTGCGTTGCGGGGAGGCGTAGCGGCAGGAGCGCTGGTGATGTTGCGCTGTGTGCCCACGTTCTTGCCGCTGCCGACTTTGGCGGCATCCGCCTCACCCGACATCATGCCGAAGCCGACGAGCGCCGCGATCATTCCAAACAAAATCCGTTTCATTGTGTCCCAGTCCTTGAAGAGGTTATTGGTAAGTCTTCTTGTTATTCACTCATCCTACCCTGTCAGGATGAGTTTTAGGATGACTTTTTGTAGATGCTTTACGGGTCAGGTGCGGTAACCACGGTGCAATGCAACCACCCCGGCCGACAGGTTGAAGTATTCGACCCGCTCCAGCCCCACGCGTTCCATCATGGTTTTCAATGTCTCCTGGTCGGGATGCATGCGGATCGACTCGGCCAGGTACCGGTAGGCATCGCCGTCGCGGGCGACTTTTTCCCCCAGCCACGGCAGGACCTTGAAGGAGTACAGGTCGTAGGGTTTCTCAAGCGGCTTGCAGACCTTGGAGAATTCGAGCACCAGCAGCCGGCCGCCGGGTTTGAGCACCCGGGTCATTTCGGCCAGCGCAGCCTCCTTGTGCGTCATGTTGCGCAGGCCGAACGCGACGCTGGCGCAATCGAAGTACGCGTCCGGGAACGGCAGCTTTTCGGCATCGCACTGCACCGCCGGGCAGGTCAGGCCCGCGTCCGCCAGCCGGTCGCGGCCGACCGCGAGCATGCTGCCATTGATGTCGGTGGCCCAGACCTGGCCGGTCGGCCCGACCCGGCGGGCAAAGGCCTTCGACAGGTCGCCACTGCCGGCGGCCACATCCAGCACACGATCCCCGGCACGCACCCCGGAAAGGGTGATTGCGAAAGCCTTCCAGGCGCGGTGCAGCCCCAGCGACATGAGGTCGTTCATCAGGTCGTAATTGCCGGCGACCCGGTCGAAAACCTCCCTCACCTTGCCGGCCTTGGCGGCTTCGGCAACCTTCTCGAATCCGAAGTGGGTTTCCGTGCTCATGCTCAGTGCCCTTTACCGGGGCCGGGTATAACCGATGTAAGTCCCTGCTCAGGATCGCGGCCACGCCCCGCTGCCGCCAGTTTCTGCAGGTAATCAGCCCACAGCCGCTCCTGGTCCGTCCCCAGGGAGTAAAGGTAATCCCAGGAAAAGATCCCGGTGGCATGGCCATCCGAAAAGGTCGGCTGGACCGCATACGAGCCGACCGGGTCGAGCGACACAATGTCGACCTCCCGCTTTCCGGCTTGCAGCACTTCCTGGCCCGGGCCATGGCCGCGCACCTCGGCCGAAGGCGAGAGCACCCGCAGGAATTCGAAGGGCAGGGAAAAGCTCCGGCCGTCGGAGAAGGCGATCTCCATCAGGCGGGATTTCTGGTGGAGCTTGATTTCGGTAGGGGTGGGCGTGTCGCTCATAGTGGCGGGATCATACATGGGTCCCCATTTCAGGAATGCAACAAAACTGTCACGCAAACTTCATACAATCCTCATGATGAAACGCAACCCCGGTACCGCCCGATGGCTGTAAACATTCTGGTCGTCGAAGACGAACCCGCAATCCAGGAGCTGATCGCAGTCAACCTGGAACACGCGGGCCACCATGTGATCCGCGCGCGCGACGCGGAAGGCGCGCTGGGGATCGTGAGGAACGCCCTTCCGGACCTGATGCTGATCGACTGGATGCTCCCGGGCATGTCCGGCGTCGCGCTTGCCAAACAATTGCGCCAGGACGAGCGCACGCGCGGGATCCCGATCATCCTGCTGACCGCCCGCTCGGAGGAGCAGGACAAGGTCGTCGGCCTGGAGGCGGGTGCGGACGACTATGTGACCAAACCCTTCTCGCCGCGGGAGTTGATGGCGCGCATCAAGGCGGTCCTTCGCCGCCGCGCACCGCAGATGACCGATGACCCGGTCGCGGTGGGCGGCCTGAAGCTGGACCCGTCCACCCGCCGGGTGTTCGGAAACCAGGCCCAGCTCTCCTTGGGGCCCACGGAATTCCGCCTGCTCCACTTCCTCATGACCCATGCCGAAAGGGTGCACTCCCGTGCACAACTGCTCGACCAGGTCTGGGGCGACCATGTTTTCGTCGAAGAACGCACCGTGGACGTCCATATCCGCCGGCTGCGAAAAGCCCTGGAGCCGACTGACCACGACCGGCACGTCGAAACGGTGCGCGGGTCGGGTTACCGGTTTACCGCACAGCCAGCGTGAGAAAATAGGCGCGGGGAAGCTGGCTCCCCCGTTCCTCCTCACCAACCCACCTCCTGATGCGAGGGTGCCTGGATTGAATACTGCCTGGGCCCGGTTCCTTGGCGCACTGGCCGCGCTTTCGGCGGCAACGCTGGCCCTTTCGCTCATGGCGGGAGCGGAACCGGCCCTCGGCCTGCTGGCCGCCGGCCTGCTGCTGATGGTCGTGCACCACGTGCGCAACCTGTCTGCGTTCCAGCACTGGCTCAAGGCCCCGAAGCGCGAAACCCTGCCGATCGGCAGTGGTGCCTGGGAACCCGCACTGGCGGAACTGCACCGCCACTTCCGGTCGCGCGACGAGTCGGAACACGCCGTGGCCGGCGCATTGGCCCGGTTTCGCGCCGCCGGCCAGGCGCTGCCGGACGGCGTCGTGATCCTGAGTCGAGAAAGGCAGATCGAGTGGGCGAACCCGACCGCGGAGCGCCATCTCGATATCGACGCCCGGCGCGACGCCGGCCAGGCGATCACGAACCTGCTGCGCAACCCGGACTTCCTTGCCTACCTCGACTCGAATGCCTACGCCGAGCCGCTGGTGCTGCGGCGCGCGCGGGGCGAGGCCGCCGTGCTCACAGTGCGGGTGATCGCGTTCGGCGACGACCAGGTACTGCTGCTGACCCGGGATATCACGCTGGAAGAAAAGCTCGACACCATGCGGCGCGACTTCGTCGCCAACGTGTCGCACGAACTCAAAACGCCGATCACGGTCCTTTCGGGCTTTGTGGAAACGCTCTCCGACGAAGAGATGGCGCTGACGGTCGCGCAGAAGAAGCACTTCCTCGGCCTCATGGCGGAGCAGGCGCACCGCATGCAGCGCCTGATCGAGGACCTGCTGACCCTGTCGACGCTTGAATCGTCCAACGCCCCGCCGGAGGAGCAGGTCATCGACGTGCTGCCGCTGATGGAAAAGCTGGCCGAGGAGGCGCGGATCCTCTCCGGCAACCGGCACCGGATCCAGGTCTCGGCGCAGGCCCCCGCCCGGCTGGCCGGCAGCGCCAGGGAGATCGCGAGCGCGTTGTCGAACCTCGTGTCGAATGCCGTGCGCTATACGCCGGACGACGGCGCCATCCGGATCGGCTGGCAACTGCGCGACGGCGCCGGCGTGTTCAGCGTCGAGGATTCCGGCATCGGGATCGAGCGCCGCCACATCGCGCGACTGACCGAGCGGTTCTATCGGGTCGACAACAGCCGCTCGCGCGAAACCGGCGGGACGGGCCTCGGCCTGGCCATCGTGAAGCATGTGCTGACGCGCCACCAGGCAACGCTCGAGGTCCGCAGCGAGTTTGGCCGCGGCTCGACATTCAGCGCGGTCTTTCCTGCACGCCGCGTCGAGCAACTCGACGCGGTACGCGCCGCCTAGTCGGGCAGCACTTCGTAGGACATCCGCTCGAAGTCCGGGCCGCGCTCGATCAGCTCGAGGAGCCTCACGCGCAGCGGCTGCTGGACAAACACCTCGACGACGCGCTTGGGCTTGTACCACCCCGCAGGCAGGATCAGCGTGGGCGGTGACTTCAGGGCGGCCACCTCGGTGAGGGTGAGCGCCGGAACGTATTTTTCGTTGGCCGCGTTCAGGCCATAGGAGCGCACCGCGATCGCGGCCGGCAGCCCGGGCAGCAGGCGCAGCCCGGCGTTCAGCGAACCGTCGTTGCCTTCCATCAGCCAGCGCACCTGCGCCAGCATGAAATTCCTGGCGTCGCCCGGCCGGACCGCGGCAAGCTGGCCGTGGGTGAACCGCTTGCCGGGACTGCCCGCCGGCCGCGACATGCGCAGGCCGGAAAGGCTTTCGTCCTCGATCTGCCAGTGCTCGATCAGCAAGCCATGCACCGCACTGTAGTCGTCCTCGTCCTTGGTGCTGATGCGCCCGAAGGTGGCAATCTGGTCGCGCTCCCGCTGCGACAGCTCCTTCTGGGCGCCCGGCTGCCGGAAGACCCTGCCGAAGATGTAGTAGTGGATGGCCTGCATGTCGTTGCAGACCATCGCGACCTGCTTGACCTGCTTCCTCTCGCCGGCGCGCGGCTGCCGCGGCTGGCACCATTGCCGGTAGAGGAAAACCAGCAGCTGTTCGCAGGAAGGCTGCACGCAGTCCTCGCCCAGCGCGAGCTTGGCGGGCGACTCTCCCTTCCTCAGCAGGCCGATGCGGTTCTTGAGGCTCTTGGTGAGGCGGCTGACATCGAGGAAGCGCGGGTCGACGATCGGGGTGTCCCCCGACCCGGCCATCCGCTCCGGCGGCGAGTCCCCCGCGAGGTCGACGACCAGCGGCAGCATGCCTTCGTCGGCCACGGGCTGGGCCGAGAGGTCGACTTTCTCCGCCCAGCGCTCGAGCAGGAAGGCGACGAACGACAACTGGCGGCGCGCGAGTTCGTTGGGATTGGTCAACCCCATGAGCAGGGCGCGCATGTACTGGATCCGGGGCGATGAGTCATGCACGTCCCGGTTGAGGTAGTCCTTGACTTCGTCCTCGGTGATGCCCAGTTCCTCGGCGATCTTGTAGGCCGAGTGCAGCGCCTTCCAGTCGCCGCGGGGCGCTTCGCGATAGGCGCGGTAGTGGTGGAACATCTTCAGGCCGCAGTACGCGAGCACGCGCTGCGCGAGCAGCGCCGCGTGCGCCCGCATGCCCATCTCGTCTGCCTGGCAAGCGGCCAGGCAGCGCAGGTAGCCGATGCGCATGTTCTCCCACAGCGCCGTCGTGTCGGCGAAGATCGCGGACTCGGTTTCCGCCATCGGCAGCGCGCGGTTGGTGAACCGCTTGGCCTGCTCGATCTGCACAAAGGCAACGGCTTCGCGCAGCGCCTCGAGGACCTGCAGGCGCATGGCGGCCTTGCAGGGGAACCGGTTGAACTCGATCGACTGTGCAAGCAACTGGCGCTGCGCCTCGACCACGTTGGCCAGCGGGACGTGCTCGAGCCACGCCTTGCAGGCCAGCACGTCGGTGAATTCGGGTGCGGCTTCTGCAGAGAACTCCGGCAGCTCGAGGACGGAATCGGTCATGGCGAAAAGGGCTCCTGCGTCAGTTCAGCAGTTCGGCGAGCTTGGCCGCAATCGCCGCGTCGCTCACGCCGGCGGCCACCGGCGGCGCAGTGCGCCGGGCGAGGCCCCATGCGGGGTCGGGGAAATGGGGATCGTCGGCGGTGCGCGGGATCACGTGCCAGTGAAGGTGCGGCACCTGGTTGCCGAAGCTCGCAAGATTGATCTTGTCGGGCCGGAACAGCCCGCGCAACGCGGATTCGGTTGCAAATACGGCACCCATCAATCGCGCACGCTCATCTTCCGCCAGGTCGGTCATTTCGCGCACGTGGCGCTGGAGCACCACCCTGCACAACCCGGGGTAACCGTCACCAGGAGCGCGCACGATGCGGCAGAAATCGTCTTGCCAAAGCACGCTTCCGCCCTCCTCTTCACAGAACAAGCAGTGCATCCCCTGGTTCCCCTCAGAGCAGGACTCGTTCGATCCCGCCGTTGTTGGCCTTCTGTACGAAACCCTGCAGCCAATCGGGGCCGAGCAGGTGGCGGGCCAACTCGACGACAATATAATCGGACTGTACGCCAGTGTCATCCGCAAAGCGCGTCAAACCTTGCAAACACGAAGGGCAGGACGTGAGCATTTTCACGGGTCCGGCATGACCCGTGGCTTCGATGGCCGCGACGCCCTTCCTGAATTCCTCTTCCTTGCGGAATCGCACCTGCGTCGAAACGTCGGGCCGCGTCACCGCAAGGGTTCCCGATTCGCCGCAGCAGCGGTCCGACAGCGCCACGCCACCGCCGAGCAGGGCGTTGACGACCTTCATCGGCTGTTGCGTCTTGATCGGGCTGTGGCAGGGGTCGTGGTACATGTAGCGCGTGCCCGCCACGCCGTCGAGTTTCACGCCCTTTTCGAGCAGGTATTCGTGGATGTCGAGGAGGCGACAGCCGGGGAAGATCTTTTCGAACTCGTACTTCTCGAGCTGGTCCATGCAGGTGCCGCAAGACACGATGACGGTCTTGATATCGAGGTAGTTCAGCGTAGTGGCAAGGCGATGGAACAGCACCCGGTTCTGCGTGATGATGCGCTCCCCCTTTTCTGCCTCCCCGGCGGAAGTCTGCGGATAGCCGCAGCACAGGTATCCAGGCGGCAGCACGCACTGCGTCCCGATCTCGTAGAGCATGGCCTGCGTCGCGAGCCCCACCTGCGAAAACAGGCGCTCCGACCCGCATCCCGGGAAGTAGAAAACCGCGTCCGAGTCCTCCGTGACCTTGCGCGGGTCGCGGATGATCGGCACGATGCGCGCATCCTCGACGTCGAGCAAAGCTCGCGCCGTCTTCTTGGGCAGGTTGCCCGGCATCGGCTTGTTGATGAAATGCACCACCTGCGCCACCAGTGCCGGCCGGCCGCCGGTCGTGGCCGGCGGGCGCGTGGTCTGCCGCCCCGCGAGGCCGGCGCGCTTCGCCAAGCCGTAGGCCAGGCGCTGCAGCTTGTATCCCCACTCGATCATGATGGTGCGCACGAGCTTGATCTTGCGCGGGTCGGTCGCGTTGAGGAACAGCATCGACGCCGCGGTGCCGGGATTGAAGCGACGCTTGCCCTGGCGGCGCAGGAGGTTGCGCATTGCGATCGACACGTCGCCGAAATCGATGTCGACCGGGCAGGGGCTCGCGCACTTGTGGCACACGGTGCAGTGGTCGGCGACGTCGCTGAATTCGTCGTAATGCGCGAACGACACCCCGCGGCGCGTCTGCTCCTCGTAGAGGAACGCCTCGGTGAGGAGCGAGGTCGCCAGTATCTTGTTGCGCGGCGAATACAGCAGGTTCGCGCGCGGCACATGCGTGGCGCACACGGGCTTGCACTTGCCGCAGCGCAGGCAGTCCTTGATGGAGTTGTTGATCCGGCCGAGGTCGGACTGCTCGAGGATCAGCGATTCCGCGCCGAGCAGGGAGAAGCTGGGCGTATACGCGTTGGCAAGGTCGCCTCCGGCGAGGAGCTTGCCCGCGTTGAAGCGGCCGTTGGGGTCGATCTTCTGCTTGTAGGCGCGGAACGCCTCGACCTCCGCAGGCTCGAGGTAGTCCATCTTGGTGATGCCGATGCCGTGCTCGCCCGAAATCACGCCGCCCAGCGACTTGGCGAGCTTCATGATGCGCGCGACCGCATCGTTGGCCCGCTGCAGCATCGCGTAGTCGTCGGAGTTCACCGGGATGTTGGTGTGCACGTTGCCGTCGCCGGCATGCATGTGCAGCGCGACGAACACGCGGCCGCGCAGCACCTTTGCATGCGTCGCCTGCGCGCCCTCGACGATCTTCCCGAACGCCAGGCCGCTGAAGATGCGCTGCAGGTCTTCGCGCAGCTCTACCTTCCAGGAGACGCGCAGGGCGTGTGACTGGAGGGCCTCGAACACCGTCCCGTACTGTTGCGAAAGCTCGGCATGCAGGGCGCCCCAACCTGAGATATCCGAACTCATCTCCACCGCCGGCGCGTCGAGGTGGCTGAGCAGCCATTGCCAGCGGGCACGGACCTTGGCCACCGCCTCCAGCGCGCGCTGCTGGCGCTCGCCGAGCAACTCCGCCGCGGCGATCTTCACGTCCTGCTGCACCAGCGGCAGGTCGCCCGCGAAGTAGTCCCCGAGCGCGTCGAGCAGCTCGAGCTTGTTGCCGATGGAAAGCTCGATGTTGATGCGTTCGATGCCGTCCGAGTATTCCGCGAGGCGCGGCAGCGGGATCACCACGTCCTCGTTGATCTTGAACGCATTGGTGTGCTTGGCGATGGCCGCGGTGCGCGCGCGGTCGAGCCAGAAGCGCTTCCTGGTCTCGGCCGTCACGGCGACGAACCCCTCGCCGCCACGCGCATTCGCCAATCGCACGACTGCCGACGCTGCGCTGGCGACCTCGTCGACGTTGTCGCCGACGATGTCGCCGAACAGGACCATCTTGGGCCGCTGGTTGCGGCGCGCCTTGGTGGCGTAGCCGACCGCCTTGAGGTAGCGGTCGTCCAGGTGCTCCAGGCCCGCAAGCATGGCCGAAGCGTGCGCGTCGAGGAAATCCTTGATCTCCACGATGGCCGGCACTGCGTCATGGGCAGTGCCGAAGAACTCGAGGCATACCGTGCGGATGTGCGCCGGCATCCGGTGGAGGATGAAGCGCGCCGAGGTGATGATCCCGTCGGTGCCCTCCTTCTGCACCCCGGGCAGCCCGCCAAGGAACTTGTCGGTCACGTCCTTGCCGAGGCCGGTCTTGCGAAATGCGCTGCCCGGCACCTCGATGCGCGACTCCTCGATGAGTTTTCGGCCGTCGGCGGCAAAACGGCAGACCCGGAAGACCGCCTTTTCGGCATCGTGGATCTTCCCGAGGTTGTGCCCGACGCGCTCCACCTCCAGCCACTCCGCATCCGGCGTCACCATCCGCCACGAGGCAAGGTTGTCGATCGCGGTGCCCCACATGACCGCCTTCTTGCCGCCGGCGTTCATCGCCACGTTGCCGCCGATGCACGAGGCGTCCGCCGAAGTGGGGTCCACCGCGAAAACGAGACCGGCGGACTCCGCGGCGTCCATCACCCGGCGGGTCACCACGCCGGCGCCGCAGCGGATGGTCGTCGTCGCGCGCTCGAGGCCCGGCAATACCGTGTCTTCGACTGTGCCTAGGGTTTCGAGCTTCTCGGTGTTGATCACCGCGGAACGGCGAGTGAGCGGCACGGCGCCGCCGGTGTAACCCGTGCCGCCGCCGCGCGGGATGATCGTCAGGCCGAGCGCAATGAGTTCCCGCACGATCGGCTGCACCTCCTCCTCGGTCTCGGGAGAGATGACGACAAACGGATACTCCACGCGCCAGTCGGTGGCGTCGGTCACATGCGAGACCCGGGCGAAGCCGTCGAATGCGATGTTGTCCTTGCGCGTGACGCGCGACAGCCTGCGCAGGGCTTTGCGCCGCAGCGCGCGCGTGTCGTCAAATGCCGCGTCGAACTTTGCGACCGCATCGCGGGCGGATTCGAGCAGGCCCTGCACCTTGTCGCTCTCACCGCGCCGGAGTTCGATTTCCTCGAGGCGATTCCTCATCCCGGCCAACACCTGCGCGCGGCGCTTGGGATGCTCTATCAGGTCGTCCTCGAGGTAGGGGTTGCGCTGCACGACCCAGATCTCGCCGAGCACCTCGTAAAGCATGCGCGCGGAGCGGCCGGTGCGGCGTTCGGCACGCAGTTCGCTGATCAAGTCCCACCCTGCCGGCCCGAGCAGGCGCAGCACGATTTCCCGGTCGGAGAACGAGGTGTAGTTGTAAGGGATCTCGCGCAGACGCTGCATGGAATGCCTGGGACGGGAGAACCTAGAATTCTATCCCACCCGGGATGCGGATTGTGCGCCGCACAACCCTGCTGCAGTCAGGGCTACCCGGCCGCGGGCGGCCCGTCCGTCGCCGCCTGATCCGCCGGACGGGCAAAGATGTCGCGGTAGCTCGCGAAAAAGCTCGCAAACATGACCGGCATCAGCGAAAACACCAGCGGGAACATGATGCCCATCAGTGCGGGACGCAGCGTGCCGCCGGAGGCCAGCAGGAGCACGAACAGCACGACGATCGGCACGACGATCAGCATCAGCGCGGAGGCAACGCCGTACAGGGTGAATGCGCGCCAGTTCATCATGCAGGCAAACAGCGAAAAGAACAGCGCCTTGCCTACCGGCATCGCGTGCCAGGCCACGAGCGTCGGCGAGAACCACATCAGCATCATGACCGGCATGTAGGCCATCGCCGCAATCCAGAGGGCGAGCAGGAACGCGTCTGACTGGAAGACTTCGTTCGAGGGCCGCGCGCCCGTCACCATCCAACGTGCAAGCGCGCCGTCATCGGCGAGCGCGCTGGAGGCCAGCACGAGCACCATCAGCAGCAGGTAGATGACGCCCAGAACCAACTGGGCGCGCGCACGCTCACGGAACCCCGCGAAGATCAGGGACAGGGCAACGGGTTCGCGGAGCGCAGAAGCGCGAGCTGCGGCCATGAAGCCGACCGAGAATCCCGGGACCAGGATCAGCGCCGCGACCAGGCCGATGAACGGGACGATGCTCACCACCGTCATCAGCATCCAGTAAGAAGACACCAGCATCAGCCACCTCACCGGACTTGACTTGAACATCCGCCAGCCGTCGGCCAGCCAGCGCCAGCCGCACGCTGCGGGAACGAGCTTGGCCTGCACGGCGTTCACCTCACCCATGGGACTGCGCTCCGCGGGTTGGCCCGCAGCGAAAGGATCTCGCGAAAATGCTCCGGGTCGTGGGCATGCACCAGTTCGCCGGGACGGGGCAGGTGGAAATCGTACAGGCGCGACAGCCAGAAGCGGAGCGCTGCACCGCGCAGGAGGGTAGGCCAGGCTTCCTGCTCGGCGGCCGTGAATGGCCGGACCGCCGCGTACTCGTTGAGGAAGGCCGTCACCAGCGCAGGGTCGAAGCGTCGGTCGGAAGTCGCATCGACGAGGCACCAGTCGTTCGCGCAGACGGCAACATCGAACAGCAACACGTCGACGCCGGCGAAGTAATAGTCGAAGACCGCCGAGAGGCGGCCCGCATCAAACAGCGCATTGTCGCGAAACAGGTCGCCATGCACCGGACCGCGCGGCAGGTCCGGGAAGCGATGCAGCCCCTGGAAGGCCATCTCCGCGTCGAGCAGGGCCTGGCGCTCCGCGTCTAGGAAGGGGCGCACCTGCGGTGCCGCCTCGCGCCACCAGCGGGGGCCGCGCGGGTTTTCGAGGAACCCGGGGTACGACTGTCCTGCGAGGTGCATCTGCGCGAGTTGTGCGCCGAGTTGCGCGCATTCATCGCGGCCCGGCTTCATGACCGATTTTCCCGGCAGCCGCGTAACCAGCGCAGCGGGCTTGCCGTTCAGCTCGCCCATGTACTGGTCGGACAGGTCCGCGATCGGTGCCGGGCACGGGATGCCATGCCGCGCGAGGTGCGCCATCAGGTTGAGGTAGAAGGGCAGCTCCTTCGCCGTCAGCTTTTCGAACAGCGTGAGGACGTAAGCGCCCTGCGTGGTGGTGACGAAGTAGTTGGTGTTCTCGATCCCGGCGGCGATGGGCTCGAGCTTTTCGAGCGTGCCGAGCGAATAGCGCTTCAGCCAGTCGGCCAGCTGGGGTTCGGAAACCGGCGTGAAGACCGACAAGCGATCAGTCGAAAGTACGGATGGTCCACATCGGCACGCGCACGCCGTCGTCGAGGGAGTCACGACGTGTCCAGGAGCCGTTGCCGGTGTTGTCCATCAGGTAGTACGGAACGCCGCCGGGCGGCGTGACCTTCATCATCACCACGCGGCCGTTCTCGCGCACCTCCTCGACCTTGTCTTCCTTCTGCACCGGGATGTTGATCCGCGGCCCGATGTCGTCGTCCGACAGCCCGGGCGCCATCGGCGGCGGGGCGGGCAGCGGCTCGAGCTTGAGCGTCGCGCCGGACTGGGCGAACACCGGCAGCGCGGCGGCGAGGAGGAGGGGAAAAAGGAGTTTGCACATGGCGTGTCGAATCGAGGGGGATTCTAGCAGACTGGGCCAGAAGAGGGGCCCGCGCCCCCTCCTCAGACCGCCCCTTGCGCTAAAGATTCAGCATCACCTCGCGCTCGGACGGCAGCAGCTGGAAGCCGCGCTTCTCGTAGTGGGCAAAGATCGCCTCGGCCACGGCCTTGGGGTCGTCGATCACCTGGATCAGGTCGACGTCCGCCGGATCGATCATCTTCTCCTCCACAAGGCGGCCGCGAAGCCATTCGACCAGGCCGGCCCAGAAGTGGGAATGCATCAGGATGATCGGCATCGGCCGCGTCTTCTTGGTCTGCACCAGCACCAGCGCCTCGAACAGTTCGTCGAGTGTCCCGAACCCCCCCGGCATGACCACGTAGGCGCACGCGAACTTCACGAACATCACCTTGCGCGCGAAGAAATGCTTGAATCGCAGGCTGATGTCCTGGTAGGCGTTGGCGTGCTGCTCGTGCTTCAACTGGATGTTGAGGCCCACCGAGGGCGACTTGCCGAAGAAGGCGCCCTTGTTGGCCGCCTCCATCACGCCCGGACCGCCCCCCGAGATCACCGCAAACCCCGCGTCCGACAGCAGCCGCGCGGTCTGCTCCGCAAGCATGTACTCGGCCGAGTCCGGCGCGACCCGCGCGCTGCCAAAGATCGACACGGCGGGCCGGATGCGGGACAGCCGCTCGGTCGCCTCGACGAACTCTGACATAATCCCGAACACCCGCCATGCCTCCCGCGAGGTTTCGGCTCCGGGGTCGGCCGGCACCGGAAGCTTGTCCAAGTCACTCATCGTGTCTACACATCCTCAAGAAGAAACTGTCCGCACGCTGCTGCTGGTCGACGGCTCGTCGTACCTGTATCGCGCATTCCACGCCCTGCCCGACCTGAAGAACGCGCAGGGCGAACCGACCGGCGCGATCTCCGGGGTCCTCAGCATGCTACGGCGGCTGTCGCAGGACTACAAGGCGGAAGCGCGCGCTTGCGTATTCGACACCAAGGCCAAGACCTTTCGCGACGACGCCTACCCGGAATACAAGGCGCAGCGCTCGCCGATGCCCGAAGACCTGGTCGTGCAGATCGAGCCCCTCAAGGAAGCGATCGTGGCGATGGGCTGGCCGGTGATCGGCGTGGATGGCGTGGAGGCCGACGACGTGATCGCGACCCTTGCCGAGCGGGCCAAAGCGGCCGGGATGCACTGCGTGATCTCGACCGGGGACAAGGACCTCGCCCAGCTGGTGGATGAGCGCGTGACGCTGGTCAACACCATGACCAACGAGAAGCTCGACATCGAGGGCGTGAAGCAGAAGTTCGGCGTGCCGCCGGAACTGATCGTCGACTACTACTCGCTGGTCGGTGACGCGGTGGACAACGTCCCGGGCGTGCCGAAGGTGGGGCCGAAGACCGCGGCGAAATGGATCCAGCAATACGGGTCCCTCGACGCCGTGGTGGCGCACGCCAACGACATCGGCGGCGTGGTCGGCGAGAACCTGCGCAAGTCGCTCGAGTGGCTGCCCAAGGCGCGCTGGCTGCTCACCATGAAGCGCGACTGCGAACTGCCGCTCACGCTCGAGGACCTGCACAAGGACCTCTACGATGCGGCGAAACTTCGCGAACTGTTCGCGCGCTTCGGGTTCAAGAGCCGCCTGAAGGAACTGGACGGCGAGGCGCCCGAGGGTGCCGCGCCCGCAGTCGGACGGGATTTCCGCACGCCCTCTGCGGCGCCCATGCAAGCAACGACGCCCGTGGACACCGCACGCCGCGGCTATGCAATGGTCATCGACGAGCCTGGGCTGCGCGCCCTGGCCTTGCGGCTGGAAACGGCGTCGGTGGTGGGGTTCGACACCGAGACCGACGGGCTCGAGCCGATGGTAGCCAACCTCGTCGGGTTGTCGTTCGCGTTCGACGATGCTGCGTTCTACGTGCCGGTAGCGCATCGCTACGCAGGCGCGCCCGACCAGATCGGTGTCGCACGGGCGCTGGAGATCCTCAAGCCCTGGATTGAGAGCGACAAGCGCACCAAGGTCGGCCAGAACCTCAAATTCGACGCGCACATCCTCGCCAACCACGGCGTTGCCCTGGGCGGGATTGCCCACGACACGCTGCTCGAATCGTATGTGTTCGAGGTGAACGAGCGGCACGACCTCGAGACCCTCGCCCGGCGGCACCTGGGCTGGGAGACGATCAGTTACGACGCGGTCACCGGCAAGGGCGCCTCGCGGATCTCTTTTGCGGAGGTCGACGTCGAGCGCGCCACCCAGTACTCGGCCGAGGACGCCGACTGCACGCTGGCGGTCCACGATGCGCTCTACCCGCGGATTGCCGCGGACGAAAAGCTGAAGCTCGTCTACGAGACGATCGAGATGCCGGTGATGCCCGTGCTCCTGAAGATGGAGAGGAACGGCGTGCTCCTCGACTCGGGCAAGCTCGAGGCGCAAAGCCACGAGCTCGGCAAGGAAATGATGGCGCTGGAGCAAAAGGCGCACGAAGCCGCCGGCCAGCCGTTCAACCTCAACTCACCCAAACAGATCCAGGAGATCCTGTTCGAGAAGCAGGGGCTGCCGGTGAAGAAGAAAACCCCGGGCGGGCAGCCTTCCACCGACGAGGACGTGCTGCAGGAACTCGCGGCCGACTTCCCGCTGCCCAAGATCCTGCTCGACTACCGCAGCATCGCGAAGCTGAAATCGACGTACACCGACAAACTGCCGCGCATGGTGGACGCGCGAACCGGCCGGGTGCACACGACCTACTCGCAGGCCGTTGCGGTCACCGGGCGCCTTGCGTCCAACGACCCCAACCTGCAGAACATCCCCGTCCGCACGCCGCAGGGCCGGCGCATCCGCGAAGCGTTCATCGCGCCGCCCGGATGGAAGCTGGTGAGCGCCGACTATTCGCAGATCGAGTTGCGGATCATGGCCCACCTGTCGGGGGACGCCGGCCTGAGGCACGCCTTCGAACACGGCCACGACGTGCACCGCGCCACCGCAGCGGAAGTCTTCGGCCGCAAGATCGACGAAGTCACGTCAGATGAGCGCCGCGCCGCCAAGGCGATCAACTTCGGGCTGATCTACGGCATGTCCGCGTTCGGCCTCGCGCAGAACCTGGGCATCGAGCGCGTCACCGCACAGGCCTACATCGACAGCTACTTCAACCGCTACCCCGGCGTCGCGCGATACATGCAAGAAACACGCGAGCTCGCGCGCAGCCGCGGCTATGTCGAGACGGTGTTCGGCCGGCGGCTGTGGCTGCCGGAGATCAAGAGCGGCGGGCCGCAGAGGAAGCAAGCCGCCGAGCGCGCGGCGATCAATGCGCCGATGCAGGGCACCGCAGCGGACCTGATCAAGCTGGCGATGGTGCGGGTGCAAGACTGGCTGGAGGCGCAAAAGCTCGCCACGCTGCTGATAATGCAGGTGCATGACGAACTCGTGCTGCAGGTGCCGGACGCGGAACTGGATGCGGTCAAGGGTGCGTTGCCCGACCTGATGCAGAACGTGGGGAAGCTCGATGTCCAGCTCATCGTCGATATCGGCGTGGGTGACAACTGGGACAAAGCGCACTAGTTCCTGGAGCAGGACGCCGGCCGGAGTAGTACAATCCGACTACCTGCTGGAGATCCGCCATGGCCATTGCTGCTACAAGCCTGAAGCTGCCGTCCACCCTGAAAGCCGAGCTGGAAAAGCTTGCCCGCCGCACGGGCGAAACCACACACGCGGTCATGGTGCGTGCCTTGGCCGAGCACGTCGCTGCCGCCAAGCGCTACCGAAGCTTCCTGGACGACGCGGCTCGCGCTGACGCAGGCATGCAGCAGAGCGGAGTGGGCTATGCAATGCAGGATGTGCACAACTATGTAGCGGCCAAGGTCCGCGGCGAGGCAGTGAAGCGCCCCAAGCCCGTTAAGTGGCGCAAGTAATCTATTCGGCCGAGGCACTCGCCGACCTCGAGCGCGTCGGCGAGTTCCTGCTCGAACAGGCGCCGCAGTCCGCCCCGCAAGCGCTTGGGCGCGTTCTCGATGCAGTCGTGATCCTCGCGGATCACCCGCTCATAGGCCGTCGCGCAGAAGGCGAATTGCGCGAACTCGTGATCTCGCACGGCAACTCGGGATACCTCGCGCTGTATCGATTCGACCCGGTTCGCGACGTAGTGCGGTTGCTGCGAATCCGGCATCAGCGGGAAGCCGGGTATCGCGACTGAAGTCCGCGCTCGCGGTCGATTCAAGTCACTTCAGCGCGCCGAACACCTTCTTCAAGATGCTGGTAGCCGCTTCGGCCGGGTTCTGGCGGATCCTGGCTTCTTCCTCGGCCACCATCACAAAGAGGCCGTCGAGCGCCTTTTGCGTGACGTAGTTGTCCAGGTTCGCATCCTCCTTCTTGACGAGGCCGAACTTCACGCCCTTTTCGGCGTACTCGTCGTACTTCTGCGCAAGCTTCACCTTCTCGGTCGCCTTCTTCACGATGGGCAGGAATTTCGCCCGCAGTTGATCGCTGCTGGTGCGCTTGAAATACTGCGTGGCGGAATCCTGGCCGCCGGTGAGGATCCCCTTGGCGTCCTGCACGCTTATCTTCTTCACCGCGTCGACCAGCAGCACCTTGGCCTCCGGCATCGCAGCCTCGGCGGCGCGGTTGAGCGTGAGGATCAGCTCATCGGCCTGCTTGCCCATGCCGAACTGGCGCATGACCTTCTCGACCTTCTGCGCGGACTCGGGCAGCGGGATCTTCACCTTGCCGTTGCCGAAGAACCCGTCCTGCTTGCCGAGCGCCTCGACAGCGACCTGGGCGCCTTTCACCAGCGCCTCCCGCAAGCCGGTGGTCGCGTCCTGGTTGGTGATGGACTCCAGCCCGGCCAGGGCGGGCCCGCCGAGGGCCAGGCCGGTGATCAGGGCGAACATGCGGGTCTTCATGGCAATATCCTCTCAGTGAATTGACACAAATTTTTTCAAAAGTCCGGGCAGATTCAAGAACGAAGTGCGCGAGTGCTGCGAGTAGAGTATCTCAGATCTATAAATTCGAGAGGGGTTAGGTAGCCCAACTTTTTTCGTGGTCGGTTGTTGAGGCGGTTGGCGATGACGTCGAGTTGAGCCTGGGTGTA